>NZ_JAFLRJ010000270.1 GCF_017315755.1 Streptomyces beijiangensis
TGCCGGGTGAGGCGAGCGCGCCCAGGGCGTCCAGGGCCCGCACCAGCTCGTCCCTGGGGTCGTCGCCCGCAGCGTCCCGCAGGGCGCCCCGGGTGGACGTGGTGGCCTCGAAGCCGGCCACCACGTACGTGAGCAGTGCCGCGGCGGAGACCGGGGTGAGGGCGGAGCCGGGGTGCTGCTCGGGCCAGCCGCGTGTACATCGGAGCGATCCACGGCGGCTCGCTCCTGGACAACCTGGCGAAGCTGGGCCCGCGCCCCGACGAGATCGACGTGGTGGCCTTCACGCACCTGCACGCCGACCACATCGGCTGGGCGTGCAAGGAGCCGCCGGTCTTCACCAGGGCCACGTTCGCGGTACCCAAGAGCGAATGGGAGAACCGGCACGACCTGCCCCCCGGAGCGGAAGCGACCCTGGAGGCCCGCATGCACCTGGTCACCCCCGGCGAGGAGGTCTTCCCCGGCGTACAGGCCCTGGCGCTGCCCGGCCACACCGAGGGCCACACCGGCTTCGCGATCACCTCCCGCGGCGAACGCCTGCTCGCCTTCGGCGACGCACTGCACTCCCCGCTACAAGTCAGACACCCGGAGTGGTTCACGGTCCCGGACACCGATCCGTCCCAGTCGGAACGCCATCGCCGCCGCCTGATCGCGGAACTCCAGCGCCCGGACACACGGGGCTTCGGCATCCACTTCGCGGACGTGGTCTTCGGCCGCGTCGTACCGGACCCGCAGGGAGAGGGCGCGGACTGGCACCCCGTATGACACGCACGCCGGGGACGGGACGCGCTCCCGGGTAATGGGTGGCCACCGGCCCATCCCCATCGGTTAGTCTGTCCGTGNNGGTTCGAATCCTGCCGGGGGCACAGAGAGCGGAACACGTAGAAGGCCCAAGTCAGCCGGTGGGAAGCCGGAGACTCGGGCCTTCTTCATGTCCTGCTGCGGCTTCCGGCCCAGGCCGTGGGACGGATCATGGCGAATACAGCCCCCGTGGCCCTTCGACGATCCGATGTCCCTCTACAAAGACAGCCCGGAGCGCGGCCGGGGCCGGGTCAGCGCCAGCTCCTGGCGCCTGTACTTCGTCGTGGTCGTCGACGGCGAGCCGGTGGGCACGCAGGATCTGACCGGCACCGACTTCGCCTCGTTCGGTACGGTCACCACCTTTTTCTGGCTCAGTCCGGACGTACGGGGCCGCGGCCTGGGCAAGGAGATGCGGCAGACGGTGCTGCCATCTGGCCTTCGACGGGCTGGGGGCCCGGGAGGCGGGCAGCGACGCCTTCTTCGACAACCACGCATCGAACCGCGTATCCCAAGCCCTGGGGTACGTGCCCAACGGCGTCACCTGGGACACCCGCCGCGGCGAGGCGGCAAAGATCAGGCAATGGCGGCTGACCCGCGAGCAGTGGACCGAACGGCGGCGCGGTGACATCGAACTCGTCGCGGTCGGTGACTGCCTGCCGGTCCTCGGGATCGACCCGCCACCAGCCGACTGATCACCAAGCCGTCCGGCCCAGGGCGTGCACGCTACTCATCGACCATCGACCTCGGTGCGGTACACCCGCAGGCCCCGGCTCCGGTAGTTGAGCAGTGCGCTCGGATGGTCGTTCGAGTTGGTGTGCAGATACACCCTGCGGACGGACTCCGCCTCCAACGGCCGTGTCGCCCAGGCCTGTTCAACTGCCAGCGTCAGGGCGTGGCCGCCGAGCCCCTGGCCGACGTGCTCCGGCAGAAGTCCGAAGGTACGGATCTCCACATCCCCACCGGGCTGAGGCTCCAGCGCGACGATTCCAGCTGTCTCGCCTGCCATCCTGATCAGCCAGTACTGGCAGTGCGGATGCGCCCGCGCCAACTCCTGCCACTCCTGGTCGGAACGCGTCGAACTGCGCCATCCATAGGCCGCACCGACCCGGGCCGCCACCGACCGCGCCAGCTCCGACAGCCCCTCCTCGCGCCGAAGTTCCAACGCGGGCACGGACCGGCCGGGCTTCAGGTCTCTGTGATCGGTCATCTCCAGATACGTGACAGTCTTTCCCATCCCGGCACGCTATCCGAGGTCACCGACACCAGCCGGCGTAAGCAGCTAGGGTCCGGTGACAAGTGACCATCACGTCGCAGAATCGTGCTGCCCTGCAGCGGGCACGCGTGGGTACAGGGGGAAGCTGTGCGTTCCGAGTCTGATTCCGTAGCACCGATATCCGCGCCGAACACCGGGCCCGACCCGCGGATCGCCCACCAACTGGACCCGCCCGACGCGAACCCCGACCCCGGTTTCAACAACGGCGGCATCCGGACCATGGCGGCCGGCGCCGGTCCGGGCGGCGATGCAGACGTCGGGCCCATGCAGGCGGAGCCCGACGGCGGGGGCGGCTACGGCGTGGACAGCACCGAACTGGGCAAGATGGCGGACGAGTTGGATCTGGCCGCGCTCATCCTCGAAAAGGCCGACAAGGGCCTGTCTGAGTCCGACGCCACGGCCCGCATGCACTCCATGCTCGACAGCGGGCGCATGCTCCAGAGCACAACGAGCGACTGGGACGCGGAAATCACGCGCCTCGCCAAGCAATGCCGTTCGCTGGCCGACAAGTTGCGCCAGACGCACACGAACTACACGACGCAGGAATTCCGTACGGCGCAGGACTTCCAGGCCATCCTCGCCTCGTCCGAGAGGGGTGCGTGATGGCGTCGCTCAGTGATCGCCCGGACGGGGAGAAGAGCTCACATCCCGATGCCGTGGCGCGGCAGCACATCACCGTCCCCGAACTGGACAATGTGCGCCCGGAGGCGTGGGTGCGGGCGGCGACGGAGTGGACCGACCTGGCGGCTGCGGCCATGGAGGCACGGGGCCACGTCGAGAACGTCCTCCTCAAGATGCCCTTCGTCTGGCAGGGCGCGGTCGCGATGACCGCCCGGGTTCAACTCGCCGTCATGCTCGACGAACTGACCATCGCCAACCGTGAGTCGAAAGCAGCCGCAGCCACACTCGACGCGGCACACAGTGGGTTCAAGCTCGCCGGCACCTGGCTCGACGAGGCCACCGAGATGGCGAAGTCGCAGCACCTGACCTTGCACGACGACGGCAGTGTCACCGTCCCCGACCGGAACTATCCGCACAACGACCCGGACAGCGCGGGCGCGGCCCGGCAGGATCAGGAGGACGCCGAGACCCTCCGTACGCGCGCGACGGCAGCTCTCAGCTACGCCGCCGACGTCAATGAGCACACCGGCTACGAGCTTGAACGGATCAAGAAGGCCGTGGCGTACAGCGTGCTGGACGACCACACCGAGTCCGCCGTCAAGGCCGACACCGAGGGCGCGGGGGATCTGAACCGCGTGTTCTCCGGTCAGGGAGGAGTGCTGCTCCCCCCGCCCGCGCCCGACGAAGGTTCCGGCAGCTACGACAGCCGCGAGGCCACCGACGAGGACCGTGCCATCAAGAACAAGATGGGCCTGTACGCCATGGGCTCCCCCGCGGTGCTCGGCGGCCCCCAGTCGGCGAAGAACATGCTGCACTACCTGTCGAACACCGGTGAACCGCTGGACATCGATGTGGACACCATGCTCGACGACCTCCCGGATGTGCAGAAGACCGTCGACGCACAGGTGGGGGCGAACGCCGACGGCTGGAAGGCGCAGGCTCTCGCCGAGTACGAGCGCACCGGAAAGCCGGTGAAGCTGGTCCAGCAGACCGGCTGGCAGGGCGCGACCGCCTCGGAGGACCCCGACTGGTATCACGCGGTCGGTTCCTTCCACTACAACACGATCGCCCAGGTGGAGGTCGTCCCGGGTCCGGACGGCGAGCCCAAGACAACGATCCGGTACGAGACGCATGTGTACGACCGCTACAACTGGGACGCGCAGAAGGGGACCCCGGTCCCGGCGATGGGCAATGTGTCGGATGCCGAAATGGCAAGGCTCCATCAGTCGGGACAGGCCAAGGAGTACGACATGGGCGGGCAGAGCAAAGTGCACACATGGAACGGGTGAGCACCAGCCCCCGCCGGCGGAAGGCGCTGCTCTGGTTCCTGGCCGTATGCGTGGCGTGGATCGTCGCGGTGGCCGTCTGGGCCGCTGTCTCCCTCCTCGCTCCGGCGCGCGAGGGGGCGGAGGAGGCCGTGGAGCGCAAGGCGGGGATGCACCACGACCAGCATCACCCCGAGATGCGCTTCTACGTTCCGACGTACGCGAAGACCGGGAAGGACGGCGCCGCCGTGCTCCGTTACGAGGTCGGCGACAGTATCGACTCATCCGTCGCGGACTTCCTCCGGACCTATGACGTCACGGCCGAACCGAAGCGCACCGGCCCGTCCGGCGAGACGTACACCGACCGATTCGGTGACGTACGGCGGGTGTTCACGGTCGCGTACGACCGGTCGCCCGACCCGCTCGACACGTACGGCTCCCCCGCACACATCACCGTCAGGGCAACACCTCTTCACACCGCGAAGACCGACCAGCAGATCTCGTTGCGCAACCGCTGATCATCCATGACGAGTTCGCGAATCGCATCCGGGAGCTGTTCGCGCTGCCAACGGCACTCGAGTCTGCCGGCGTTCTCATCCGCCACCCGCCCGGGAGCGGCCGCACGCACGGCCTTGATCGCGTACGCCGCAGCACCGAGCTCATGTGCGGCGACATGCGCCACCACTGCCGCCTGACCGGCGGCGTATGCGGCGAACCTGGCGCCTCCGCTCAACGCTCTCGCCGCGGCCATGGCGTGGCCACCCGCCGCCCGGGACTGGGACATCTTGATCTCGCCGCGCGCCCATGCCCGAATCTGCTCGATCGCCTCGCGGGGCCGCGGGTCCGAGGGCCGCACCGACTCGAAGAGAGGCAGAACGTGCTCCGCGCACGCGGCAGCCCACACGGCCAGGAGCCGATGGCCGGAGTCCGTGAGCGTCCCCCCACGGCGGATGGTGGTGAAGCGGGGGTCGCGCACTCTGGGGAGGATCATGGTGTGGGAGTCCCGCAACGTGGTGGGCCGGTGTCCTGTTCAGTGCACACGGTACGTCTGTTCACGGGGCTCCGACCGAGGTGCCGGGGTCTCAGCCGTACCGCTTCAGGAGTCCGGCCGCGTACGCCTCCAGCCGTTCCGCAAGCACCGTGGCCGTCAGATCGTCCCGTCCCAGCTCACGCCACGGTCCGGCCGGCTTCGCCGCGTCGGGGGTGCGGACGCGTTCCGGAGATGTCCATGGTTCGTACGGGCGCGGGTATGCCGTCCTGCTCGGCGAGCAGCGCCAGGACGGAAGCCTCGCGGGCCAGGAGGCCGGGCCCGTGGTGGCGGAAGAAAGGCTTCACGAAGGTACGTTGCACCAGGTCAGTGCCGTCGTCGAGCGTCAGCCGGCGCATCTGGGAGCTCCAACCGCCGTACAGGAGGGGGGAGTCGGTGACCGAGCGGCTGTGGCCGACCAGCCCCGGTCCTCGACGCCCGTCAGTACCGCCTCCACGAAATGCCGACGGTCGTCGACGTGATCGCGGAACCACAACCCCAGATGATGCTGCGCATCCGGAAGCGCGAATCGCGTGTACTGGGGGCGCGCGGCCAGCGCGTCCTGAACGGCCTCGGTCACCGCGGGCGGGATCACCGCGTCCGCGCCCGGCACGGCGAGCACCGCCCGGCCCTCGTACGCCCGAAGCGCCTTCAGGGCGGGCGCCTCCCGCCAGCTGTCCGGTCGGCGGATGATGCCGCTGAACCGGCCGTTGCCCTCGCCGAAGGGAACGTCCCACGCCTCGGCCGCGTATACGGCGGGCGCGCACAGCCCCAGCGCGGCCACCCGGTCCCCGTAGTGACGGGCGAGATCCGCGACCGTCTGGCCGCTCATACTGAACCCCACCAGGACCAGCGGCCCATCGGTCCCCGCGTACGTGTCGATCACCGCAACGGCCTGCTCGAACCGTCGCCGCAGGCTCAACTCGGAGGTTTTGCCGGTGCTTTCGCCCTGACCCGAGAAGTCGAACGCGATCCCCCGACAGCCCTGGGCCACGAACTCCCGCACCAGCGGCAGAAGCCGCTCCATGCTGCTGGTGCCCGCGCCATGCAGCACCACGGCGGTGACCCCGGAAGGGTCACCGCCGTACACACCGCGGAGCCGTTCACCGTCGTGATCGTGCGTGAAGTCCAGGAGCATGGCCACCATTCACTCACGCTGTGGTGCCCGTCGGCTGACCAGGGCTGCGGCATATCCGGGTGCCGTTGTCAGTGCCCGCCCGTACTGTCGTCCGTATGCCTTCCGCCTCGCACCAGTCCGGGCACGCACGCTTGGACGCCGACTCGACCAACAACCAGATCCGTGCCCTCGTCGAGGCCAACGAACTCTCTGCGGACGTCTACGAGCAGCTGCTCATCCAGTGGGCCGCGGCTGCGCCCGCCGACTACATTCCTGCGGCCTAGGTACGGTCCCCGGCCGAGTGATCTCGTGCCCGACGATTGATTGTCGGTGCACCGGACTACCGTCGAGGGCATGGGTGAAGACCGAGAGGCTCAAGCGCATCTGACGTCCGAGCGAGTGCCCGCCCCGCTGGACGGGCCCGGTGTGGGGGTCTCGGATCCGCGCGATCTTGTCCTGGGGTATCTGGACTGGTACCGCGACGCCCTGCTCCGCAAGATCTCCGGGCTCTCCGATGCGCAGCTCCGTACCCCGGTCCAACCGCTGGGCTGGTCCCCGCTCGGGCTGGTGCGGCATCTGGGGTGGGTCGAACGGCGTTGGATGCGCTGGGGGTTCGCCGCCGAGGAGGTGCTCGCCTATCCGGCCGGTGGGGACGAGGAGGAGTGGCGGGTGGCGGACGGGGAGAAGAGCGCCGACGTCATGGGCGTCTACCTTGAGGAAGTGCGGCAGGCGCGGGCCTTGGCCGAGCATGCCGATCTTGGTGAGGTCGCTCGGGTCGGGGGGCGGTTCGCCACGTTGGAGCAGGCTCCCTCGCTCGGGCGGATCCTGTTTCATCTGCTTCAGGAGTACGCCCGGCACGTCGGGCAGCTCGACGTCGCACGCGAGCTCATCGACGGCGTGACCGGCGAGTAGGGGCGATGGACGTCAGTGTCGGATTTTCGCCAGACACCGGCCTTCGGCTGAGGCTTGAATCCCCTGCATGACCAACTCGCAGGCCGAGCACGCCCGCCTCCTCCGTTCCCTGCACGACCCCGCCGCACCCCTGGCTCTCGCCAACGCCTGGGATGTCGCGAGCGCGCGTGTCATCGAGGCCGCCGGGGCTTCCGCCATCGCCACCACCAGTGCCGGTGTCGCCTGGTCGTTGGGGGCTCCCGATGGTGACGTCCTGTCGCGGGAGCGGGCATTGGATCTTGTGGGGCGCATTGTCGCCGCTGTCGGTGTTCCCGTCACCGCCGATATCGAGGGCGGGTACGGGCAGGACGCGGACGGTGTCGCCGAGACCATCGCCGGGGTGATCGCCGCCGGGGCCGCCGGGGTCAACATCGAGGACGGCGCCCGGCCTCCCGGTGAGCTCGTCGCGCGGATCGGCGCTGCGCGAGCTGCTGTTGAGCGGACGGAGGGTGAGCTCTTCGTCAACGCTCGTATCGACACCTATCTGTTCGGGCTCGGCGAGGAAAGCACCCGTCTCAAGGACACCCTCGACCGGGCACAGCAGTACGTCGACGCCGGCGCCGATGGCATCTTCGTTCCCGGTGTGGCCGACATCGCCACCATCACCGCACTGGTCGAAGGCATTTCCGTACCTCTCAACATCATGGCCGGGCCGGGTTCCCCGTCCGTCGCCGAGCTCGGCACCCTCGGGGTGGCCCGTGTCAGCCTCGGATCCGGTGTGGCGCAGGCCGCCTATGCAGCCGCCCAGCGCGCCGCCCGTGACCTCTTCGGCGACGGTACGTACGACTCCCTCGCCGACGCCATCGCCTTCCCGGAGATCAACTCGCTGCTCGCCGGGCCCCGCTGAGCCGCTGAGCCGCTCCTACTGCCAGAACTGTGCGAGCACGCCCTCCTTGAACGGCTGTGGCGTGACCGAGAGCGCGCCGGCGAACGGATGGTCCAGCGTCAGACACAGCAGCAGGCTCACCCCGATCAGGGCCGCCACCGCCACCACGAACATGAACTGGGCGCGCAGGCCCTCGATGCCATAGAGGAAGGTCAGCGGCAGCATCACGATCGCGCCGCCGTACACGAGCACGATCAGCAGCGGCGGGAGTTCCTGCTCGGCCTGGGCCAGGCGCGTGCGGCGGGCGGAGGCGATGTCGGCCAGCGTTCCCACCGACTGGGCGTAGTACGTCTTCTCCGCCTCGGTCCGCGGTTCGTAGTCCTGGAACACCTTGTACACGGCCGTGACCTCGGGGTTGGTGAGGTTCGGGTCCGGGTCGCCGTCGCGCATCCGCGGCCACTGCTTGTCCACGACCGCCCTGACGTACGCACCCATCGCCGCGTTCACCCGCTGCTGCTGCTCCGGCGGGAACGCGGCGGCTTCGCGTACGACCTCGGCCGTCTGGCTCGCCTCGGCCGCGACATTGGTGCCGGCCTGGTTCAGGCCCTCCCACTCCGCCACGACGACGAAGGCCAGGATGATGCCGTAGATCGCGGCGTACATGCCGAGCACGACGCCGATCATGTCGTTGTACTTGCCCGCGGTCACCCTCGGGAGGCGCCGCCGCACCAGCAGCGTGCCGGCCACGGCGACGGACATCACGCCTCCGCAGATGAGTACGGACAGGGCGAACGTGCCGAAGCTGTTGAGCAGCCAGATTTCCACGTCCGCCCAACAGTGCGCACCGCCGCCGGGTTACGCCTTCGGCCGCGGCCTCCATTCCTCGGCCAGGAGGCCCAGGATCACCTCGTCGGCGAACGCGCCGTAGACCCAGGCCGACTTGCGCAGCGTGCCGTCGACCGTGAACCCCGCCTTCATCGCCGCCGCGATCATCGAGGCGTTGTCGGCGAGGGTCTCCACCTGGAGGCGGTGCAGGCCGCGTACTTCGAAGCCGTACTCGCACAGCAGACGCACGACGTCCGTGCCGAAACCTCGGCCGCGGGCGGTGGGGAGGAGTGAAATGCCCAGGTGGGCCGTCCTGTTGTGGGTGTCGATGCCCCAGAGCAGCGCCTCGCCGAGCAGCGTCTGCGCATCGTCGAGTTCCACGACGGTGAAGAGCGTCGCCGTATCCGCGTCCGGGGGTTCGGCCGCCTCCGCCGCCTTGGGCGTCACCGGCCGCCAGGGGCGGCTGTCGGCGCCGGATCGGGTCACCACGTCGTTGTAGAGCTCCGCCTGGAATATCGGGACGTCTGTTTCGTGCCGGGCCCGTAGCCCGATCCTTTTGCCGCGCATCATGGGGTATTGCTACCGCAGGGAAGTGGGTCGATCAACCGCGAACGAGCTGTCCGCGCGGCCCCCGGCCCCCTCAGTGCGCCGCCTGGCTCCCGGCGGCCGTCTCATGCGGTTTTCCCGCCGCCGGTGACGGAATTCGACCCGGCGACCTGGCGGCAGGCCCGTGCGTAGGCATGCGGCAGGGGGCGGTGGTCGTCGGTGCGGTGGGCCAGGACATAACGGCTGGGTTCGATGCCGAGTACGGGGCGTGTGACGACTCCGCCGAGGGTGATGAGCGGGGCGTTCCCGGTCGCCACCAGGACTACGCCGAGGCCTGCGACCAGGGCTTCGTACGTCTCCTCCGTGCTCGCCACCTCCGCGCCGATACGGGGCGGGACGCCGCCGCGGGAGTCCGTGGCCAGCCAGTAGTCGTGCAGGGGACCCGCGCTGTCGGGGAGTGCCAGGAAGGGCTCGTCGAGGAGGTCCCGCGCGAAGTCGATCTCGGGGCGGGACGCCAGGGGGTGCGTTTCGGGCAGGGCCAGGAGGCGGGGCTCCTCCGCCAGGACCGTGCAGGTGTAGCGGTGTTCGTCGGGGAGCGGGAGCCAGACGAAGGCCACGTCGGTGGAGGCGTCCGCCAGGCCGGCCGTGGGGTCCTCCCAACTGATCTGGCGCAGACGGATGTTGGCGTTCGGATGGGCCGCCGTGAAGCGGGAGCGGATCGCGGGGAGCAGGCCGCCGCGGCCGGGGCTGGTGCTCATGCCGATGGTGAGCGTCGTGCGCTGGTCGGCCAGGGAGCGCTCCACCGCCGACCTGCCTTCGTCCCAGACCGCGAGCATCCGGCGGGCGTGGGGCAGCAGGGCCGTGCCGGTCGGGGTGAGTGTGACGCCGTGGCGGTCCCGTACGAAGAGCGGACCGCCCAACTGCCGCTCCAGTGCCCGTATCTGCTTGCTGAGGGCGGGCTGCGAGACATACAGGCGCTCGGCGGCGCGGGTGAAGTGCAGTTCCTCGGCGACGGTGACGAAATAGCGGAGCTCCCGGCCGTGCACGTCTGTGGTGGTCATAACCATCAGCTATCACAACGGGTCTTGGACGGGCAACCGGTAGGCGGTACATGGTTGTTGATGTCAGCAGAACGCAGGCAGGGCCCTACGAATGAAGAGGATGCCGATATGAACAAGGTCTGGCTCATCACCGGTGCGAACAGCGGCTTCGGGCGGGCGTTCGTGGAGGCGGCGGTGGCCGCGGGTGATGTGGCGGTTGCCGCGGCCCGGCGCGCGGAAGCGCTGGACGATCTCGTCGCCGCCCATCCCGACCAGGTGGAGGCGCTGCGGCTCGACGTGACGGACACGGCCGCGATCGAGGCCGCCGTACAGGATGTGGTGGAGCGGCACGGGCGGATCGACGTCCTGGTCAACAACGCGGGGCGCGGGCACGTCGGGGCCTTCGAGGAGACCGGCGACGACGAGCTGCGCTCCCTCTTCGACGTGCAGGTCTTCGGACCCGCCGCGCTGGTGCGGGCCGTGCTGCCGGGGATGCGCGAGCGGCGGTCCGGGGCGATCGTGCAGATGAGCAGCATGGGCGGGCAGATGTCGTTCGCCGGTTTCTCGGCCTACAGCGGCACCAAGTTCGCACTGGAGGGGATGTCCGAGGCGCTGGCCGACGAGGTCGGGCCGCTGGGGATCAAGGTGCTGGTCGTGGAGCCGGGAGCATTCCGTACCGCACTGATGGGAAACACCACGGCGAGCGGGGACGAGCTGGCGGACTACGCGAACACGGTGGGAGCGACGCGAGCCATGGTCGCCGCCGGTGACGGCGACCAGCCCGGCGACCCGGCGAAGGGTGTGGCGCTGATCGTCGCGGCGCTGGAGGCGGACGAGACGCCGCTGCATCTGCCGCTCGGGAACGACGGGGTGGACGCGGTGCTCGGGCACCTGGAGCAGGTCGGGGAGCAGGTGGCCGCGTGGGAGAAGCGGGCGCGGGACACGGCGTTCGGCGCGTGAGCGGTACGAGGGGGGCCGGAGCTTTCGAGCCGGTCCCCCTCAGCCGAGCAGGGACGCGATCTGCTCGACCTGGATACGGCGTTCCGCCTCCAGCGCCACCCAGGAGCCGTCGGTGAACGCGATGTCCACGCGGTCCTTGTGGCGGGGCGGGTGGGATGCGCGGCGGCGGGCGAACTGACCGCGCGGGAGTTCGCCGAGAAGTTGGGCCGGGCGGGGCAGGACAGTGGATGACGTGGTCAGCAGGAGAAGCCGGCGGTCCGTGACGGTGAGGACGTAACTCTTGTGACCGTGGCCCGATGAGTACGAAGGGCCGGTACGGACCGCCCGGACGAAGTGCCCCGCGCCGCTTTCCCAGCCGCCGTGCCAGACCTTCCCACGGAACAGGCGCCGGATTCCGCGCCAGGTGCCTGAGCATGCCGCCTCACCCAGGCCGGCCGGAACACTCACCACGTACATGACCCAGATCACCGGGTTGAGGAGCCTCCAGCCGCCTTTGAGCCGCGCCGCCGCGTCCGCTTCCGGCTTCGGCGTGCGATAGCGCCTCGGGAGGACCTCGGGGACGAACTGGTCCAACCGCATGCCGAAGGCAGCCACAAGCGATTCACCGGGCAGGAGGAACCCCCGGCTGTGCTCTGCGAGCTGCGCTCCCTCTTGCTGGAGGCGCTCCGGATACGGGTGGGTCATGCGTCAGCCCTCTTCATACGACGGGCGATCACCCGAAGTCCTCTTCGATACTCCGCTGGTTCACGCGGTACGGCTCCGGCGCCACGGGTTTCCCGTCGCGGCCGTACGCGTCCGCGAGGAAGCTTCCGCCTTCTTTGACCGGATCCGTCAAGCTGACTTCGGGGAGGCCGGTGGCCGCGTTCACCAAGGGCGCGATCACATGCTTCTTGAATTGGCTCCCCGCGGCGTAATGCGTCCACTTCTCCTTCCCCGACAAGCCATTCCTGAGGCTGCCGAGCTTGCGGACCGCCGCGACAGCCCCCCGCAGCTCCTTGAAGGTCTTCTCACCCTTCTTGAAGTCCTTGATCGTCTTCATGAGGTCTTCCAGAGCCTTGGCGAGCTTCTCCGACACCCTCGCCACCCTGGCCACGAAAACCGCGACCTCCGCCTCCGCGACCAGGCCGTCCACCAAGGTGGCCAGCCCCAGCGTGAGGATGTCGGTGACGACCATCGCGGCGAGCGTCATCGCCGCCCACTCGATCGCCTCCCGGATGATCCCGATGATCGTGTCCTCGGCGAGCTTGCACTCCGCCGCGGCCCGGCTGAGGATCGACGCCGTCTGGCCCATCTCTTTGCCGGTGCCCTCGATCGCCTCGACGATCTTCCCCATGGAGTGCCCGAAGGCCTCCGAGGTGTCGCCCTCCCAGGCGGTGGGCAGGGCGGTGGCCGCCGAGCGGAGTCCGTCGGCGACGGCCAGCATCGCTTTGCCCTGGGCGGTCCACTCGTGGGCCGCGTCGGTCAGCTGGGTGGGCATGCCGGTGACCTTCTCGAGTTCGTCGAGGAGGCCCACCTTCTCCAGGAACCACTTGATGGCGTCGTCGAGACCGGCGTCGAGGCCGTGCTCGGGATTGCTCTGGACGTCGGGTACGGGAAGGAGCTGCGCGGTCTCCTGCCGGACCCATCCGTACGCACTTGCCGCGGACCCGCTCATGCCTGAGTACCTCCGCCGAACGTCTCGCTGGTCACGTCCTCGACAGCGAAGTAATTCCCGGCGGTGGTACGGAGGTTCTCGACGACTGTCTCCATCACGCCCAGCAGATCCTGCACGTTCTGCGCGGAGGCGGCGGCGTGATCCCGGTAGGAGGCGTGCAGTTCGTCGGAGTCGGGCAACTTGCCGAACGCGCCCCAGGGGACGTCGACGCCGCCCAGCGCGGAGGCGATGCCCGGTATTCGCACGTGCTGTCGTTCCCCCGCGATCGCGTACTTCAGTATCGCGTCCGGGTCGACCTGGAAGCCTTGCGCCATGTGTCCCGCCCCGTTACCCCGTTGACTGCAGACCTCCTCAAGAGCCTAGGGAGGACGGGTCAAAGGGAGCCCAAGGCAACTGCACTCCTGCCCCAAGAGCCTCTCATTTCTCTGTCAACGCAGGGTCATGAGTGGGGCCAGTTCTCCAGGAGCGAGTGCAGGGCGTCGATCGTGCGGTTCCAGGAAGCGGTCGTGTCGCGCGGGTGGTTGAAGCCGCCGGTCGCCTCCAGCTGGAAGTAGCCGTGGAAGGTGGCGCGCAGGAGGCGTACCGCGTCGGTGAGGTCGGGCTCGGAGAGGCCATAGGCGCGGAGCATCGCGTACGGGGTCTCGATGGCGCGGCGGATCTCGGGGGTGTCGAAGGCGGACGCGTCGAGCTGGATCTGGATCTGGGTCGCCGCGTACCGGCCGGGGTGCTCCTGCGCGAAGTCGCGGTACGTGTTCGCGAAGGCGGTCAGCGCGTCCTTGCCCGCGCGCCCCGCGACCGCCGCCGCCAGCCGCTCGTGCACTTCGCGGCCGGCCAGGGCCGCGACCCGGGTGCGCAGGTCCGCGAGGTTCTTGATGTGCGAGTAGAGGCTGGCGTCCTTGACGCCGAAACCGCGGGCCAGCGCGGAGAGGGTGACCTTGTCGAAGCCGATCTCGTCGGCCAGGTCGGCGGCCGCCAGGGTGATGCGGTCGGGGGTCAGTCCTGCTCGGGCCATGCGCTCTCTCCGTCCGTACCAAGCATCCGTACAAAAACTAGTGGCTATAAGCATTTGCCTAGGACCACTAGGCAAAGTTAGCGTACTGAGCATGAGACCGGTAAGTGAGCAGGAGATCCGTGCGTCCTTCGTGAACTGTTCGAAGGGGGAGGCCAAGCGGCTGTCCGTACCGCGGGAGCTGGACGAGCAGCCCTGGGGCGACCTGGACTTCCTCGGGTGGCGCGACCTGTCGGCACCCGAGCGGAGCTATCTCGTCGTGGAGCGGGACGGGGAGCTGGTGGGGCTGGCGCTGCGCTATCCGGCGCGACAGCGCGGGCAGTTCCAGCAGCGGTCGATGTGCTCGCTCTGCCTGACCACGCACCCCAGGAGCGGCGTCGCCCTGATGACCGCACCCAAGGCGGGGCAGGCCGGGCGGGACGGGAACTCGGTGGGGCTCTATCTCTGCGCCGATCTTGCCTGCTCGCTGTATCTGCGCGGCAAGAAGGACCTTCCGCCGGGTGCGCGCTTCGAGGAGACGCTGACGCTGGACGAGCAGGTCGCGCGGACGCTGGCGAAGCTCTTCGCCTTCATGGACATGGTGACGGCGTGACCACGGCCTTCGGCGCGGACTTCGAGCGGACAAGCGGCCGAAGGTCGCTTACGGGAGGACTGCTCGCCGCCGGGACGCGTTGACCCTGCCCCAAGGGCAGACGCCACGATCGGAGCGGAGGATGAGCCCATGAACGCCCGCCCGGACCACACCGGACTCCCGGACGACACCGAACTGCTGACCATCGGGGTCTTCGCCGCCCGTTCGCGCCTCTCCCACAAGGCGCTGCGCCTCTACGACCGGCTCGGGCTGCTCGCCCCCGCCCGTGTCGACGCCGTCACCGGATACCGGTGGTACCGCGCCGGCCAGGTGGAGCGGGCCAGGCTCGTGGCCCTGCTGCGGCGCGTCGACATGCCGCTCGCGCAGATCGCCGAGGTCGTGGAGCTGCCGGGGCCGCAGGCCGCCGATGCGCTGGGTGCCTACTGGGCGGGCGTCGAGGAGCGGGCCGCCGTACAGCGCGCGCTCGTGGCTCATCTCCGTGGCCGGTTGTCGGGTGAAAGGGACGCGAACATGTACGAGGTCAGGACCGTCGAGGTAGCCGAGCAGGCCGTGCTCTGCGAGCGCAAGCATCTCTACTCCGACGAGCTGCCGCAGTGGATCGGCGCGTCGATCGGGCGGCTCGTGCAGGCCGCCGAAGGGTACGGCGGGGTCGCCGCCGCGCCCTATGTCGCGTACTACGCCGAGGTCGGCCCGGAGAGCGACGGGCCCGCCGAGGCGTGCGTACCGGTGTCCGAGGCAGGGGCCGCGACCCGCGTCGAGCCCGCGCAGCGGCTCGCGTACGTGCGGATCAGCAAGGCCCAGGTCGCCTACCCGCAGATCCTCTCCGCCTTCGAGGCCGTCGAGGAGTGGGTGAAGGAGAAGGGGCTGACCGTGACCGGGCCCTGCCGGGAGATCTACTTCGCGGACTGGGACGCGGCGGGGCCCGACGACGAGGTGTGCGACGTGGCCTTCCCCGTGTCGGGGTGAGTCACTTCAGTTCTTCCGGGCATCCCGTGCCCGGCGGCAGCTGATACGGCGAGGCCAGCCGGTAGACGCCCGCCTTCGGGGCGAGCAGCCGGGTCCACTCGTCGCCCTCCAGGTCCTTGTCCGCCTTGCGCAGACAGCCGTGCACATTTCGGTACTCGTCCGTGCCCTCCACCCGCTTCGGCGAAGGCAGGCTCTTGCCCTTCTCGTCGACCACGGCGAGCCAGCGCGAGTACGGGATCCGGATCAGCACCCAGCCAGGCGACTTCACGTCGATGGTCAGCTCGCCCTCCTCCGCGCGTTCCACGGAGCCGGGCGGGTCGGCCATCGGCGTGGGGCCGACGACCGCGAACAGCTGCCAGTTGGCGTCGGACCAGAGCTTCTTCAGATACGGCAGCCCGTCGCCGACCAGCTTCGCCTCGTGCCCCGCGCCCGAGGCGTCAGGGGCTCCGGCGGGCAGGACGACGTAGTGGACGGCCCAGCGGTCGAGCCAGGCGCGGTAACTGAGGGAGTTCAGGGTGTCGTCGTAGAAGAGCGGGTTGCGCTCCATGTCGGCCTGACGGTTCCAGCCGCGGGCCAGATTGACGTACGGGGAGAGCGCCGAGGCCTCGCGGTGGCTGCTCGCCGGGACCACCTCGACCCGGCCCTTCTCCGCGCCCGCGTCCTGGAGCTTGGCCACCAGCGGGGCCAGTTCGCGGGTCCAGGAGGCGGTGGGGGCGGTGCGGATGATGTCGTCGACGCCCTTGAAACCGATCCAGAAGTTGAGCCCGGCGAAAGCGATCAGGACGATCCACCACTTGCGTGAACGGGGGGCCGTGTACGGCAGGGCCGCCAGCAGCACCACTCCCGCGAAGAGCATCGCGAGGCGCGAGACGTTGGAGCCGATCTGGGAGTCGACCAGCCAGGTCAGCAGGGTCCCTACCGCGTAGACCGCCGCGCTCACCCGGACCGTCTTCCACTCCCTGGGGACCAGGAAGAAGACGAGGACCCCGTACAGGAAGGGCAGCGAGGCCGTCCCGATCGACATCGGCTGGGTGCCGGAGAAGGGGAAGAGGAGCGCGGAGGCGGCGACGACCGCGACCGGGGCGAGCCCCAGCGCGTACGCGCCCGGGCGCCGCTTGTTGAGGAAGAGCGCGGCGGCGACGACCCCGAGGTAGAGGCCCGCGACCGGGCTGGACGCGGTGGCGAGGGCCGCGAGCGGGGCCGCGACCCAGGCCTTCGCCCAGCGCTTCTCGCGCCACTGCCGCGGCCAGCAGAAGACTGCGGCGACCGCGCCCAGCGCGAACATCGTGCCGAGGCCGAAGGTGACGCGGCCGGAGAGCGCGTTGCAGAGGAAGGCGAAGACGCCGGCGAGCGCGCAGGCGAGGGGATTGCGGACGGCCTTGACCCGGACCAGGATCAGCGCGGTCAGAGCCGCGGAGACGGTCCCTGCGAGCATCATCGTGGGCCGGACGCCGATGACCGCCATCAGATAGGGCGAGACGACGCTGTACGAGACCGGGTGCATCCCGCCGTACCAGGCGAGGTTGTACGCGGACGCC
>NZ_JAFLRJ010000271.1 GCF_017315755.1 Streptomyces beijiangensis
CGGCGGCAGCCAGGGCGGCGGCATCACCCTCGCCGTGGGCGGTCTCGTCCCGGACCTGGTGGCGATCGCCCCCGACGTGCCCTTCCTCTGCGACTTCCCGCGCGCGACGACCCTGACCGACAAGGACCCGTACCGCGAGATCGGCCGCTTCCTCAAGACCCACCGGGGCCGCGACGCGGAGGTCCAGCGCACGCTCTCGTACTTCGACGGAGTCCACTTCGCCGCCAGGGGGCGGGCGCCCGCGCTCTTCTCGACGGCGCTGGAGGACCAGACCTGCCCGCCGTCGACCGTCTTCGCCGCCTTCAACGCCTATCCCGTGGAGGACAAGAAGATCGAGGTCTACACGTTCAACGACCATGAGGGCGGCGGCCCGTACCAGGAGGCCGCCCAACTCCGCTGGCTGCCGCGACGGCTGACCGCGGGCTGAGCCGCCGGCTGCCGGGGGACCCTTGACCGACGCCGGGCGGGACCATACGTTTCCGCTGGAGAAAGCGCTTGCTGGACGGTGGCGGGCGCTTCTCCCCGGCACTGATGGGGTGTTTGTCACGTCCACGCGCGCACAGCAGGAACGGTCCGTCCGGGTCGCGGTCGTCGGTACCGGGGCGATAGCCCGAGGGGCTCATCTCCCGGCCCTGGCCGCCCTCGCCGCCGAGCAGCCGATCGAGGTCGTCGCCGCGGTCGACATCGACAAGAGTGCCGTCGAAGCCTTCTGCGGCGAGCACGGCATCGCGCACCCGTACACCGATCTCCAGCTCATGCTCGACGAGCAGCGGCCCGACCTCGTGACCATCTGCACCCCGCCCACGCTCCACCGCGACCAGACCCTGGCCGCGCTGCGAGCCGGCGCCTGGGTCTGGTGCGAGAAGCCGCCCTGTCCCTCGCTCGCCGACTTCGACGCCATCGAAGCGGCGGAGGGCCAGGGCGGTCCGTACGCCGCGATCGTCTTCCAGCACCGCTTCGGATCGGGCGCCGAGCACGTACGGAAGCTGCTCGCCGGCCAGGACCTCGGCCGGCCGCTCGTCGCGCACTGCCAGACCACCTGGTACCGCAACACCGCCTACTACGCCGTCCCGTGGCGCGGTCGCTGGTCGACCGAGGGCGGCGGACCCGCCATGGGACACGGCATCCACCAGATGGACCTCCTCCTGGACCTGCTCGGCCCGTGGTCCGAAGTGCGGGCGATGGCCGGCCGGCTCGTCCACGACATCGAGACCGAGGACGTGTCGACGGCGCTCGTACGGTTCGAGAACGGCGCCCTGGCGACCGTGGTGAACAGCGTCCTCAGCCCCGACGAGGTCAGCCGCATCCGTATCGACTGCGAGCAGGCCACCGTGGAACTGACCCACCTCTACGGACACAGCAACGCGGACTGGAAGATCACCCCGGCCCCGGACGCCACCGCCGAACAAGCCGCGGAATGGCGGGACTTCGGCCCCGACGTCCCCAGCTCGCACCTCGCCCAGCTGCGCGCCCTCGTCGCCGACCTCCGCGCCGGGCACCGCCCGCGCAGCAGCGGAGCGGACGGCCGCACCAGCCTGGAACTGATCGCCGCCCTCTACAAGTCGGCCTTCACCGACACCACGGTCCGCGCGGGGACCATCGGCCCCGGCGACCCCTACTACACGGCCCTGCACGGCGGAGCGCCCGGCTGGGCACCCGCCGCCGAGGAGGTACGGGCATGAGCGGCGACCCGGGCATCGTCCACGCGCACGGCGACCACATCGCGGTCACGGCCCCCTCCGGCACCGAACTGCTGCGGTACGTCTACCGGCCCGAGTCCGCCTGGGAGGCGCCGAAGCCGTACCTCCACCCGATCCGCACCCTCGCGGGGCACCCCGTCACCGACTACCGCCCCAACGACCACCGCTGGCACAAGGGCCTGCAGATGACGGCCTCCCACCTCTCCGGCCAGAACCTCTGGGGCGGCAACACCTATGTCCACGGGGACGGTTACCTCCCGCTCCCCGAGCGGGTCGGCTCCATGGCGCACCTCTCCTTCGACGCGGTGGAGTCGGCCGACGGGCGTGCCACCATCGCCGAGCGGCTGACCTGGCACCCGTACGACGGCGACCACTGGGCCGACGAGGCGCGCCGTATCGACGTCCACGACATCGATGCGGACACCGGCAGCTGGGCGCTCACCTGGTCCAGTGCGATCACCAACCGCCGCGAAGAGCCCCTGGTATTCGGCAGCCCCACCACGCAAGGGCGTGAACTCGCGGGCTACACAGGGCTGTTCTGGCGCGGTCCGCGCGCCTTCCGTGACGGCAGGATCCTCGCCCCGCACGACGAGGGACCCGGTCTGATGGGACAACAGGCGCCCTGGCTCGCCTACTCGGGCGAGCACGACGGCGCCGACGGCCACGCCACCCTCCTCTTCGTCCACTCACCGCAGAACGACCGTGTGGGGGCGCAACCGGCCCACTGGTTCGTACGCAACGACCCGTTCGCCGCCGTCGCCCCCTCCTTCGCCTTCTACGACGACCTGGTCCTGGCCCCCGGCGACACCCTCGCCCGCAGCTACCGGATCGTCGTCGCCGACCGCGCCTGGGAACGCGACGAGATCACCGACTACCTGAAGGAGCACCCGTGGTGACCCACGCGGGCCCGCCCGGCTCCGTCGCCGTCTCGCACCTCCGCGTGTACGACTGGCCCGCCGCCGACGGCCTGCGCGGCGGCACCCCTCACCTGCACCTCACCTGCACCGAGGGGTACGTCGTCACCGGAGGCGGCGGCGCGGTCCAGACCCTCACGGCCGCGGGCTTCCGGCAGACACCCCTGTCACCCGGCGCCCTGGTCTGGTTCACGCCGGGCACCATCCACCGCCTGATCAACGACGACAACCTGCGTCTGGTCGTACTGATGCAGAACAGCGGCCTCCCCGAGGCGGGCGACGCCGTCCTCACCCTGCCCCCGCGCCACCTCACCGACTCCGATACCTACCGCGCGGCATCCGTGCTGCCTCTCGACGCACCCGAGGCGACGCGGGAGAAGGCGGCCCGCGCCCGGCGCGATCTCGCCGTCGAGGGCTTCCTCGCGCTGCGCGAGGCGACCGGGGCGGGAGACCCGGAGCCCCTGGCCGCCTTCCACCGGGCGGCGGCCGCGCTCGTACGGCCGAAGATCCCAGAGTGGCGCGAGCGGTGGGAGCGCGGCGCGGCCGCCGCGTCGGCAGCCACCGGCGAACAGCTCGACCGCCTCGCCGAGGGAGATGCTTCGCACCTCGCGCAGGCAGAGGTACGCGCCGAACAGCCCGCCTCGTACGGCAGGTTCGGCATGTGCGGCAGACTGGACGTCTACCCAGCCGTGTGACACAAGGGGAATCGATGACGTACTCGGCCGCCGGAGAACTCGACATCGCCCGTGCCACCCCCGAGGAATGGCAGGCGATCGTCGCATGGGCGGCGGCCGAGGGCTGGAACCCGGGCCTGGACGACATCGAGAGCTTCTTCGCCCAGGACCCCGAAGGCTTCTTCACGGGCCGTGTCGACGGCGAGCTCGTCTCGGCCGTCTCGGTGGTCAACTACAGCCCCGACTACGCCTTTCTGGGCTTCTACCTCGTCCATCCGGACCACCGAGGGCGCGGCCACGGCCTGGCCACCTGGAAAACCGCACTCGCCCATGCGGGCAGCCGCACGGTCGGCCTCGACGGCGTACCCGCACAGCAGGACAACTACCGCCGCTCGGGCTTCGGCCTGGCCCACGGCACGGTCCGCTACGTGGGAACCGTCCCCGCAGGCACGCCCGCGCACATCGAGCCCGCCGCCGCGACGGACCGCCAGGTGCTCCTCGCGTACGACAGCGCCTGCTACCCGGCGGACCGCCCGGCCTTCCTGGACCACTGGCTGACCCAGCCGGGCCACCGGGCTCTCGCCCGGGTGGTGGACGGCAGGCTCACCGGTTACGGCGTGATCCGCCCGGCCCGCGAAGCCCACAGGATCGGCCCGCTCTTCGCCGACACCGAGGCCGACGCCCGGGCACTGCTTGCCGCCCTGGCGGCGGAGGCCCAGGGCGCCCCCGTCGCCATGGACGTACCGGAATCGAACCCGGAAGCAGTGGCCATGGCCGTATCGCTCGGTCTGGAGCCGACCTTCGCGACGGCGAGGATGTACACCGGCCCCGTCCGTCCGGTCGCGGGCCACCGCGTCTACGGCGTGACCACCCTCGAACTGGGCTAGACCGACCGGTGGTACTGGTCGGGAACGTGTGCGTCCGCGCCGAGCTCCCGCGCGGCCTGCCGCGCCCAGGAGGGGTTACGGAGCAGCTCGCGGCCGAGCAGCACCGCATCCGCTTCGCCGTTGGCCAGGATCTTCTCGGCCTGCTCCGGGTCGGTGATCATGCCGACGGCGGCGACGGGCAGCCCGGTCTCGGCCTTGACGCGTGCGGCGAAGGGGACCTGGTAGCCGGGGCCGGTCGGGATGCGGACGCCGGCCACGTTGCCGCCGGTCGAGGTGTCCAGCAGGTCCACACCATGGGCCTTGAGCAGGGAGGCGAAGCGGACGGTGTCGTCGGCCGTCCAGCCGCCGTCGTCCAGCCAGTCGGTCGCGGAGATACGGAAGAACAGCGGGAGCTCCTCGGGCCACACCTCCCGTACGGCGTCCACGACTTCGAGGGCGAACCGGGTCCGGTTCTCGAAGGAGCCGCCGTACTCGTCGGTGCGCTGGTTGGAGTGGGGCGAGAGGAACTCGCCGACGAGATATCCGTGGGCGCCGTGGATCTCGGCGACCTGGAAGCCCGCGTCCAGCGCGCGCCGTGCCCCGTCGGCGAACTGCCCGACGATCTCCTGTATCCCCTCGACGGTGAGCGCGGTGGGAACGGGGTGCTTCGCGTCGAACGCCAGCGCGCTCGGCCCCAGCGGCTGCCAGCCGTGCGCCTCGGGCCCGACCGGCGCCCCGCCCTTCCAGGGCCGGTCGGTCGACGCCTTCCGGCCGCCGTGACCGAGCTGGATGCCGGGGACGGTGCCCTGCCCCTTGAGGAAGCGGGTGATCCGGCGGAAGGCCTCGACCTGGGTGTCGTTCCAGATGCCGAGGTCGTACGGACTGATCCGGCCCTCCGGGCTGACCGCGCTCGCCTCGACGATGATGAGGCCGGTGCCGCCGACGGCGCGTGCCGCGTAGTGCGCGAAGTGCCAGTCGTGCGGGGCACCGGCGAACTCGCCGTCAGGAGCCGCGCTGTACTGGCACATCGGGGGCATCCACACCCGGTTCGGGATGGTCAGGGACCGCAGGGTGCAGGGCTCGAAAAGCGCGCTCACGGCAGACTCCGCTCAGGGCTCGGGAAGGCGTCGGTACGGTTCGTACGATACCCATCGTAGTACGGCAGATGTCAAACTACGATGGGTCTCGTACAATGGGTCCGTGGCCACCGCACCGAGCACCCGAGAACTCGCCCACCCCGCGCGCGAGGACATCCGCCTGGAGGGCGTGCTGCACGCGCTCGCGGACCCCATGCGGCTGTCCGTGGTCCGCGACCTGGCGGCGGCGGACGAGGAGCTCTCCTGCTCGCAGCTCGTGCTCCCGGTCACCAAATCCACGACCACCCACCACTTCCGGGTGCTCCGCGAGAGCGGTGTGATCCAGCAGGTCTACCGCGGCACGGCCAAGATGAACGGACTGCGCCGCGAGGACCTAGACGCGCTCTTCCCCGAACTGCTGGACAGTGTCCTCGCTGCGGCTTCCGGGCAGGCCGACCGGCTCGGCGGCAGCTGAAGTCCCCTTCTGCGGAAGGTGGTTGAAGAGCAGATTGAGGACGAGCGCGGTGAGGCAGCCCGCGCTGATCCCGCTGTCCATCACCGTCTGGAACCAGTCGGGGAACTTCGCGTAGATACCCGGCACGCCCACCGGCAGCATGCCGACCGCGACCGAGACGGCGACGACGGTCAGATTGTGGTTGCCCGTGAAGTCGACCTTCGTGAGGGTGCGCAGCCCGCCGGCCGCGACCGTACCGAACATCACCAGACCCGCCCCGCCGAGCACCGGCGCCGGGATGGCGGCGACCACCGCGCCGAGCTTGGGCAGCAGACCGAGCAGGACGAGGATCCCGCCGGCGGTGGCCACGACCCAGCGGCTGCGTACGCGCGTCATGCCGACGAGCCCCACGTTCTGGGCGAACGCGGTGTACGGGAAGGTGTTGAAGACCCCGCCGAGCACGGTCGAGAGCCCGTCCGCCCGCAGTCCGTCGGCGAGCGCCCCCGGCTCCACCGGCCGGTCCGTCAGCTCGCCCACCGCGATGAAGTCGCCCGTCGTCTCGGTCATCGTCACCAGGGCCACCACCAGCATCGAGATGACCGCCGCCGCGTGGAAGGTCGGCGCCCCGAAGTGGAACGGCGTACTGATGCCGACCCAGTCCGCGTCCCCGGCGCCGCCGAAGTCGGTGAACCCGGCCGGAATCGCGACCACCACGCCGACCACGATCCCGATGAGCACGGCGATACGGCTCAGCGCGGCCGGAGCGAAGCGCTGCACGCCCAGCACCACCACCAGCACGAAGGCGGCGAGGCCGATGTTCTTCGGCTCCCCGAAGTCCTTCGCCCCGGCCCCGCCCCCGGCCCAGTTGCCCGCGACCGGCAGCAGGGAGAGGCCGATGATCAGGATCACCGTGCCGGTCACCAGGGGCGGGAAGAACCGCAGCAGCTTCCCGAAGACGGGTGCGAGCAGCATCATGGCGAGCCCTGCCGCGATCACCGCACCGTAGATCGCGGGCAGTCCGCCGCCCGTCGTGCCGATCAGCACCATCGGCGAGACCGCCGCGAAGGTGCAGCCCTGCACGATCGGCAGCCGTATCCCGAAACGCCAGAAGCCGATGCACTGGATGAGCGTCGCGATACCGCAGACCAGCAGATCCGCGGTGATCAGATAGGCGAGATCGGCGGGCGACAGCTTCATGGCGCCGCCGACGATGAGCGGCACGGCCACGGCGCCCGCGTACATGGCGAGCACATGCTGCAGCCCGAAAGCGGCGAGCTGGGAAGGGGGCGGGACTTCGTCGACCGGGTGTACCGCGGTCTGGGTCGGTGGTGTCATGCCCGAGACCGTAGAGCTGCTAAACAATCTGTTGATTTCAAGGATGTTGCAGCGAGGTGTCGCCGTACGCGGCCCCCAACAGCCCTGCCCAGTCGGGAATCTTCACCGTCCGACGGCCCAGCGAGAGACCCAGCGCGGCCTCCGCCTCTTCGATCGCCAGCCACCCCGGCCACTGGACCGGGCGCAGCCCCAGCCGCCGCATCGTGTCCAGCGGATCGTCGAGCGGCTGCCGCTGTACGAGAAGAGGCGCATCCGCGAGGAGCGAGGTCACCGTCTCCTTGGCGCACGGGCGGTTGGTGCCGATCACCCCGGTCGGCCCGCGCTTGATCCATCCCGCCACGTACTCACCGGGCGCCGCCGCGCCGTCCCGCAGCATCCGGCCCGCCGTGTGCGGAACAGTCCCGGACGCCGGGTCGAAGGGCAGCCCGGCCGGGGGAGCACCCCGGTAGCCGACGGCCCGCAGCACCAGCTGGGCCTCGATCTCCTCGTAGTCGCCGGTGGAGCGCACACCCCCGAGCCCGTCCGGCTCGGTCCGCTCGAACCGCACGCCGGCCACTCGCCCGTCGTCGCCGAGCAGCTCCACCGGCCGCAGGAAGAACCGCAGACGGATGCTGCGCGCCCGCGCCTGCGGCGACACACTGGTCCACTCGCGCAGGACGGCCACATTGCGCCGGTTCACCGCGGGCAGACCCGCCGGATCGGAGTAGGCGGGATCCAGCTCCAGTTCCGCCTCGTCCACGAGCATGCCCGCGTCCGGGAGCGAGCCGAGCTCCCGCAGCTCCTTGGTGGTGAACCGCGCTTGCGACGGGCCGCGCCTGCCGACCATGTGGACCTCGCGCACCCGGCTGGCGCCCAGCGCACCGAGCGCGGTCTGTGGAACATCGGTGGGCCGCAGCTCCTGTGCCCC
Source organism: Streptomyces beijiangensis (assembly GCF_017315755.1). GTDB lineage: Bacteria > Actinomycetota > Actinomycetes > Streptomycetales > Streptomycetaceae > Streptomyces > Streptomyces beijiangensis. The sequence continues at coordinate 7,927 of NZ_JAFLRJ010000271.1, forward strand.
GCGCGCGAGGATCCTCGCGACGTCGACGGCCACGTTGCCGACCCCGATGACGACGGCCGAACGGGCCCCCAGATCAAAGCCGTTGGCGGCGGCGTCCGGATGGGCGCTGTACCAGGAGACGAAGTCGGTGGCCGAGTGGCTCCCCTCCAGCTCCTCGCCGGGAATGCCGAGCCTGCGGTCCTTCGCGGCGCCCACGCAGTAGACGACCGCGTGGTACAGACCGAGCAGCCGCGCGGTGGTCAGCGCTCCCGTGCCCACCTCGACGCCGCCGACGAAGCGCACCCGCTCGTGTTCGAGCACCGTCCGCAGATTGTTCTGGAGCGACTTGATCTTCTCGTGGTCCGGGGCGACGCCGTAGCGCACCAGCCCGTACGGGCACGGCAGCCGGTCCAGTACGTCCACCCGCACGCCGGGCACCGCGCTCTGCTCGACGAGGGACTGGGCGGTGTAGACCCCGCTGGGGCCCGAACCGACGACGGCGACACGAAGCACGAGGGTGCCCCTTCCCGCTGGGTGTCCCCAGCATCGCACCGGTGTGGGGCATCGGGATGCCTTGTGCCGGAGCATTCTGCGCGCCGTGACAAGCAGTACGAACAATCCAGTTAAGTTACATATGTGACGGAAAGTACCTTTTTTAACTCTACTGACCGCTATGCCCAGAACAGCGAAGTATCGGTGTGGCCCGTGTGGGAGCTGCAGGGCCACGGCACCGTCACTTCCGGCCCAGGGGGAACCGCCGGGGACGGCCCGCCCTGGTTCAACATTCGGCTGACCTTCGCCGATGGGACGCGTATCGATGTGCTCGCTGTTCCCTCGGACGGCCGGGTCACCATCGAGGAGATGCGCGCCGACCCGCCGCTGTCGCTGGACGGCTTCGGGGCGCTCGCCGACTGGATCGAGGGGCCGCTGGAGGACGCCTGCCAGGTGCTCGGGGCCGAGGGGCCGCGCCCGCACGAGGAG
>NZ_JAFLRJ010000272.1 GCF_017315755.1 Streptomyces beijiangensis
GGCGGATCAGGCCGCCTGCGACTGGCATTGCGGTTCTTGCTGCTGGTGAGCGGTGGTCTGGTGCGTGCAGCTGCAAGGCGGAGGAAGGCGACAACGCGGAGCGTTGGCAACTGACGACAACGCCGCAGATGTGCGTGCCAGACCGGCGCGACCGCGGCATGATCCGCCGGACACCCCCTACGTGGTCAGGGCCGCGCGGAGGTGGCCCTTGGTGGTGGTGAGGCGGGTGGTGGCCGTGGGGGCGTCGATCTCGGCCAGGATCATGAGGATGGCGGTCTTGACCTCGCCGTCCGCTGCCGTGAGCGCGGTCTCGATCTCCGCGTCCTCCGCGCCTGTTGCCAGGGCGACGATGCGGCGCGAGCGGGCGCGGAGCTTCTCGTTGGAGGCGCGGACGTCCACCATGAGGTTTCCGTACGTCTTGCCGAGCCGGATCATCGTGATCGTCGAGATCATGTTGAGGACCAGCTTCTGGGCCGTGCCCGCCTTGAGGCGGGTGGAGCCCGTGAGGAGCTCAGGGCCCGTGACGACCTCGATGCCGTGGTCCGCCGCCGCCGCGAGTGCGCTGTCCGCGTTGCAGGAGAGTCCGACGGAGAGGGCTCCCTTGGTGCGGGCGTGCTCCACCGCGCCGATCGCGTACGGGGTACGGCCCGAGGCGGAGATGCCGATCACCGTGTCGTCGGGGGTGAGGGCGAGGGTGTCCAGGTCGGCCGCTGCCAGGTCCTTGGAGTCCTCCGCGCCTTCCACCGCCTTGACCATGGCGGACGGGCCGCCCGCGATCAGGCCCACGACCTCGGAGGGGTCGGTGTTGAAGGTGGGCGGGCATTCGCTGGCGTCCAGGACACCCATGCGGCCTGCGGTGCCGGCGCCCGCGTAGATCAGTCGTCCGCCCCGGGACATGCGCTCGGCGATGTCGTCGATCGCGGCGGCGATGCGCGGGAGCTGGGAGGCGACCGTGGTGGGGACGGTGGCGTCCTCGCCGTTCATCAGGCGGGCCAGGTCGAGCGTGGGGAGCTGGTCGATCTCGGCGAGCTCGGGGCGGTACGCCTCGGTGGCCATGGTGGCCAGCTGGGCGCGGAGCGCGTCGTAGTTGGTGGACGCGTCGGGGTTGGTGGAGGTGGAGGTCATGGTGGTGCGGCTCTACTTCCTGGTGCGGGGGGTGTGGCGGTGGGCGAGGGCTTCGTACGAAGCGGCGAGGGCAGGGGCCGCCGACTCGTACGTCCGCTGCGTGACGCCTATGAACAGGCAGTCCACGACGAGGAGTTGGGACGTGCGCGAGGACATCGCGGCGGGGCGCAGTTCGCTCTCGCGGGCGGTGGCGGTGGTGAGGATGTGGTCGGCGTACTGGCTGACCGGGCCGTCCGGGCGGCCGGTGATCGCGATCGTCGTCGCCCCGTGCTCGAAGGCGGCGTGCAGCGGCTCGATGACGTCGCCGGTGGAGCCGGAGTGGGTGATCGCGATGGCCACGTCGCCGGAGCGGAGCTGGACGGCGTTGGTGACGGCGAGGTGGGGGTCGTTGTGGGCGTGCGCGATGAGGCCGATGCGCAGGAGCTTCTGGGCGAGGTCCTGGCCGACGAGCGAGGAGGCGCCGACACCGTAGATGTCGATACGGCGGGCACCGGCGAGGGCGGAGACCGCCGCTCCCAGCTGGACGGTGTCCAGGCCGGCCGCGGTGTCGGCCAGGGTCTGCTGCTCGTCGTACGCGAGCTTGGCGACGACGTCCGCGATCGGGTCGTCCACGGCGATGTCGGCGGTCACGGCGGGCGCCCGGCCCGACTGCTGCTGGGCGGCGAGCCCGGCGAGCGCGAGGCGTAGGTCCCGGTAGCCGGGGTAGCCCAGGAGGCGTGCGGTACGGACGACCGTGGCCTCGCTCGTGCCGGTGAGCTCCGCGAGACCGGTGACCGTCAGCGCCGCACAGCCCGCCGGATCGGCGGCCACGGCTTCGGCGACCCGCTGCATGGAGCGGGTCATGGACGGCGCGAGCGTACGCACCTTGGCCGCGAGGGCGGCCGGTGCGGGCGGTGCGGTGTCCCCGGTGAAAATTTCCTTCACACGATTTGTCACTCTTGAAAGATATTTTCACAACCGTCGTGCGTCAAGACCCCAAAAGTCCCGATCGTGCGACCGGCGACAATGGGACTTATGGACCCTCTGAGCCCCCTTGAACAGTCCCTGCACGCAGCCCGCGCCCTGGTGCTCGCCGACCTGGCGGCCCGCGATGTGGCCGACGCCGACGTCGTATCGCTGGTGGAGGACGCGGTGACACAGCGGCGGTGGTGGGTGGAGCAGTGGCCCGACGGGACCGACTTCGTGCTGGGGCTGGTGGCTCAGGACGTACAGGACGCCCTGCTGGAGAAGTACGGGCGCTGGCCGCTCTGCCCGGTGTGCGGGGCCGACGATCCGCATGCGCTGGAGGTCGAGCCCGAGCTCGGGGCCGAACCGCACTGGGTGTGCGCGAAGGCGGCCGTGATCGTGGCGCCGGTCGGATCGTTGTCGTGACCGTCTACATAGATCCGGCGACCTGGCCCGGGCACGGGCGGATGTGGTCGCACCTGGTGAGCGACGCGAGCTTCGAGGAGCTGCACGCCTTCGCGGCGGGCATCGGCTGCCCGGAGCGGGCTTTCGAGCGCGACCACTACGACGTGCCCTCGCACCGGTACGAGGACGCGGTGCGGGCCGGTGCGGTCGAGATCGGGTCGAAGGAGCTGGTGCGGCGGCTTACCGCTGCGGGGCTGCGACGGCCGAAGGGGCGTCCGTCGGCGTAAGGGACGCGGTGGCCGAGGTGGCCGAGGTGGCCGAGGTGGCCGCGGTGAATTTCGCGATCACGCGTGAGGCGCTCTGGCGCTGGAATCGCAGGGATACGGCCGCGAGGGCGATCGCCACCGCCGTCATCGCCGCACCCGCCCAGGCGGTCGCCGCGTAACCAAGGCCCGCGCTGATGACCAGGCCGCCGAGCCAGGGGCCGCCCGCGTTCCCCAGGTTGAAGGCCGACGTCGTGGTCGCGCCCGCGAGGGTGGGGGCAGCGCCCGCCACGTTGAACATCCGGGCGTTGAGAGCGGGGGCCGTGTAGAAGGCCGAGGTGCCCAGGAGGAACGCGAGGACGATCACGGCGGGTGCGCTGTGGGCGAGGAACGCGAGGGCGATCAGGAAGAGGGTCGAGGCGGCCGTACCGGTGAGCATGACGCCGAAGAGGTGCGCGTCCGCGACCCGGCCGCCGACGGTCGTACCGACCAGGGCGCCGAAGCCGAACAGCGCCAGGACGCCGGGCACCCAGCCCTCGGAGAGGCCCGCGGTGTCCGTGAGCAGCGGGGCGAGATAGCTGAAGGCGCAGAAGACGCCGCCCGCGGCGAGCGCGGTGATCGCGATGGAGAGCCAGACCTGACGGTCGCGGTAGATGCTGAGTTCTTGTTTGAGCTGGGGCTTCTCGGCCGGGACCGGGATACGGGGGATGAGCGTCGCGACCCCGACGAGAGCGATCGCGGAAGCCGCGCCGACCGCCCAGAACGCCGAGCGCCAGCCCAGACCGTCACCGAGCAGGGCGCCCAGCGGGACGCCGAGGACATTGGCGATGGAGAGCCCGCCGATCATGACCGCCATCGCGCGGGCACGTGCGTTGACCGGGACCATCGCGATGGCGACCGCCGCACCGACCGCCCAGAAGCCCGCACAGGCGAGGGCGCTGACGATGCGCGAGGCGAAGAGCAGGGCGTAGTTGGGGGCGAGCGCGCCGGCGACCTGGCCCAGGCCGAAGACGCTGATCAGAGCGATGAGGGTCGTACGGCGGGGGAGCCGCAGGGTGGCCACCGCGAGCAGCGGGGCGCCCACCACCATGCCGATCGCGAAGGCCGATATGAGCAGGCCCGCCCGGGGGATCGAGACGTTCATGTCGTCGGCTATCGCGGGGAGCAGGCCGGAGAGCATGAATTCGCTGGTGCCCAGGGCGAAGACCGACAGGCCCAGGATGTAGACGGCGAGCGGCATACGGGCGCGGGCGGATACGGATGCGGGCGCTGTCGCAGGCACGGGCGCGGGTGAGGTGGCGGGCATGACAGGTGTCAACGTCTGTCATGGGTGTGGCATTCCTGGGTCAGGGTGTGAGCTCGTACACGAGGAGCCCGTTCTCTTCCGCGGTGTGCCGGAAGCCGGAGCGGGTCAGGACGCTCCTGGAGGGCTTGTTCTCCGGCTCGGTCTTGGCCAGCACCGTTGCCACATCGGGGTGTTGGAGCGTGCGCGCGGTCAGGGCGTGGAGGGCTTCGGTCGCATAGCCGTGGCCGCGGGCCGGCTCGGCGAGGTCGTAACCGATCTCGACCCGTCCGCCGGTGGGCGCGCCGTGGAAGCCCATGCCGCCGACGGCCTTGCCGTCCTCGTTACGGATGAGGGCGTACATGCCCCAGGCCGGGTCGTACACCCCGACCGCCGCCGCCCTGACCAGCCCTCCGGCCGCGCGACGGGTGCCGTCGAAGGGGCCGCCGTCGACCCAGGCCAGGCCGCCGGTGCCGCCGTCCGCGAGGTCGGCGGCATCCTCGGGGGACACCGGGCGGAGGGTGAGGCGCTCTGTGGTGATCGCGGGAGTCGTCACGGGTCGATTATGCGCGGAGAAGTTCGAGCTCGGCAGTGAGATTGGTGCGGGCCTTGTCCGTCCAGTGCGCGACTCCGTACGGGGTGCGGAACAGGGCGGGGAGGTCCAGGAGCTGGGCGAGCACGGTGGAGCGGCCCTCGCGGAAGGCCTCGTCGGGGACGAAGGCGTACTCCTCGCGGACGGCGGCGGCGTACGCGGCGTAGGCCTCCGGCGGGGAGGCGAGGATCGCGAGGTCCGCGTCGCAGAGGACCTCGCCGTTGGTGTCGCCGGGGCCGGGGTCGTGGGTGATGGTGAGGCGCACGAGGCGTGCCACTTCGGCTGTACGGGCGGGTGGTACGTGGAGTTCGGGGAGCGCGCGCTCGGCGAGAGCGGCGCTGCGCTCCTCGTTCTCGGCGCGGTCGGGACGGAAGACGGCGTCGTGGAACCAGGCTGCGAGGCGGACGGCGGTGGGGTCGTCGGCGTGCTCGGCGAGGGTGTCGACGTGGTCGAGGACGGCGGTGAGGTGGGTGGGGGTGTGATAGCGCCGCTGGGGCTCGGACCAGCGGGTGAGGA
>NZ_JAFLRJ010000273.1 GCF_017315755.1 Streptomyces beijiangensis
AGGACCGGGGTCTGGGGCGGAAGCCCCAGGGCGGGGGTCGAGCCCCCGGCCCCGTTACGAGTGGCCCAGGTCCTCCGCGACCGTCGCGTCAGCCAGCGGCACCGAGCCGCCCGACGGGTCCGGCCGGAGGGCGAAGGGGTCCGCCGCCGCGGAGTCCAGCACCAGCGGAGCCGGCCGCGGCGGCGCCGGCATGACCGCAGCCTCGGAGTGGCCACCGCAGCCGTACGCCAGCGAGACGACATGCCCGTCCGCCGGACCGAACTCGTTCGCGCAGACCCCGAAGGCCTGACTGAGCGACCCCGTCAGCGGCACCATGAAGGCACAGGAGACACACGTCGCCGGTGCGGCCTGCGCCATCGGGGTCTTCGCCCCGAAGGACTCGTCCCAGCGGTCGGCCGCCACATGCAGCCCGTACCGCGAAAGCACCCGCGCCCGCCGCATGCCGAGTTCCTCGGCCACCGAGGTGATCGACCCGCGCAGGGGTACGTCCACCCGCTCCACGACCTCCGCGTCCTCCGCCTCGACACGCGAGGCGAGCTCTTCGGAGACGACGGAGTTCGGCGGGGGCGTGTCCTCGCCGGAGTAGCCCGGCTCCAGGCGGAGGTCCTCCGCCTCGGTGGGCAGCAGATCGCCGGGTCCCATGTCGCCCGGCCGCAGCCGCTCGTTCCACGGCACCCATTCGGGGGCAAGCAGCGAATCGGGTCCCGGCAGCAGGACCGTCTCGTCGAGGGTGACGAATTTCGCACGGGATGCCCGGGCGACCGTCACCGCCCAGCGCCAGCCCCGGTAGCCGAACTCTTTGCACTCGAAGTAGTGCGTGACCACCCGGTCACCCTCGGCGACGGCGATCACATGTTCGCCGACCACCCCGGGGAAGGCAGCCTCTTCGGCCGCCTCGCGGGCAAGGTCTACCGCCTCGGCGCACAGACGGTCAGGGGTACGGCTTCTCGTCGTCGCAGCACTCACAGGTCTCGCTTCTCTCCTACGCCGTCTCACGGGTGCGCCGGACGAACATCGACTGCGAGCTGCGGGCGGAGCGGACCAGGGGGCCGCGTCGACGTCCGCGCCCGACCTGTCCGGAGCGCGCCTTTTTCCTACCCATTCTGCGGGATGCCGGAGAGGCGCGCGGCCAGAGACGACCGCCGGTGGCGCGCTACGCACGCTACCTCCTCATCAGCTCCTCGCCCACCCGCACATCCGAATCCCGGTTCGGGTCGGTAGGGCTTGGGGCACTATGACGGGGTGGCAACCGCGAGGTCGACCGAGGAGATCGGCCCGGTGCGCAGGGCGGGCCGGGCAGTCGGACGTGCCTTGCACCTGCCCTTCACCGGTACGGCGAAAGGGATCAGACGGGCGACGCACGCCCATGGCGCGGGCGAGTCGGGCCTCGGAAAACTGATCGAACTCCATGCGGTGAACAGCGCGGGTGACGTCATGGTCACCGTCGCGCTCGCCTCAACGGTCTTCTTCTCCGTCCCCACGGACCAGGCGCGCGGGCGCGTCGCGCTCTATCTCGCGATCACGATGGCGCCCTTCGCGCTCCTCGCCCCGGTCATCGGCCCGCTCCTGGACCGGCTGCCGCACGGCCGGCGCGCCGCGATGGCGGGCGCCATGCTGGCCAGGGCGCTGCTCGCACTGATGATGTCGGGCGCGGTGGCGACGGGCGGCCTGGAGCTGTACCCGGCGGCGCTCGGGGTGCTGGTGGCGTCCAAGGCGTACGGAGTGGTGCGCAGCGCCGTCGTCCCCCGCCTTCTCCCACCCAAGTTCTCGCTGGTCAAAGCCAACTCCCGGGTGACGCTCGCGGGGCTGCTGGCGACGGCGGTCGGGGCGCCGATCGGCGCGGGGCTGCAGCGCATCGGGCCTCCGTGGCCGCTTTACGGGGCCTTCGCCGTCTTCATCGCCGGTACGTTCCTGGCCTTCACGCTCCCCCACAAGGTGGACTCCGCGAAGGGCGAGCGCCGGGCCCAGCTCCTCAAGGACGGGGACGACGGGCCGCAGAAGCCCGGCCTGCGGACGGTCGGCCCCTCCGTACTGAACGGCCTCGCCGCCAACGCCTCGCTCAAGGCCCTCTCCGGATTCCTGATCTTTTTTCTTGCTTTTCTCCTCCGCGTGCACCCCCTCGCAGGGCAGAGTGCCGCCGTCTCACTCGCCGTCGTCGGCATCTCGGCAGGGGTCGGCAATGCGCTGGGCACGGCGGCGGGGGCCTCGCTGAAGTCGCGCGGCCCGGAGCTGATCATCGCGACGATGCTGGCCCTGGCGCTGGCGGCGGCCATCGTCTCCGCGGTCTTCTTCTCGCCGGCGATGGTGGCGGTGCTGGGCGCCGCCGCGGGCCTGTGCCAGGCCCTGGCGAAGCTGTCGCTCGACGCGATGATCCAGCGGGACGTGCCCGAGGAGGTGAGGACCTCGGCGTTCGCCCGTTCGGAGACGACGCTGCAGGTCGCCTGGGTGATCGGCGGTGCGATCGGGATCGCCCTGCCGCTCAATGGCGTCCTGGGCATGTCGGTGGCGGCGGCCCTGGTCGCCACGGGCTTCTTCGCGACCGTACGAGGGCTCCTCGTAGCAGCGAGGCGCGGCACGCCGCACCCCCGCGTGGCATGAGCCGGGGCGAGAGATAGCCTTCGGCCCATGACCGTTGCGTTCTCTTCCAAGCGCCGTCGCGCCGTCGCCACCCTCGGTGCCGTGTCCGTCGGACTCCTCGCCCTGTCCGCCTGCGACAAGCCGACGCCCGTGGCGACCGTGACGGTCGGCAGCAACTCGGTGCACACCCAGGCCTCCTGCTACAACGACGGCAAGAAGCTGGAAGTCGCCAAGCTCCAGGGCTGCCTGCAGGACAAGGACCTGAAGACCGTCAAGGTCGACCCGGACGCGATGCTGCACATCGGCGTCGACCCGGACATCGCCGACAAGGGCTGGACGCTCCTGATCGACGGCCAGCAGAAGACCGAGTCCAGCAAGAAGACGTTCTGGTCCGCCACCGGCGGCCAATTCTTCCAGCAGAACCAGCAGACCGGTGCGACCCCCAAGACCGCGACCATCAGCATCGTCTCGGGCACCGGCGCCAAGGTGACCGGCCTGTGGTCGTTCAAGCTCCAGAAGGACGCCTGACCCGTCCCATGCGCACTCTCGTCGTGACCGCGGTACCCGCTGAGCGGGACGCGGTCACGCGCGCGTCCGGGGCTTTTGACGTGCTGGCGGCCGGGGTCGGTCCCGCCGCGGCGGCTGCCGCCACCGCGACCGCCCTCGCGCTCGGTACGTACGACCTCGTCATCTCCGCCGGGATCGGCGGCGGCTTCGGCGTCCCGCTCGGCTCGGTCGTGCTCGCGGACGCGATCGTCGCAGCGGACCTGGGCGCGGAGACGCCGGGCGGGTTCGTCCCGGTGACCGAGCTGGGCTTCGGCGCGGTGGAGCACCGGCCGCCCGCGGATCTCGTACGGAACCTCGCCGACGCCACCGGAGCGGCCACCGGCACCGTCCTCACCGTCTCCACGGTGACCGGCACGGCGGAGCGCGCCGCCGCCCTGCGCACCGCGCACCCGGACGCCGTGGCCGAGGCCATGGAGGGCTTCGGGGTCGCGGAAGCGGCACACCAGCACGGCATTCCGGCGCTGGAGGTGCGCGCGGTCTCCAACGCGGTGGGCCCGCGCGACCGGGACGCCTGGCGCATCGGGGACGCGCTGACCGCGCTGACGGAGATCTTCGGGAAGATCCCACCCGTACTGGAGAGTTGGAACAGCCATGACTGACATCGCTTTCTCGCCCTGCCCGAACGACACCTTCGTCTTCGACGCCTGGGCGCACGGCCGCGTGCCGGGCGCGCCCGCGCTCAACGTCACGTTCGCGGACATCGACATCACCAACGGGATGGCCGAGCGCGGCGAGCTGGATGTGCTAAAGGTCTCGTACGCGGTGCTGCCATGGGCCCTTGAGGAGTACGCACTGCTGCCCTGCGGCGGCGCGCTGGGGCGGGGCTGCGGCCCGCTGGTCCTCACACGCGAGGACGGGGTCGACCTGACCGGGAAGACGGTCGCCGTGCCGAGCGAGCGCTCCACCGCGTATCTGCTGTTCCGGCTGTGGGCGGCCGAAGTGGTCCCCGGCGGGGTCGGCGAGATCGTCGTGCTCCCGTTCCACGAGATCATGCCGGCGGTCCGCGACGGCAAGGTCGACGCGGGTCTCGTCATCCACGAGGCGCGCTTCACGTACCAGAACTACGGTCTGCACTCCCTCGCCGACATGGGCGAGCACTGGGAGTCGACGACCGGCCTGCCCATCCCGCTGGGCGCGATCATCGCCAAGCGCTCGCTGGGTGACGAGAAGCTGCGCGAGCTGGCGCAGGCCATCCGCACGTCGGTACGGATGGCCTGGGACGACCCGGAGGCGTCGCGCCCGTACGTCACTGAGCACGCCCAGGAGATGGACGCGTCGGTCGCCGACCAGCACATCGGTCTGTACGTGAACGAGTTCACCGCTGATCTGGGTGAGGACGGGTACGCGGCGGTACGCGGGCTGCTCACGCGGGCGGCGGCCGAGGGGCTGGTTCCGCCCCTCGCGCCGGACGCGCTCGCATTCGTCTGAGCCGGACTCTGCCCCCCACCGGGTCGGCGGCCGGAGGCCGGCGCAGCCGCTCGAAGCCTGCGAAGCAGTGCGAGAGGGGCGTGAAAAAACAGTCGCCCTCAGCTTCGTCTGATGCGGACCACTCCCGTCTCCGTGCCCTGGTAGAGCGTGCCGTCCGGGCCCGTCGTGCCCGTCATCTGCAGCGGGTTGAACAGCAGGCCGATGCCGAGCCCCGAGCGGGCGATCTGCTTGCCCGTGGCCGGGTCGATCACTCCGTACGCGTAACTCGCGAAGGTCTGAGCGCCGATCGAGTCCGTGGGGCCCGTCACCGTCACCGTGTAGATCTTGTTGTCGCCGAGTGAGAGGCGGGGCAGGGCCGCCGACTTGACGGTGCTGTTCCAGACGGTGGAGCAGCCCGTGCCCTCCGCGTTGACGTCCACGCGGGTCAGGCCGCCGTCGAAGGACGCCGACGAGGGCTGGCTGGCTGGGGCTCCGGCGGGCAGTGCCGGGTACGGGTAGCCGTAGGTGTTGGTGACGAAGACGCTGCGGCCCGACGCGATCACCGCGTCCTCCGTGCCGCTGGCCGCGTACTGGGTGAGTACGGGAATCGAGCAGACCGGGGTCGGGGTCGTGCCGTCCGCGACGCGGTAGACCAGCAGGTTCTCGTGCGGGGCGGCGTTGTCGGTGATCGTGACGTACTCCGTGCCGTCGCCAGGGCCGAAGAAGCTGGGCGTCGCGCCCGTGCCCCAGCTGAGCTGGCCGGGCTTGCGGGCGGGACCGCGGTCGTACGGTGCGCGCCAGCTGATCTGCGGCGTGCCGTCGGGGGCCTCGGTGAGGAGGTACAGCGCGTGGGTGGTGGCGACCGCCGTGCGGCCGGGGATCGTCGAGATGCTGTTCTGCACCTCTTCGCCGGTGCTGATCGTGCGGACCGCTCCCGTACCGGTGTCGACCGTACCGATGACGCCGCCGGTGCTGGCGAACCAGACGCGGCCGTTCCAGCCGGGGCTGAGGCCGACCACGTTGTCGCCCTCGGGGAGGGCGGCGGTCAGCGGGGTGGACTGGTCGACCGTCAGCGACCAGCCGCCTGACGCGGTGCGGTGGTGGCCTATGCGCAGGAGGTTGTCGTTGCCGTCGACGGCGACGAGGGCGTTGTCCTGGTCGAGGTAGGCGTACACACCGCCGAAGAGGCTGCCCTTGGGGAGGGCGAGCGAGGCGAGGTCGGAGCCGTTGCCGGGGTCCAGAAGGTGCACGGTGGGGGTCTGGCCGAAGATCGTCGTGCAGAGCGTGACCGGGTAGCCGTCGTCGCCGATCACGACGGTGGGGCAGGCGGAGGCGAGTGCCGTACGGCTGGAACTGACCGCCCCCGTGCCGGGGCCCGCGTACGGGGTGGTGTCGCTGGAGGCGCTGTCGCCGTGCATCGTGGCGGTGCCGTTGGCGGCGGTGGCCGGGTTGCGCGGCGGGAGCGGGCCGTACTCGGGTGATGCGGCCGAGGCGGAACCGACCCCGGCGACGAGGCCCAGGAGGGCAGCGGTCAGGGCGGCCGGGCGCACGAGGGCGCGCGGGAGGAAGGGCATGGCGGGTCCTTGTCTTGGTGCGGATGCCAGGGGACGCGGCACGGCCACGGGTCGGCGGCCGGCTCAGCCCCTCGAAGCCTGCGAAGCAGTGCGAGAGGGGCGTCAAGAACCGTGCGAGAGGGGCGTCAAGAACAGAGGGCGCGACGACAGCCCGAGGTGGTGACGCGGCCGAGGTCCACATGACGTCGGCTCACCAGAAAGATCACGGCGCGACTCTAGCGGAGCACCGTTGACATGGCTATGCAGAACGGGCCGGAACAGGGCACCTGCCACCCGTTCCGGCCCGCCCGAAGAGCGATGAACTGCCGTGACTACACGTCGAGTTGGTCGGCGACGGCCCTCAGCAGGCCGGCGATCTGCGCACCGGCGGCCTTGTCGGGGTAGCGGCCACGCTCCAGACTCGGCGTGATGTTCTCCAGAAGTGTCGTCAAGTCCTGGACGATGGAGGCCAGTTCGTCCGGCTTGCGGCGCTGGGCCGCAGCCACCGAAGGCGTCGGATCGAGGATCGTCACGGAAAGCGCCTGGTCACCGCGTTGGCCGGCGACGACGCCGAACTCCACTCGCTGGCCGGGCTTGAGCGCGTCGACGCCGGACGGGAGCACGGAGGAATGGACGAAGACGTCACCGCCGTCGTCGCGGGAAAGAAAGCCGAAGCCTTTTTCCGGGTTGAACCATTTGACCTTGCCGGTAGGCACCGTCTGTCCTCGTCCTCGTACTCGTAGAAAACGGCTCTGGATAGCACTGCAGCGGGCCGTAGAACCCGACCCGCCACGACCAAGACTATTGGTCCTGGGACTGGTGACAAGACGTCGCCGGGAATGGTTCCTTCGGGCAGGGAACTACCCTGGCCGGGTGAGTACCGAAACCAACTCCAGCGATACCCGTGCTGGTGACCGGCTTGTTCAGGTCGGCGCGATCATCTTCTTCGTCGGCGCTGTGGCCACGCTCGTCACCGTGGCACCCCTCTTTCTCGGGACCGATCCGTTCCCGTCCATCGCGTACGCGGTGTGCATGCTGATGGGCGTCGGGTTCGTCGTCGCGGCGGCCGGGGTGCTGCGGTCGATTGCCGTACAGCGGCGTCAGGCGCGCGCGGCCACGTAACCGTCCAGCCAGGCGGGGAACGCGGTGAGGTCCGTGAGGACCACCTCGGCGCCCGCCTCGCGGAGCTCGTCCGCGCCGATGGGTCCCGTCGGCACGGCGACCGCCAGCGCGCCCGCCGCGTGCGCACCGCGGACGTCGCCGGTGTGGTCGCCGACGTACACGCTCGCGCCGTACTCGCGCAGCGCCTCCGCCTTGCGCTCGGCCCAGAGGTCGCCGATCACCGCGTCCGCGCCGATGCCGAGGTGGTCGAGGTGGAGCTTGGCGTTCGGCTCGTACTTCGCCGTGACGACGATCGCGCGGCCGCCGTGGCGCTGGACGGCCTCCACCGCCTCGCGGGCGCCGGGCATCGCGAGCGTTCCCTCGATGGCGAATGTGGGATACCTCTCGCGGTACAGGTCCGCCATCGCCTCGACCTGGTCGGCCGGGAACCACTCGGCGATCTCCTGCGTCAGCGGCGGGCCGAGCCGGGTGATGGCCAGGTCGGCATCGATGTACGTGCCGGTGTGGGCGGAGAACGCCTCGTAGGCGGCGCGGATGCCGGGGCGCGAGTCGATCAGCGTCATATCGAGGTCGAAGCCGACCGTGAACGGGTGCGTAGACATGCCTCCATCCTCTCCTGTCACTCTGCTTAGACTTAGCGAAGCCTTACCAACCCCCCTGAAGTGGATCTGATGGAGATACCTGTGGCCCGCCGCCGCACTGCCTGGACGGCCGCCGCCGTCCTGGCCCTGCTGCTCGCGGTCCTCTTCAGCCTGGCGGTCGGGGCCAGGACCATCGCCCCCTCCGCGGTGATCGACGCGCTGCTGCACGGCGGGCAGAGCGACGCGGCCCAGGTCGTACGGCAGATGCGGGTGCCGCGGACGCTGATCGGACTGATGGTGGGCGCCTCGCTCGCCCTCGCGGGGACGGTGCTCCAGGGCATCACCCGCAACCCGATCGCGGACCCGGGGATCCTCGGGATCAGCCAGGGCGCTTCGGTGGGCGTGGTCCTCGCGATCGCCTTCGCCGGGATCCATACGCTCAGCGGTTACGTGTGGTTCGCCTTCGGCGGGGCCGCCGCCGCTTCGGTCGCCGTGTACGCGATCGCCTCGCGCGGCCGGGGCGGTGCCACCCCCGTGAAACTCGCGCTGGGCGGGGCCGCCATCAACGCGCTGCTGGTGTCGGTGACCCAGGGCGTACTGACGACGAAGGCCTCCGCGCTGGACGAGTTCCGGTTCTGGCAGATCGGGTCGCTGGGCGGGCGCGACTCCGAAATCGTCGGCCAGATCTGGCCGTTCCTGCTGGTGGGCGTGGTGCTGGTGCTCTGCGTCGCGCGCGGTCTCGACGCGCTGGCGCTGGGCGAGGACGTGGCGAAGGGACTTGGCCAGAACGTGGCGGTCGTACGGATCGTGGGCGGCATCGGCGCGACCGTCCTGACCGGCGCCGGGGTGGCTGCCGCCGGACCCATCGCCTTCATCGGGCTCGCGGTGCCGCACATCGCACGGGCGGTCGTGGGCAACGACCACCGCTGGGTGCTGCCGATGGCGGCGCTCATCGGTCCGGTGATGCTGCTGGTCGCGGACACCGTGGGGCGGGTGGTCTTCCCGCCGAGCGAGGTTCCTGCCGGGGTGATGACGGCGCTGATCGGGGTGCCGTTCCTGGTGACACTGGTGCGACGGAAGGCAGTCCCGGCGTGACTGGTTCCACTGCGACTATTCGCCCTGCGGGGGCTGTGCGTCCCTCGGGATACATGGTCCTGCGCGCCGGGCGCGGAACGTTCCTGGTGCACCGGCGGGCCGCGGTGGTGGCGGGCGCGCTGGCCGTGCTGCTGGCCGTGACGTGTGTGGCATACCTCTGTGTCGGCGAGAACTTCGTGTCACCCGGCGAGGTGATCAAGGTGATCCTCGGGCAGCCCTCTCCGGACGAGCTGGTCGTGGGGACGCTGCGGCTGCCGCGCATGGTGGTCGGGCTGCTGGTCGGCGCCGCGTTCGGGGTCGCCGGGGCGCTGATCCAGACCGTCGCGCGCAATCCGCTGGCCAGCCCGGACATCATCGGGATCAGCCAGGGCGCGAGTGCGGTGACGGTGGGGGCGATGACCTTCGGGGTCTCGTCGTACACCGTGCTGCCGTATCTGTCGGTCGTCGGCGGGATTCTGGCTGCCGGTCTTGTGTACGTGTTCGCGTGGCGCGGGGGGCTGCACGCGACGCGCTTCGTGCTGATCGGGATCGGGTTCGCCATCGCGCTGCGGTCGGTGACGCAGCTCTTCCTGACCAAGGGCGACTATCTCGTCGCCCAGCAGGCGCAGATCTGGATGACCGGGTCGCTCAACGGGCGCGGCTGGAACGAGGTCTCCGTCCTCGGCTGGGTGCTCCTCGCGATGGTGCCCGCCGTGCTGTGGGCCGCGCGCGCCCAGCGGACCGCGGGCATGGACGACGACACCGCGATCGCGCTGGGGGTGCGTCTTGGGCGGGTGCGGCTGGGGCTCGTGGTGGTGGGTGTGGTGCTGGCGTCCGTGGCCACGGGGACGGCGGGACCGGTGGACTTCGTGGCGCTGCTCGCGCCGCAGATCGCGCGGCGGATGACGCGGACCGCGCAGATCCCGCTGCTGTGTTCGGCGCTGCTCGGCGCGTTCATCGTGGTCTTCGGGGACCTGCTGGCGCGGCGGCTGCTGTCGCCGACGGAGCTGCCGGTGGGTGTGCTGACGGCGGCGGTGGGCGCCCCGTATCTGATCTGGCTGCTCGTCCGCGGTCGTACGGGATCTTCTTCTGGTGGAGGCACAGCATGAGCCGGCTTGCGGCGCGCGGACTGACGCTCGCGTACGACGACCGGGTGGTCGTCGAGGAACTCGAACTGGCCGTCCCCGACGGGCAGGTGACCGTCATCGTCGGCCCCAACGCGTGCGGGAAGTCGACGACGCTGCGGGCGCTCGGGCGGCTGCTGAAGCCGCGGGGCGGGGCGGTGCTGCTCGACGGGGTCGAGCTGGCCCGTATCCCCACGAAGAAGATCGCGCAGGCGATCGGACTGCTTCCCCAGTCGCCGGTCGCGCCGGAGGCGATCACGGTCGCGGACCTGGTCGCGCGGGGCCGGCAGCCGCACCAGAGCTGGTGGCAGCAGTGGTCGGAGGCGGACGAGAAGGCGGTCTCCGACGCGATGGAGCGGACCGATGTGGCGTCGCTGGCCGAGCGGTCGGTGGACGAGCTGTCGGGCGGCCAGCGGCAGCGGGTGTGGATCGCGATGGCGCTGGCGCAGGAGACGGACCTGCTGCTGCTCGACGAGCCGACGACGTTCCTGGACATCGCGCACCAGGTGGAAGTGCTGGATCTGGTGCGCCAGCTGAACCACGAACGGGGCCGGACGGTGGTCGCGGTCCTGCACGACCTGAACCAGGCGGCGCGGTACGCGGATCATCTGGTGGCGATGAAGGCGGGGCGGGTGGTGGCGGAAGGTCATCCGAAGGAGATCGTGACGGCGGAGCTTGTGCGGGAGGTTTTCGGGCTTGAGGCGGTGGTGGTGCCGGATCCGGTGACGGGGTCGCCGCTGGTCGTACCAGGCACTCCGTGGGCGGCGCCGGGGATGTGACCCCCGCCCTGGGGCTCCGCCCCAGACCCCGATCCTCAATCGCCGGAGGGGCTTGATTTTGCCCGCTGCACGCTCGGACGTGCGGGCGAAATCAGCCCGTCCGGCGATTGAGGACAGGCGGGGGTCAGCGCAGGTCCCGTCTTGCTCGCCACACCAGGTACAGCGCCGACAGCACCGCCGCCACCTTCACCAGCACCGGCCAAAGCTCAGTGATCGCCGTCCCCATCCCGTGCTCCGGGATCGGCGTTCCCCACCTGCCGTCCGTGCGGCCCCACAACCACGTCAGGCCGCCCGCCGCGACCAGCCCTGGCAGCCCCAGTGCCGCCCATTTCGCCTCGGCCCTGGAGAGCCGGCGCGAGGTGTACGCGAGGAGCCAGCCCGCGCCCAGTGCGAGCAGCCAGCCCGTGACCGCGCCCGTCACCAGCAGCGCTGCCGCCAGCAGGAGCAGCGGGTTGGCCAGCGGGGCCTGGACCCGGGGCGCGCGGGACCGGCGGCGCAGGACGCGGCGGCGCGGAGTCTCCTCCTCGTCCTCCTCCGCCTCCTCGAACTCCTCTTCCTCGGACTCCTCGTCGTCCTCCGGCTCCCGCTCCGGCTCCGCCTTGCGCGGCGGCCGCAGTATCTCCGGGATCTCCACACCCCCGACGAAGCCCGGCACCTCGTCCCCCGCCGCGCCGAAGGGAGCCGTCTCGATCCGCCACCAGTCCGGCTCGCTCCCGGAAGGCCCCAGCTCGTCCGTGCCCGCCAGATGCGGCGGCGAGGCCGCCGGGGCCTGCGGAGCCTCCCCCGGAGGAGCCGTCTTCTCAGTGCGGCGGGGACGCGGGATGCGGCGCGCGCGCGGCTCCTCGCGTACGGAAGGAGCCGGCAGCGACCCGTCCGTCGCCGCCGTGACCAGCTCGTCCGGGGAGCCGAGCCGCCCCAGGATGCGACGCACGGTCGCGGGCGACTCGCTCTCGAACTTGCCGCGCTGTCTGTCGATCTCGTTGCGCAGCGACGACACCAGCCGCATCCGGTCCCCGGACGGCAACTGCCGTTGCTGGGCCAGGTCGCCGACCCGGCTCAGATAGTCGTAGACGAGCTGATCGCTCTCGATCCCCACGCGTCCGCACCCCTTCACCGCCGCCTGCACCGACGGTAGCGCCTTCGCAGCCGATAACGTGGGGCGGATGGGGACCGGCGAGCGCAACAGGAGGCGCACGTGTCCGAAAGAAACGGCAGTACGCCACCGCGCACCCTCGCGGAGGCGCTGCGCGCCCGCGACGACGCGTCGCTGGCCGGGCTGCTGCGCGCCCGCCCCGATCTGCTGACCCCCGTACCGAACGATGTGACGCAGCTGGCGACCCGGGCCGCGACCCGCGCTTCTGCCGTACGGGCGCTGGAGCACCTGGACCGGTTCGCGCTGCAGGCCGCGGAGGCGCTCGCCGTCGCGCCCGACCCCACCCCGTACGAGACGCTCCTCGCCCTGGTCGCCGGTGACGAGGGCGACCCCGCCGTCGAGGCCGAACTGCCCGGCGCCCTGCACACGCTGCGCGAACAGGCGCTGGTGTGGGGCGAGGGGGACCGGCTGCGGCTGGTCCGTACCGTCCGCGAGCTCCTCGCCCCCTCCCCCACGCATCCGTCGCCGACCGGGCTCGGCCCGACCGTGGCGGAGGCGACGGCGGGCATGTCGCCGGGGCGGGTCCAGGAGATCCTGCTCGCCGCCGGGCTGCCCCCGACCCATGACTCGGTGTCGGCTGTCGCGGCCCTGATCTCGCTCTTCAACGACCGGACCCGGATGTCGGAGCTGCTCGACTCGGCGCCGCCCGAGGCGCTTTCGGTGCTCGACCGACTGGTCTGGGGGCCTCCGTACGGCGAGGTGGCCGCCGTCGCGACCCCGCCCGTGCGGTGGCTGCGCGACCGGGGGCTGCTGCTGCCCGCCAGTGCGCGCACCGTCGTACTGCCCCGGGAGGCGTCCCTGCATCTGCGCGGGGGCCGCGCCCACCGACAACCGGAACCGCGCCCGCCGAAGGTCGTCGCCGCCCGTGAGTACCGTCCACAGGCTGTGGATTCCACGGCGGCCGGCCAGGCGTTCACCGCCCTGTCCACCGTCGAGGAGCTGCTCAAGGACTGGAACGAGGGCGGCCCCACCGTCCTGCGCGCCGGCGGCCTGAGCGTCCGCGACCTCAAGCGCACCGCGACCGCCCTGGACTGCACCGAGCAGCTCGCCGCCTTCTGGATCGAACTCGGTTACGCGGCAGGCCTGTTGGCCCCCGACGGCGAGGCCGACGAGCGGTTCGCGGCCACGCCCGCCTACGACGACTGGGCCGAACTCCCGCCCGCCGACCGCTGGTCGCACCTCGCCGTCGCCTGGCTCACCGCCACCCGCACCTCCGGATTGATCGGCGGCCAGGACTCCAAGGGCCGCGCGCTCGCCCCGCTGGGCCCGGACCTGGACCGCTCCGCTGCCCCCGAGGTACGGCGCAAGGCCCTCACCCTCCTCGCCGATCTCCCCGAGGGCGCCGCACCCGACCCGGAAACCCTGCTGGCCCGCCTCCGCTGGGAGCGCCCGGTCCGCAACGCCCACTCGGGCCGGGGCGCGACGGCGGTCACCGACCTCCGTTCGCGTATCGCCCAATGGACGCTGAACGAAGCCGAGTTGCTGGGTGTGACGGGCCGGGGAGCCCTGGCGACGCCCGGCCGCACCCTGCTGGGCGCGGCCCCCACCACCATCGAGCTTGCCGCCGCCCGCGTCCTCGCGGCCGAGGCCCTCGCCCCGCTCATCCCCGAGCCCCTCGACCACGTACTCCTCCAGGCCGACCTCACCGCCGTCGCCCCCGGCCCCCTGGAGCGTCCGCTCGCCGAGCTCCTCGATGTCGCCGCCGACGTCGAGTCCAAGGGCGGCGCCACCGTCTACCGCTTCACCCCGGGCTCCGTGCGCCGCGCCCTGGACGCCGGGCAGTCCGCATCCGACCTGCACGCGTTCCTCGCCGCGCACTCCCGCACCCCCGTGCCGCAGCCGCTCAGCTATCTCATCGACGACGTGGCCCGCAAGCACGGGCACCTCCGGGTGGGGGCAGCCTCTTCGTACGTACGCTGCGACGACGAGTCCGTGCTCAACGAGATCCTCGCCGACAAGCGCTCCCAGCCCCTGCGCCTGCGCCGTCTCGCCCCCACGGTCCTCGCGGCCCAGGCCGACCCTGCCGTCCTCCTCGACACGCTGCGCTCCATCGGGTTCGCGCCCGCCGCAGAGTCCGCCGACGGCAACGTCCTGATCACCCGCGCCGACGCCTACCGCACCCCGCCGCGCACCGCGCCCGCCCCCGTCCCCGAGGGCCCGCCCGTCCCCGACGACACACTCCTGGCCGCCGCCCTGCGCGCCGTCAGGGCCGGCGACACCGCCGCCACCGTCGTCCACAAGTCGGTGCCCCAGCAGGGCGACCTGCCGCGCACCAGCTCCGCCGAGACCCTCGCCACCGTCCAGGCCGCCGCGATGACCGGATCCGCGCTCTGGATCGGTTACGTCAACGCGGACGGGGCCGCGAGCCAGCGGGTGATCGCACCGGTCCGGGTCGAGGGCGGGTTCGTCACCGCGTACGACCACACGGCCGACGAGGTCCGTACGTACCCTCTGCACCGCATCACCGGGGTCGCCGAGCTCGCCGACGATCCAGCTTGAACTTGAGGGCGGCCGCCTTGGCCCTGGCAGCGGACGTGACCGTGCCCTTGGGCCTGGCCTTGTTGGTGGTCCTGGTCTTGGTGGTGGCCCTGGCCTTGTTGGTGGTCCTGGACTTGTTGGTGGCCCTGGTCCCGGTCCCGGCCTTATTGGTGCCCCAGGGCTTGCGCATCGCCCTGCGCTCAGGCGTGGTCTTGGTCTCAGGCGTGGTCCTGGGCTCGGGCTCGGCCCTCTCGTGCCGCTGCCACCAGTGCGTACGCCGCGGATGCAGCGCCCGGCCCAGCCGCCGTCCGAGCAGCAGATAACCGATCAGCGCGCCAAGGGTGTTGAGGATGACGTCGTCGACGTCGAAGGCACGCCCCTCGACCAGCAATCCCTGCGCGGCCTCGACGCAGAACATCACCACCGCGGTCACCAACACCACGCGGAGCAGCCCCCGCGCCTTGGGGATCAGCACCGGCAGCAGCACCCCGAAGGGCACGCCGAGCAGCAGATTGCCGCCGATCTGCTTGACCGTGTCACGGAAGGCGGGCTGGTCCAGATACATCCGTATCGAGTCGCCGGGACGCATATTGGTATGGGTGAGGTCCACGGAGGCTTTCGAGGGCTCAAGGGTGACCTTCGCCAGCGCGACGGCGAACCCCACCATGAACACGAACCCCACCAGCAGCACGAGTACTCGTGCCACGGCCGATCCCCACGTCCGCCGCTGCAGTCGCGGCTTCGCTTCCAGCTCCTTGGTCGCCATGGGGGCCCGTGTACCCCGTCAGAGCCGGGCCAGACGGCTCCCGGGGGTCCGCTCGCAACGTCGCAGCTCCGGCGTACGGCACACTGGAGGTTTGACCGTACGGAAGGGGCACCGCGTGAATGGGCCACTGATTGTCCAGTCGGACAAGACCCTCCTCCTTGAGGTGGACCACGACCAGGCAGGCGCCTGCCGCCGCGCCATCGCGCCGTTCGCCGAGCTGGAGCGCGCCCCCGAGCACATCCACACCTACCGGCTGACGCCGCTGGGTCTGTGGAACGCCCGTGCGGCAGGGCACGACGCCGAGCAGGTGGTGGATGCGCTCGTCGAGTTCTCGCGCTACCCCGTCCCGCACGCGCTCCTCGTCGACGTAGCCGAGACGATGGACCGCTACGGGCGCCTGACCCTCTCCAAGCACCCGGTGCACGGCCTGGTCCTCACCACGACCGACCGCCCGGTCCTGGAGGAGATCCTCCGCTCCAAGAAGGTCGCCCCGCTGGTCGGCGAGCGCCTCGACCCGGACACGGTCGCGGTGCACCCCTCCGAGCGCGGCCAGATCAAGCAGACGCTGCTGAAGCTGGGCTGGCCGGCCGAGGACCTCGCGGGGTACGTCGACGGCGAGGCCCACAAGATCGACCTCAACGAGGACGGCTGGGCACTCCGTCCGTACCAGAAGCAGGCCGTCGAGGGCTTCTGGCACGGTGGCTCGGGCGTCGTGGTCCTGCCCTGTGGAGCCGGAAAGACGCTGGTGGGAGCCGGCGCGATGGCCGAGGCGAAGGCCACGACCCTCATCCTCGTCACCAACACCGTCTCGGCCCGCCAGTGGAAGCACGAGCTGGTGAAGCGGACGTCGCTGACCGAGGAGGAGATCGGCGAGTACAGCGGCACGCGCAAGGAGATCCGCCCGGTCACCATCGCCACGTACCAGGTGCTCACCACCCGCCGTAAGGGCGTCTACGCGCACCTGGAGCTCTTCGACTCCCGTGACTGGGGTCTGGTGATCTACGACGAGGTGCATCTGCTGCCCGCACCGGTCTTCAAGTTCACCGCCGATCTGCAGGCGCGGCGGCGGCTCGGTCTGACCGCCACGCTCGTACGGGAGGACGGCCGCGAGTCGGACGTCTTCTCGCTGATCGGGCCCAAGCGGTTCGACGCCCCGTGGAAGGAGATCGAGGCGCAGGGCTACATCGCGCCCGCCGACTGCGTGGAGGTACGGGTCAACCTCACGGACGCCGAGCGCCTGGCGTACGCGACGGCCGAGCCGGAGGAGAAGTACCGCTACTGCGCCACGACCGCCACCAAGCGCAAGGTGACGGAGGCGCTGGTCGCCAAGCACGCGGGCGAGCAGACGCTGGTCATCGGCCAGTACATCGACCAGCTCGACGAACTGGGCGAGCACCTGAACGCCCCGGTGATCAAGGGCGAGACGTCGAACGCCCAGCGCGAGAAGCTGTTCGGTGCGTTCCGGGAGGGCGAGATCAGCGTCCTGGTCGTCTCCAAGGTCGCGAATTTCTCGATCGACCTGCCGGAGGCGACGGTCGCGATCCAGGTCTCGGGCACGTTCGGCTCGCGCCAGGAGGAGGCGCAGCGTCTGGGGCGCGTCCTGCGGCCGAAGGCGGACGGGCACGAGGCGCGGTTCTACTCGGTGGTCGCGCGCGACACGATCGACCAGGACTTCGCGGCGCACCGCCAGCGCTTCCTGGCCGAACAGGGTTACGCGTACCGCATCGTCGACGCGGACGAACTCCTGGCGGACGGAGCGGACGGCCCCGCGTAGCCCCCGGCACGCGACCTTCGGCCGCGTTGTCCTCAATCGCCGGAC
>NZ_JAFLRJ010000274.1 GCF_017315755.1 Streptomyces beijiangensis
CGCGGCGATGTCCGCGGGGTGGATCGTCGGCAACGCGATGTCCGCGTACGGTGCGCGGACGGTGTCGAATTGCCGGATGGAGGCTGCCCACATCCGTGCGTTCGAGGCGAACTGCGTGGGCCGCAGGATCGTCCAGGCCATACCGCTCTTCTTGAGCAGTTGCTCTACGGTCACGTTCTCGGCGGCGGGGCCAAGGTGCGGATGGGTCCGGACGGTGATCGACGACACCAGCACCACGTGCTCAACACCCGCCTGCCGGGCGGCTTCGAGGATGTCGGCGTCCGAACCCAGGCGAGACACGAGGAACATCGAACGCACCCCTTCCAACGCGGCCTTCAACGACGCCGGCTCCGCGAAGTCCCCCTCCACGGCCTCGACGCCCTCAGGGAAGGCGGCCTGCGCGGCGTTCGGGTCAGCGCCCTCATCAACTGAGGAGCACGCTAGAAGCTCAATCGCGCTTGAGGTCAAGAAGCCCCGGCGTCCATTCCCGTCGAGTGGTGAGTCGAGGCCCTCAGCACTCCTGCGGCCACCGCATCCCGGTAGAGGAGCAACTGGTAGGCGGCATCCTTGGCGGACTGGGCCGCCTCTGGTGTGGCCAGCAACTCAAGTTGGTACTGCTTGGCATACACGCCGTGAGCCACGATGCCGGCGCGAGCGAGCTCGGTCCGTTGATCCACCGGTGGTGCCCCGACCGGCTGCCCACCCCGATGACCGCGCCCACCACCGTGGCGGCCAATGCTGTCCATTCCATGGCCTGGAGGCTACGAGTCCGCCGAGTCCGGCAGCCAGGGGTCCATGGCTCTTCTGTCATCGCGCCACGGAGCGTTTTCCCGGGGCCGTACTGGGGCCGTCGTACAGGGGCCGTACAGGGGGCCGTACAGGGGCCATGCCGACAACGTCTCCTCGCTGAAGTCGTACGCCCAGGCCGGGTCCTGGATCGCACGCTCCAACTCTGCCGCCGTTACGCGGAATTGCTCACCGGTCATGCCCATGCGCGGATGCCGGGCGCCGCCTCTGACACCGGGGCCGGCCATCCGATCCGCGCATCTAGACCCACGTGGTCAACCACATCCTGTTGTTCCACGCGTCCAGGGGAATCGCCTGCCCCGTGAAGATCGGCCAGAAGTAGATGAAGTTCCAGATGATCAGCAGCACCAGCACGCCCGAGCCGATCGCCCCGATCGCCCGGCGCCGTTCGCTCGACCCCGGTGGGCCGAGGATCGCGCCGATCATCATCGCGAGTGCCAGGCAGACGAAGGGGACGAACACCACCGCGTAGAAGAGGAAGATCGTCCGCTGCTGGTACATGAACCACGGCAGGTATCCCGCCGCGATTCCGCACGCGATCGCGCCCGCCCGCCAGTCGCGCCGGAAGATCCAGCGCCACAGTACGTACAGCAGCGCGAAGCAGCCCGCCCACCACAGCAGTGGTGTCCCGAGTGCCAGGACCTCGCGGGCGCAGTTGCCCGGGGTGTCGGCCGGGCAGCCGTCGACGCCGGCCTTGGGGGATTCGTAGAAGTACGAGACCGGGCGGCCCAGGATCATCCAGCTCCAGGGGTTCGACTGGTACTGGTGGCCCTCCGTCAGGTTGACGTGGAAGCTGTAGACCTCGGACTCGTAGTGCCAGAAGCTGCGCACCACCCTCGGCACCCAGTCCGTGCCGAACTGCGGCAGGTGCACCGTCCCGAGCAGCGGCAGCTTGATGTGGTCGGGGGAGAGGCTCTGGCGGTGGTCGGCCCAGTCCCTGAAGTAGCCGTCCTTGGTGGCGAACCAGCCGCTCCAGGACACGATGTACGTCACGAACGCGACCGGGACCGTCGACACGAAGGCCGGCAGGACGTCGCGTCGCCAGACCGCGCGGTACGGGGAGAAGGCTCCCGCCGTCCGCCGTGCGCCCGCGTCCCAGAGGACCGACATCAGCGCGAAGGCGACCAGGATGTAGAGGCCGTTCCACTTCGTCGCGCACGCCAGGCCCAGCATCACGCCGGCCGTG
>NZ_JAFLRJ010000275.1 GCF_017315755.1 Streptomyces beijiangensis
ATGGGGTCTCCCCTGCTCGAACGGAGTTGAGAGCTTGGGGAGAGGGGGCGGCGGCTGGATTCCTTGGGCGGCGAGGTCCGGATCCGGGATGCCGGAAGGGGACGACGGCCCGAAGGCGTCCTGATCGCGGCCGGGACGTGCCCGCCCCACCCCGGCCGCCGACCCGGCCATCGACGCCGCGGCCGATGCGCTGGGAGATGCGATGGACGACGAAGGGGCGGGTGAGGGTTCTTCGGCGTACACCGAAGCCGGAAGTGACAGAACGGCCAGCGCCACCAGAGCGATCATGCACTCAGCGTCACATCCCGGAAGATGTCCGGCATCTCGGGCGGGCCGTGCGGCGGATCGACCGGCGGATCGACCAGTGGATCGAGCTGCGGATCAGGATCAGGATCAGGATCGGGGCCGGGGTCAGGCCGGGTTGCCCGTGGAGATCTTCAAGGTGAAGACGGCGCCCTTCGGCGGGACCGCTGTGCTGTAACTGGGGAATTGCTCGATCACGATGCCCTCCCCCTCCGCGTTCTCGTCGACCGGCTCCTGCTTGATGATCCAGCCCGCGGCGTAGGCGCAGGCCTTCACGGACTCGATGTCCTTGTAGAGGAAGTTCGGTGCGGAGACCTTCTTCGGGTCCAGGCCGTCCTCCGGAGCATCCGAGCAGTCCGTCGCGTCCATGGTCCTGGACCGGTCAGGGCCCTTGTGCCCGGACACCGTGGAATTGCTGGAGCTGCCGGACTGGGAGCCCTTGTCGGTGTTGTCCGGCTTGTTCATCTGGATCGCCGCGATCACACCGCCGATCGCGAGGAGCGCGACCGCGATGGCGCCCACGATCAGCGGCATGTTGCTCTTCCCGCCGCCCGTGCCGCCGGCCGAAGTCCCCGGCCCCTGGGGCGAGATGGAGTACGGGGGCGGAGTCTGCGCGACGTACGGCTGCTGCTGGATCGGCGGGGTCTGGTACCCCTGCTGCTGCGGATAGCCGTAACCCGGCTGCGGCGTCTGCATCGGGGCCGGCGTCTGCAGAGGGGCCGGCGTCGGCGCGGGCGCGTAGGGCCCCGGCTGGTACGGCGTCTGTACGGAACCCTGCTGCGGCATCGAGGGCATCGGCGCGTTCACCGGCGGGAAGACGGCCGAGCCGACCCCCGAGCCGCTGTTGGCCGGCGGGCTGCCCACCACGACCGACGGTGCGGCGCCCGTCTGCCCCGACGACAGCACCCGCGCGCACTCGTCACCCATCGCGGCGGCGCTCGGGAAACGCTCGTTCGGGTTCTTCTTCAGCGCGCGGGCGACCAGCGCGTCGACCGCAGGCGGAACGGACCTGTTGATCGACGAAGGAGCGACCGGCTCCTCCTGCACATGCGCGTACGCGATCGCCAGCGGGGAGTCCGCGTCGAACGGCAGCCGGCCCGTCACCAGCTGGAAGAGCATGATCCCGACCGAGTACAGATCGGAGCGGGCGTCCACCGCCCGCCCGAGCGCCTGCTCGGGCGAAAGATACTGCGGGGTGCCGACGACCATGCCGGTCTGGGTCATCGAGGTGACCCCCGACTGCATGGCGCGCGCGATGCCGAAGTCCATGACCTTGACGGTCCCGCGCTTGTTGATCATTACGTTGCCGGGCTTGATGTCCCGGTGGACCAGGCCCATTTCATGGCTGGCCTCCAGCGCCGCCAGCACATCCGCGGTGATCTTCAGGGCCTTGTCGGCGGGCATCGCGCCGTACTGCGTGATGTCCGCCTGGAGGACGGAGCCGAGCGGCCGGCCCTCCACGTACTCCATGACGATGTACGGCATCGGGCCCTCGCCCAGCACGTCCTCGCCGGTGTCGAAGACCGAGACGATGTTGGTGTGCGAGAGCTTGGCGACGGCCTGTGCCTCGCGTCTGAATCTCTCCCGGAAGGACTGCTCACGGCCCAGTTCGGTGTGGAGCGTCTTGATCGCGACCTGACGGTCGAGCGCGGCGTCGTACGCCAGGTAGACCGACGCCATGCCGCCCTCGCCGAGGAGGTCACGGAGCTGGTACCGGCCGCCCGCGACCGAACCGCCCGCATAGCGGCCGCTTGCGCCGTCCTGGCTCATGACTGTGCTTCCCCCTGGGCCGCGGATCTTCCGGTTGTACCGGGCAAGTCTGCCCGAGGGCACTGACACGTCAAGCCGCATGCCCGTTCCGTGACCGTAAGGGCAGAGAAAGCACCACAGAATGCACAGGAAATTTGCATGGGTGCAGCGGAAACCGGTTGGATGACCGGTTATTCCCGAACCGGCCCTTCAGGCCGAGCCTGTAGCGTGACGAGGCAAGGCTCCTGAGGACCACCCGCTGACGCGGACCAACACGACGGCGAGGACTGATGGCACCCGAATCCGAGGCAAACGGCGGCAGTATGCCGGACGCGCCGGAGAACTGGGGGAGCGGCGGACTGGTCGGCGACGGCCGCTACCGCCTCACCCACCGTCTCGGACGCGGCGGCATGGCCGAGGTCTTCGCGGCCGAGGACGTACGGCTCGGCCGTACCGTCGCCGTGAAACTGCTCCGCTCCGACCTGGCCGAAGACCCGGTCTCCAAGGCCCGGTTCACCCGCGAGGCACAGTCGGTCGCGGGCCTCAACCACCATGCCGTCGTCGCGGTCTACGACTCCGGCGAGGACCACTGGAACGGCCAGACCGTCTCGTACATCGTGATGGAGCTGGTCGAGGGCCGCACCATCCGTGATCTGCTGCTCAACGCCGAGGCCCCGCCGCCGGAGCAGGCGCTGATCATCGTGTCCGGTGTGCTGGAGGCGCTCGCCTACTCCCACCAGCACGGCATCGTGCACCGGGACATCAAGCCGGCCAACGTCATCATCACGCACAGCGGTGCGGTGAAGGTGATGGACTTCGGTATCGCGCGCGCCCTGCACGGCGCGCAGTCGACGATGACCCAGACCGGCATGGTCATGGGCACGCCGCAGTACCTCTCCCCCGAGCAGGCGCTCGGCAAGGCGGTGGACCACCGGAGCGACCTGTACGCGACCGGCTGTCTGCTGTACGAACTGCTCGCGCTGCGGCCCCCGTTCACGGGGGAGACCCCGCTCTCGGTGGTCTACCAGCACGTCCAGGACATTCCGCTGCCGCCCTCGCAGGCCTCCGACGCGGTGCCGCCGGAACTCGACGGCCTCGTCATGCGTTCTCTTGCCAAGGACCCCGACGACCGCTTCCAGAGCGCGGAGGAGATGCGCGGCCTGGTCGCGTACTCCCTGCAGATGCTCCAGCAGCAGGGTGGCCACACCGGCACCTGGAACACCGGTCCCGTCGCTCTGCCCGGGGGCACCCCCGCCATGGGCACGGCGGCGACGAGCGCGCTCGGACAGAACCAATACGCAGGCGGCAGCGACACCTCGCAGAGCCCGATCCTGCCGCCGATGAACCCCGACGACGGGGCGTACGACGGCTCCGGCGGCTCGCGCAAGGGCGGCCGCGGCTGGATGTGGGTGGTCGCCGCCCTCGCGGTGGCCGCGATCGTGACGGGCATCGTCTTCGCGCTGGACGGCTTCGACTCAACGGGCGGCGGCGGTACGGGCACGACCAAGTCCCCGTCCGTCACCACTTCCGAGTCGCAGGACACGAACGACACCCCGTCGGACACCACGACCGAGGACACGTCCACGGAGGACACCTCGACGGGTGACCAGGAGACGCCGAGCTACACGCCGTCGTCGCATGCCCCGACGTCCCACGCGCCCACGTCGGAGCCGCCGAAGTCCGAGACCCCGTCGCCGGATCCGACGACGCCGGAGCCGACGCAGACCGAGTCCAACCCGCCTCCCTCGCCCACACAGACCGACGGCAACCCCGGCGGCGAAACCCCCACCCCCTGACCGGGATTCACCCCGCGAACGCGTCGCACACCGCCTCGTACTCGCGCGTCCACCACACCGCCAGGGCCGATGCCGCAGGAAACTGCGCGTCGGCCCTGCGGTCGTGCAGCTGGTAGCGCCAGCGCAGTATCCAGAAGTCGTTGAGCCGCTCCCACCACACCCGGTGCACCGCCGCGGCAAGCTCCACCGCGTCCGCCGCCGCCGCACGCCGGTAGGCGCGCGCATAGGCGCGTACCTTCGCCAGCTCCAGCTCCCCCGTCGGCCGTACGAAGAAGATCACCGCGGCCCGGACCGCCTCCTCCGCACGCGGCTGGATCCCCAGCCGGTCCCAGTCGACGATCGCCGCGGGCTCGGCGCCCCGGTAGAGCAGATTCAGCGGATGGAAGTCACCGTGCACCCAGCCCCCGCCGCCCCCGGCCGGCGGACGCCGGTGCGCATGGCGCTCCAGCAGCGACCGCCGCTCAAGCAGACGGTGCTCGGCCAGTTCGTCGAAGGCGTCCCGGGGCGAACGCCCGCGCGCGAGGCCGAGCAGTCCGTCGATCAGTGCGAAGGAGTCCGCCGGATCGGCGCTCTCGTGGGTCGCCGCGGGCTCGGCCTCCATCACCCGCTCCAGACACGTGTGTACGAGACCGAGCAGCGCCCCCAGACGCCGCGACCCCACCGCCGTGAGCTGCGCCCCGGCGCGGTGGCGTCCCTCGACCCAGGGGTGCAGGGCGTAGCAGTCCCCGCCGATCACCGCGACCGTCGACCCGTCCGCGTCCGCCATCGGGGGCGCCACGGGAACGCCGAGCCGGCCCAGGCGCAGGGTGGCTCTGTGCTGGCGCGCGATGGTGTCCGTATCGCCGTCCAGGTGGTGCTTGAGGAAGTAGTCGCCGTGGGTGGTGGCGAGCCGGAAGCCGCGGTTCAGCAGGCCCTGGGCGACCGGTTCGCAGGAGAGCGGGTCGCCGGCGGCCGCGTAGCGGCGCAGCAGGGTGCCTACGGGGGGCACAGAAGATGTCGGCAGGGTGTCAGATGAGCGCGGCACCCGCCAGATGTTAGATCACGCAGCGTTGCGGACCGCTCGCGGTCGGGCGTACTGGAGGCGGTCGATGTTCACGAACTGCGGGGAGATCCGCATGTAGACCGGCTCGAAGGGCTCGCCGTTCACCGCCACCGGTTCGGGCTCGAAGAGCGTGAGCTCCTCGTCGCTCGGCACGGTCGTCTCGGCGGTGCCGGTGAACTGCACCGACCAGAGATCGGAGTCGCCGAGGCCGAGATTGTCGGCGGCGTAGGTGACCACACTGCCCACGCAGGCCTCGTGATGCCCCAGGCCCGCATGCATCCGCAGGACGACTCGGCCGTCGGCGGTCACGATGTGGCGGGCTATGGCGAGGAACGGAAGCGCTCGCATGCTGGTCGCCACCCGGCCGTAGCTGAGACGGCCGAGCAGTGTCAGGGCGCGGATTTCCTCGGTGGACATGTTCTCCACTGTGCGCCGCGGACACCTGGTGGCAAAAGGGGCCGCCGCCCTGATGTATTCGGGACCTAAGTCCCGAATACATCCTTCACGTCCTCATGCCCGCAGACCTTCACGCCTTCATGCCTTCATGCCTTCACATCAGTTCAGTGCTGCTTCTCGGCCTGAATGCGTGCCACATAGGCCGCGGCCTGAGAACGCCGTTCCATGCCCAGTTTGGAGAGCAGGCTGGAGACGTAATTCTTGATCGTTTTCTCGGCGAGGTGCAGCCGCTCACCGATCACCCGGTTGGTGAGCCCCTCGCCGATCAGATCGAGGATCTTCCGCTCCTGGTCGGTGAGGTTGGAGAGCCGGTCGTCGCCCTTGGCCTTCCCGCCGTCGCGCAGCCGCTCCAGGACCCGGGCGGTGGCGACCGGGTCGAGCAGGGACTTGCCCGCTGCCACGTCCCGTACGGCGCTCAGCAGCTCATTGCCGCGGATCGCCTTGAGCACATAGCCCGAGGCACCGGCCATGATCGCGTCGAAGAGCGCCTCGTCGTCGGAGAACGAGGTCAGCATCAGGCATTTGATCGACTCGTCCTGGGAGCGGATCTCGCGGCAGACCTCGACCCCGCTGCCGTCCGGCAGCCGTACGTCGAGAATGGCCACGTCGGGCCGGGTCGCAGGGATCCTGACCAGGGCGTCAGCGGCCGTACCGGCCTCGCCGACGACCTCGATGTCCGCCTCGACCGAGAGCAGCTCATGGACTCCACGACGGACCACTTCATGGTCGTCAAGGAGAAATACATGGATTTTTCCGTCTTCGCGCACGGGGTCAGTCTCACATACGAACTCTTCCCGTGCCCGGGGTGAGCGGGATAACGTGCCCCTGTTCCGGCTCCCTGTCAGGCTGTGACCAGTGCTCTGACCAGCGGCTGTCTGCCCTTTTCTCGATTTACTTGGAAATCCAAGCAAAATCGCAGGTCAAATGGGGTTTCGCAGTTCCGCAGAACACTGGGTAACGTGCTTTTGACAGGATGCTCGCCGGGGCACCTGTCACGCCTGTTCCCGGCCGCACCGCACCCACCCCGTGCGGGGCAGTGGACAACAGGCGAGCCGCACTGGTCACCGGCGAACCCGGGGACCGGACCGACGGAGGAGCACGCACGTGACCGTGGAGAGCACTGCCGCGCGTAAACCGCGACGCAGCAGCAGCAAGCGCGCAAGCAGCGCAGCCGCCAAGCCGCCACAGAGTTCCGAGCCCCAGCTCGTACAGCTGCTGACGCCCGAGGGCGAGCGCGTACGACACCCCGACTACGACGTGGAGCTGACCCACGACGAACTGCGCGGTCTGTACCGGGACATGGTCCTGACCCGCCGGTTCGATGCCGAGGCCACCAGCCTCCAGCGCCAGGGCGAACTGGGTCTGTGGGCCTCGCTGCTCGGCCAGGAGGCCGCCCAGATCGGCTCGGGCCGGGCCACCCGTGAGGACGACTACGTCTTCCCGACCTACCGCGAACACGGTGTCGCCTGGTGCCGCGGGGTCGACCCGGCCAATCTGCTCGGCATGTTCCGCGGTGTGAACCACGGCGGCTGGGACCCCAACACCAACAACTTCCACCTCTACACGATCGTCATCGGTTCGCAGACGCTGCACGCGACCGGTTACGCGATGGGCGTGGCCAAGGACGGCGCGGACTCCGCGGTCGTCGCGTACTTCGGCGACGGCGCCTCCAGCCAGGGCGACGTCATGGAGGCCTTCAACTTCGCGGCCGTCTACAACGCCCCGGTCGTGTTCTTCTGCCAGAACAACCAGTGGGCGATCAGCGAGCCGACCGAGAAGCAGATGCGGGTGCCGCTCTACCGGCGCGCCGAGGGCTTCGGCTTCCCTGGCGTACGGGTCGACGGCAACGACGTCCTGGCCTGCCTGGCCGTGACGAAGGACGCGCTGGAGCGGGCCCGCCGGGGCGAGGGACCCACCCTGGTCGAGGCGTTCACGTACCGGATGGGTGCGCACACCACCTCCGACGACCCCTCCAAGTACCGCAACGACGACGAGCGCGTCGCCTGGGAGGCCAAGGACCCGATCCTCAGGCTCCGGCGCTATCTGGAGGCCGAGGGCGCCGCCGACCAGGCGTACTTCGACGAGCTGGAGGCGGAGAGCGAGGCGATGGGCAAGCGCGTGCGCGAGGCCGTGCGCGCCATGCCCGACCCGGACGTCATGGCGATCTTCGAGCACACCCACGCGGACGGCCACGCCCTGGTCGACGAGGAGCGCGCGGAGTTCGCCGCCTATCAGGCGTCGTTCGCCGAGGAGGCCAAGTAGCCATGGCTGCAAGCAAGATGCCGATCGCCAAGGCGATCAACGAGTCGCTGCGCAAGGCGATGGAGAACGACCCCAAGGTCCTCATCATGGGCGAGGACGTAGGCCGCCTCGGCGGCGTCTTCCGCGTCACCGACGGCCTCCACAAGGACTTCGGCGACGGACGCGTCATCGACACCCCGCTCGCCGAGTCCGGCATCGTCGGCACCGCGATCGGGCTCGCGCTGCGCGGCTACCGGCCCGTCGTGGAGATCCAGTTCGACGGCTTCGTCTTCCCCGCGTACGACCAGATCGTCACCCAGCTCGCGAAGATGCACGCCCGCGCGCTCGGCAAGATCAAGCTGCCCGTCGTCATCCGCATTCCGTACGGCGGCGGCATCGGCGCCGTCGAGCACCACAGCGAGTCGCCCGAGGCGCTGTTCGCGCACGTCGCGGGGTTGAAGGTCGTCTCGCCTTCCAACTCCTCGGACGCGTACTGGATGATGCAGCAGGCCATCCAGAGCGACGACCCGATCATTTTCTTCGAGCCCAAGCGGCGCTACTGGGACAAGAGCGACGTCGACACCGACGCCATCCCGGCCCCGCTGCACAAGGCCCGGATCGCCCGCGAGGGCAGCGACCTGACGCTCGTTGCGTACGGACCGATGGTGAAGGTCTGCCTGGAGGCGGCGGCCGCGGCGCAGGAGGAGGGCAAGTCCCTGGAGGTCGTGGACCTGCGCTCGATGTCGCCGATCGACTTCGACACCATCCAGACGTCGGTGGAGAAGACACGGCACCTGGTCGTCGTGCACGAGGCCCCGGTCTTCCTCGGTACGGGCGCGGAGATCGCCGCCCGGATCACGGAGCGGAGCTTCTACCACCTGGAGGCGCCTGTGCTGCGGGTTGGCGGGTACCACACGCCGTATCCGCCGGCGCGTCTGGAAGAGGAGTACTTGCCGGGCCTGGACCGGGTGCTCGACGCCGTCGACCGCTCGCTTGCGTACTGAGGAGCGCCGTGACCATGACTGCTGCCAATGCCACCCGCTTCCGAGAATTCAAGATGCCCGACGTGGGCGAGGGACTGACCGAGGCGGAGATCCTCAAGTGGTACGTCGCACCGGGTGACACGGTGACCGACGGCCAGGTCGTGTGCGAGGTCGAGACGGCGAAGGCTGCCGTCGAGCTCCCCATCCCCTTCGACGGGGTGGTGCACGAGATCCGTTTCGCCGAGGGCACGACGGTGGACGTCGGCGAGGTGATCATCTCGGTGGATGTGGCGCCGGGGTCGTCGGAGCCGGTGGCCGCCGCTGAGGTGCCGCAGCCCGCCGCCGAGCCGGCTGCCGTGCCCGTGCCCGGGCCCGAGCCCGAGCCCGAGGCGAAGCCGGCCGGCCGCCAGCCGGTGCTGGTCGGTTACGGCGTCGCCGAGTCCTCGACCAAGCGCCGTGCCCGCAAGGACGTTCCGGCCCAGGCCGAGAGCGCCCCGGCAGGCACGTACTACTCCAACGGCAGTGCGCCAGCCGCGAACCGCCCGCTCGCCAAGCCCCCTGTGCGCAAGCTCGCAAAGGATCTGGGCATCGATCTGGCGACCGTCACGCCCACCGGGCCCGACGGCGTCGTGACCCGCGAGGACGTGCACGCGGCGGCCGTACCGGTGACGGCACCCGCGCCCGCGCCCGTTGTTCCGGCTGTGGAACAGGCGCCGGTCACCGAGGGTGTTTCACGTGAAACACGCATTCCCGTCAAGGGAGTTCGCAAGGCCATCGCCCAGGCCATGGTCGGCAGCGCCTTCACTGCGCCGCACGTCACGGAGTTCATCACGCTCGACGTGACCCGGACGATGAAGCTCGTCGCCGAGTTGAAGGCGTCCCCCGACGAGTACGGGCTCGCGGGTCTCCGGGTGAATCCCCTCCTGCTCATCGCCAAGGCGCTCCTGGTCGCGATCAAGCGCAACCCGGACGTCAACGCGGCCTGGGACGAGGTGAACCAGGAGATCGTGCAGAAGCACTACGTCAACCTGGGGATCGCCGCCGCCACCCCGCGCGGCCTGATCGTCCCGAACATCAAGGACGCGCACACCAAGACGCTGCCCGAACTGGCCGCGTCCCTCGGCGAGCTCGTCTCCACGGCGCGCGAGGGCAAGACGTCCCCCGCCGCCATGCAGGGCGGCACCGTCACCATCACCAACGTCGGTGTCTTCGGTATCGACACCGGTACGCCCATCCTCAACCCGGGCGAGTCCGCGATCCTCGCGGTCGGCGCGATCAAGCTCCAGCCCTGGGTCCACAAGGGCAAGGTCAAGGCGCGCCAGGTCACCACCCTCGCGCTCTCCTTCGACCACCGGCTGGTCGACGGCGAACTCGGCTCCAAGGTCCTGGCCGATGTCGCGGCCATCCTGGAGCAGCCGAGGCGCCTGATCACCTGGGCCTGACCCGCACCGCACGCCCGCACACAGCTGTGGCCCGGACCGTCCGACGACGGTCCGGGCCACAGCGCCGTTCACTACTTCTTGAAGCCGTAGTCCATGAGCTTCTTCGCGTCCGCGGTGCGGTTGGCCTCCGATGTGGAGGACAGGACCGTGCCGATGACCGTCTTGCCGTTGCGGGTCGCCGCGAAGACCAGGCAGTACCCGGCCTGCGGGCCCGAGCCCGTCTTGACGCCGATCGCGCCGCTGTAACTGCTGAGCAGCTTGTTGGTGTTGGTCCACGACATGTAGCGATATCCGCCGGTCTTCGTCGTGACCTTCTGCTTCGTCGACTTCGTCTTGACCACCGCGCGGAAGGTGGAGTTCTTCATCGCCGACGAGGCGATCTTCGTGAGGTCGCGCGGCGTCGAGTAGTTGGAGCCGTTGCCGATGCCGTCGAACGAGTCGAAGTGCGTGTTCTTCGCGCCGAGGCTCTTCGCGGAGGCGTTCATCTTGCCGAGGAAGGACTTCACCCGGGCGGCGCGCGTCGAGCCGCTGCCGAACTTGTCGGCGAGCGCGTACGCGGCGTCACAGCCCGACGGCAGCATCAGACCGTACAGCAGCTGCCGGACGGTGGGCTTGTCGCCGACGATCAGATGGGCCGACGAGGCGCCCTTGGAGACGATGTAGTCGCTGTACGCCTTCTGGACCGTGACCTTCGAGTCCAGGTTGAGGCCCTTCTGGGACAGCACCACCTGCGCCGTCATGATCTTGGTGGTGGAGCCGGTGGAGCGGCGCAGGTCGGCGCCCTTCCCGTAGAGCACCCTGCCGGTGCCGTTGTTCATCACGAAGCCGCCCTTGGCCACGATCTTGGGTACGGCGATCGTGGCGGCCTGCGCCTGACCGGCGAGGGCGCCGCCCGCGAGGACCGCTCCAGCGGTGAGGGCCACAGTCGCGATGGTCGTGGTGCGGCGTATGCGGCCTATGCCACTAAATGCTGTTTTCAAGTCAAACGCTCCAAATGCCCCTGGAATGCGCCCACGTGAGGGTGGCGCGCACTGAAGGGACACCCGAGAGGGTCGATTGGTTGCACGCCCATCAGAAATGTGAGCGATGCGGCTCCCGGCCGTCCGGATCGTGGACCCGTACTTATGTTGCACCCCTGTTGTATCTATCCTGTTCGCATGCCTGCCGCCCCTGCCAAGCAGCCCCCCGCTGCCGACCGCGTCTACTCGCACATCAAGCAAGCCGTACTCGAGCGCCGCTACGAGGGAGGCACCCTCCTCACCGAGGGCGATCTCGCCGAGGCCGTCGGCGTCTCCCGCACCCCCGTGCGCGAAGCGCTCCTCCGCCTGGAGGTCGAGGGGCTGATCAAGCTCTACCCGAAGAAGGGCGCGCTCGTCCTCGCCGTCTCCGCGCAGGAGATCGCCGACGTGGTCGAAACCCGGCTGCTGGTCGAGGAGTTCGCGGTACGCAAGGCCGTGCCGCCGAGCCCGGTCCTGATAGCCCGCCTCGAAGAGCTCCTGGAGCAGCAGAAGCGGCAGGTGGCAGCCGGGGACCTGGCCGCGGTCTCGGTCACCGACCGCTGCTTCCACGCCGAGATCGTTCGCAGCGCGGGCAACCAGATCCTCTCCCGCCTCTACGACCAGCTGCGCGACCGGCAGTTGAGGATGGGCGTCGCCGTGATGTACGCCAACCCCGACCGCATCGCCAAGAACATCGCCGAGCACACCGAGATCCTGGACGCCCTGCGCGCCGGGGACACGGAAGCGGCGGCCACCGTCGTGCACCGGCATGTGAGCTGGGTACGGAATCTGGCGCAGGGTGATGTGCGATGAGCAGCGCCGACAACAAGAGCAACGGCAGCAGCGCGGTCACCCTCCCCGGCGATCCGCCCGGCGGCCGGCGCGCGGCCGCGATGTGGGGGATCGGCGTCGCGGTCTATTTCGTCGCGGTCATCTTCCGCACCAGCCTCGGCGTCGCCGGCCTGGACGCCGCCGACCGCTTCCACGTCAACGCCTCTGCGCTCTCCACCTTCTCCATACTCCAGCTGCTCGTGTACGCGGGCATGCAGATACCCGTGGGCCTGCTCGTCGACCGGCTCGGCGCCAAGCGCGTCCTGACCTTCGGTGTGATCCTCTTCACCCTCGGGCAGCTGGGCTTCGCCTTCTCGCCCTCGTACGGCACGGCCCTCGCCTCCCGCGCCCTTCTCGGCTGCGGCGACGCGATGACCTTCATCAGCGTGCTGCGGCTCGGCACCCGCTGGTTCCCGGCCCGGCGCGGACCCCTGGTGGCGCAGCTCGCGGGACTGGTCGGCATGGCGGGCAACCTCGTCTCGACCGTGGTCATCTCCCGTGCCCTGGGCGGCCTCGGCTGGACCACGACGTTCGCCGGCAGTGCGCTGGCAGGCGTGGTCGTTCTCGTTCTGCTGGTCCTCTTCCTGAAGGACCACCCGGAGGGTCACGAGCCGCCCCCGGCGCAGCACGCGGGTTCCGTGTACGTACGGAAGATGATCGCCGCCGCCTGGCGGGAGCCCGGCACCCGGCTCGGGCTCTGGGTGCACTTCACGACGCAGTTCCCCGCGATGTTCTTCCTGCTGCTGTGGGGGATGCCCTTCCTGGTGGAGGCGCAGGGCCTCTCCGAGGCGACCGCAGGTGAACTCCTCACCCTGGTCGTGCTCTCCAATATGGTGGTGGGCCTGGTGTTCGGTCAGATCATCGCCCGGCACCATGCGGCGCGGCTGCCGATCGCGCTGGCCACGGTGGCGGCGACGGCGGTGACCTGGGCGGTCACCCTCACGTACCCCGGCGACCATGCGCCGATGTGGCTGCTGCTCACGCTCTGCACCGTGCTCGGGGCCTGCGGTCCCGCCTCGATGATCGGCTTCGACTTCGCCCGTCCGGCCAATCCGCCCGAGCGTCAGGGCACGGCCTCGGGAATCGTCAACATGGGTGGTTTCGTCGCCTCGATGACGACGCTGCTCGTGGTCGGGGTGCTGCTCGATGCCACCGGTGACAACTACCGGATCGCGTTCTCCTGCGTCTTCGTCCTGCAGGCGCTCGGCCTCACCCAGATCCTGCGGCTGCGCTCCCGCTCGGCGCGCAGGGAGCGTGAGCACCTGGCGCCGAGCCGGGTGGAGGCCGTGCACGTACCTGTATAGACGCAGCCCCGTGCAGGTCCGGGGCGGGTCAGGGGGTTACGGCGAACTCCCTGAGGATGGCCGCGACCAGCTCCTGGTCGCCCTCGGCCTTGATCCGGTCCGCGACCGCCGCGGCCCGCACCCGCCCGGTGGCCAGACGGAAGTACGTCTCCCAGTCCATGACGATGGTGGCGAGCGGGCCGAGCGAGGGCGTGCCGTCGATCGTGCCGCGTCCTTCCGCGTCGACCCGTACCGTCCGCATGAACTCGACCGGGCCGTGGATGTCGAAGACGATCGCGGAGTTCGGGGGCGCGCCCGCGTCCTTGGCGACCACCTTCGGCAGTACGGCGAGGAAGTTGTCGCGGGCGACATGGGCGCCGGGGGAGTCGAGGTTGCCGGGCGCGTGCAGCACCGTGCGCAGGTCCTGCTCGTGCACCCAGACGTCGAACGCCCGCATCCGCAGGGCCAGTTCGAGGGTGGTCTCGGCGCCGAGCGGGGCGCGGACCTTGGTCTCGGGCTGACGGTTCTCGTTCCGCAGCTGCCGGGCGCGGCGGATGATCGTGTACTCCAGGTCCGCGGTCATCTCGGGGCCCGTGTGGTGGCGGCGTACGTCGACCTGCATCTCCATGTACCGCTGGTGCTCGGTCTTCACGTGGTAGAGATCGCGCGGCAGGGTGTGGATGGGCCGCGGGTCGCCGAGCTGTTCGCATTCGACGCCGATGATGTGCGACACGATGTCGCGTACCGACCAGCCGGGGCACGGGGTCGCACGGTTCCATTCGCCCTCTACGAGCGGTCCCACCAGCTCGGATATCGCTTCGATCGAGTGGGTCCAGGCGTCGGCGTAGGGCTGGAGGCTTGGGTGGACGGTCAACGGGACCCCTCGGAGCGGTGTTCTGCGGTACGCGGGCTGGCATGGCTGGGTGTCTGGGCGTTTAAGTTACGCTGCCCAGCGGCACCCCGGCAGTGCTTTGGTGTGACGATCGTAGGCCCGCGTTGACGGCTCGAATGCCAGGACGGTGGTAGTGTGCGCGCCTCTCTCATCCAGATGGATGTAAACCCGGACGAAACCTCCAATTCCCGTAGGCAGCGCGCTGCTTCGCTCGTACGGGAACAGTCGGCGGCCGACCTCGTCGTCCTGCCGGAGCTCTGGCCCGTCGGCGCTTTCGCCTTCGAGTCCTTCGCCGAGGAGGCGGAACCGCTGGAGGGGCCGACGTACGAGGCGATGTCGAAAGCGGCGTCCGACGCCGGCGTCTGGCTGCACGCGGGATCCATCGTCGAGCGCACCGCGTCCGACAGCGGCTCCGCCGCGGGTGACGGCCCCCTCTACAACACCTCGCTCGTCTTCTCCCCCGACGGCGAACTGGCCCGCACCTACCGGAAGATCCACCGCTTCGGCTTCGACCGGGGCGAGGCCGTCCTGATGGGAGCGGGCGAAGAGCTCGTGTCCGTACGGCTGCCGGAGACCACTCTCGGCCTGGCCACCTGCTACGACCTCCGCTTCCCCGA
Source organism: Streptomyces beijiangensis (assembly GCF_017315755.1). Taxonomy (GTDB): domain Bacteria; phylum Actinomycetota; class Actinomycetes; order Streptomycetales; family Streptomycetaceae; genus Streptomyces; species Streptomyces beijiangensis. Next base: position 14,634 of record NZ_JAFLRJ010000275.1, read on the forward strand.
GCTCTTCCGCGCGCTCACCGACGCGGGCGCCGAGATGTTCGTGATCCCGGCCGGCTGGCCCGAGCGCCGGCGCTCCCACTGGTCGCTGCTGGCCAGGGCCCGCGCCGTGGAGAACCAGGCGTACGTCCTGGCCTGCGGCACCGCGGGCACCCACGCCGGGGTCGAACAGGCGGGCCACTCCGTCGTCGTCGACCCCTGGGGCGAGGTGCTGGCCGAGGCGGGCGCGGGCGAAGAGGTGCTGACCGTGGACCTCGATCCGGCGAGGGTCGCCGCCACCCGGGAGCAGTTCCCGGCCCTGAAGGACCGCCTCCTCGGCCTGGAACCGCCCCGCCGCTGAGCAAGCCCTCGATCCGAGGCGGGCCCGGGGTCAGCCTTCGCCGTGCGCCCCGTGCCCGTCCTCCTTCTCGTCCATGTGGATCACGCACACCGCGACCGCGATCATCAGCGCGATGTCCGTGTCCTCGCGGACCACGTTCACGGCGTATGTCTCGCGGACCCGGAACCACTTGCGCGAGATGTGCGCCAGCAGCTCGCCGTCGTACTCGATGGTGAACTCGCGGTCGAGGATCTTCCCGCTGACGTCCAGCTCGGTGCCCTCGTTGAGCTTCACGCGGTAGTGGTTGCGGAGGAGGGAGAGCTTCTTCTTCCGTACGGTCGCGAGCTCCTCGTCGTCCCGCTCCAGGGTCATCGCGTCCCGGATGGAGAGCATCTTCTCCTTGATGGTGATCAGGACCCGGCCCGACCGGTCCTTGATCTCCAGGGTGTCCCTGAGCCTGAGCACCTTGCCGTCGACGAGGAACGCCTTGTCGCCGTTCTCGTCCTCGATCCAGTAGTCGTCGCCGATGTCGAAGATGCGGTCGCGCACGAGGAATTTCATGGGGCCAGCCTTACCCCTTGGCGGCCGGTTCGCACCAGGCAATGGGGCCTCCCCTGCTCGAACGAAGTTGAGAGCTTGGGGAAACCTGTTCCTTCGAGGTGGCACCCTTGAACCATGAACGATGCGTCCTCCGCCCCCCGCCGTGCCCGTGTCCGTGCCCCCGAGCTGGTCGGCAAGGGCGGCTGGCTGAATACGGGCGGCAAGGAGTACACCCTTGCTGACCTGCGAGGACGCGTTGTCATCCTCGACTTCTGGACGTTCTGCTGCATCAACTGCCTGCATGTCCTCGACGAACTGCGCGAGCTGGAGCAGAAGCACAGCGACACCGTCGTGATCATCGGCGTCCACTCCCCGAAGTTCGTGCACGAGGCCGAGCACGCGGCCGTCGTGGACGCGGTCGAGCGCTACAACGTGCACCACCCGGTCATCGACGACCCCGAGCTCGCCACCTGGAAGCAGTACGCGGTCCGCGCCTGGCCCACGCTCGTCGTCATCGACCCCGAGGGGTACGTCGTCGCGCAGCACGCCGGCGAGGGGCATGCGCACGCCATCGAGAAGCTGGTCGAGGAGCTGGAGGCCGAGCACGGCGCGAAGGGGACGCTGCGCCGGGGCGACGGGCCTTACGTGGCGCCCGAGCCGGTCGCCACCGATCTGCGCTTCCCGGGCAAGGCGCTGCTCCTGGAGAGCGGCAACCTCCTCGTCTCCGACTCGACCCGGCACCAGCTCGTCGAGCTTGAGGCCGACGGCGAGACCGTCGTACGGCGCATCGGCGGCGAGGGCGACTTCAACGAGCCGCAGGGCCTGGCGCTGCTCCCCGGCGGGAAGATCGCCGTCGCCGACACCGTCAACCACGCCATCCGCACCTACGACCCGGCCACCGGCGAGATCGCGCTGGTCGCGGGCACCGGCAAGCAGTGGTGGCAGGGGGCGCCGACCTCCGGGCCCGCCCTTGAGGTCGCGCTCTCCTCGCCGTGGGACGTCGCCTGGTTCGGCGGCAGGCTGTGGATCGCCATGGCGGGCGTGCACCAGCTGTGGACGTACGACCCCGAGGCAGGGACCGTGGAGGTCGCGGCCGGGACCACGAACGAGGGTCTGCTCGACGGTCCCGGCGCCGAGGCCTGGTTCGCCCAGCCTTCCGGGCTCGCCGCCACCGACGAGCGGCTCTGGGTCGCCGACTCCGAGACGTCATCGCTGCGGTACGTCGACCTGGAGGGAGTGGTGCACACCGCCGTCGGGAAGGGGCTCTTCGACTTCGGGCACCGGGACGGGGCGGCTGATCAGGCGCTGCTCCAGCACCCGCTGGGTGTCACGGCGCTGCCCGACGGCTCGGTCGCCGTATCGGACACGTACAACCACGCGCTGCGGCGCTTCGACCCGGAGACGGGCGAGGTGACCACCCTGGCGACCGACCTGCGGGAGCCGTCCGACGCCGTCCTGGTGGGCGACGACATCGTGGTCGTGGAGTCGGCGCGCCACCGGCTGACCCGGCTGCGGCTGCCCGACGAGGCGGTACGGGTCGAGTCCGTCGCCCACCGCACCCAGCGGGCGGCGACCGATGTCGCCCCGGGGAAGCTGGAGCTCGACGTCATCTTCCAGGCGCCCGCGGGGCAGAAGCTCGACACCCGCTACGGCCCCTCGACCCGGCTGCTGGTCTCCTCGACCCCGCCGGAGCTGCTGATCGCGGGCGAGGGTACGGGCACCGACCTGAGCCGGACGCTGGAGCTGAACCCCGCCCTCGGCGAGGGAGTGCTGCATGTCTCCGCGATGGCCGCGTCCTGCGACGACGACCCGGAGAACGAGTACCCGGCCTGCCACATGCACCAGCAGGACTGGGGCGTCCCCGTCCGGGTGACCGCGGACGGGGAGACGCGACTGCCCCTGGTACTCGCGGGGATGGATCAGTAGTTGTACGGCTTGGCCGGGTTCCAGGAGTAGACCTCGGCGCCGTCCGCGGCGTCGGCGTAGTACGCCTTGCCGGTGTTGAGGGTGACCGACTTCATCGAGTCGTCCACGTTGTTCATGTTGAGCGACATGCGGATCGAGGAGAAGCTCAGGTCGCTGGTGCCCTGCGGGTAGAGCGCCAGCGCCGAGTAGACGGTCTTGCCCGGCTTCACCGTCAGCGGCTGCGCGACCTGCGAGTCCTTCTTCGAGTGCGGAACGTCGCCGTTGGCGCCGCCCGGCGTGATGATCGGGAACTTCTGCAGGGTGCAGGAGGAGCCGGTGTTGTTGGTCGCCGTGATCAGGATGTGGTCGTCCTGCTTACCGGCGTTCTTGTGCGTGGTCGCGTAGGTGAGGGAGCCGACCGTGCACTCGGGGGTCTTCACCGTCGAGCCCGTACCGCCCGAGGTCGTTCCGCCGGTGCTGCCGCCGGTCGTCGAGCCCTTGCTCTTGGACGAGGTCTGGTCCGCGGTCTTGCCGGTCGAGGAGTCCGTACCGCCCGACGTCTTCGTCGATCCGCTGTCCGTGGAGGACTGTGATGCGGTCGCGCTGCCCGCGTCCTTGGCGCCGGTGTCGCTGCCGCCACAGGCGGTCAGGCCGAGCGAGAGGGCGGCGATGGCGGCGGCGGCCAGGACTGCGTTCTTGCGGTAGGTACGCACGGTGGTTGCTCCCCGTTGTGTGTTGCGGTCACTGCGGTCACTGCGGTCAGTGCACGTTTTCGGTGTTGACTACAGCTTCAGCGGCCCCGCTGCCGTCCCGCTTGCGTACCGCTAACGATTCGCTGGCAGCCGCGACAGGTGCTCGCGGGCCTCTGCCGCACCCTCGGTGAAACCGGCCGACTCGGCTGCCCGTATCGCCTGTTTCAGCTGGTCAGCGGCGTCCTCAAGACGGCCGATTCCGGCCAGTGCCTGGCCCCGGGTGATCCTCAGCCGGACCTGTGCGATCACCGCGTCGGGCGACAGGAGTTCATCGGCGCGAAGGGTGTGCGCGAGTGCGGCCTCGTACGCCTGCGTCTTCAGACAGTGCCGCGCCAGGTGCTGCAGCGCCAGCACCTGGGTGGACGGATGGCCGGTCCGCACGGCCAGCGAGACCGCGTGGGACATCAGCAGCCCGGCGCGTTCGTGCTCGCCCGTGGAGTCCAGGACCACCGCGAGATTGACGTACGCGATGGCCTCGCTGATCGCCTCGCCCGCCTGCGCGGCCAGTTCGGGCGCCTTCTCCAGGTGTACGAGGGCCTCCGCGTCCCTGCCCTCCTCGTGCAGCACCCAGCCGAGCAGGGCCCGTGCCCGTGACTGCGCCTCCAGATCGCCCGCCTGTGCGGCGGAGGCGAGGCCGGTCTCCAGGAGCGGCGCCCAGCCGTCGCGGACGCGCCACAGGATCAGCGGCCACTGCAGCAGGGCGAGCCGCCAGGCCCGGTCGTGCAGACCGAGCGAGACGGCGGCTGCGACCGCGCCCTCAAGGGCCGGGCGCTCGGCCTCGTACCAGGCGAGCGCGGCGGACCGGTCCTCGAACTCCCTGGTGGCCGCGGGCCGTCGGGCATCGGCGGGCAGGGTGCAGCAGGGCTGGGAGCCAGGCTCGGCGGCGGCGTCGGCCGCGAGCCCGGTGTAGAGGTAGTGGTCGAGGAGGCGCGGCAGGCCCTCCGGGTCGGCCTGCGGGGCGAGCGAGCGGGCGTAGAGGCGTACGAGATCGTGCAGGGTCCAGCGGCCGGGGGCGGACTCGGTGAGCAGATGGGCGGTGGCGAGACGGCCCAGGTCGGCGGAGGCCAGGGCGGGGGACGTGCCGGCGAGCGCGCCCGCCGCGAAGCGGTCGAGGTCGGGGCCCGTGTGCAGGCCGAGCGCGCGGAACATCCGGGCGGTGGACTCCGGAAGCTCCTGCAGGGTCAGGCGCAGGGCGGCCGAGACGCCGGTGTCCTCGACGTCCAGGAGCGCCAGCCTGCCCTGCTCGTCGGCCAGTTCACCGGCCATCGCGGCGAGCGTCCACTGCGGCCGCTCCGCCAGGCGCGCCGCCGTCACGCGCAGCGCGAGCGGCAGCCCGTCGCAGAGCCCGGCCAGCGTGTCGGCCGCCGCGGGCTCGGCCGCGATCCGCTCCTCGCCCAGTACGGCGGCGAGCAGCGCCGTCGAGTCCGTCGTGGGGAAATGCCCCAGCGGCACCGGCCGGGCGGCGTCGGACGCGATGAGACCGCCGAGCCGGTCGCGGCTGGTGACCAGCGTCGCGCAGTGGTCGCCGCCGGGCAGCAGCGGCCGTACCTGCTCCGAGGTGCGCGCGTTGTCGAGTACGAGGAGGAGCTTGCGGCCCGCGGTGAGCGACCGGAAGAGCGCGCCCATCGCATCGGCGTGATCCGGGATCCGCTGCAGCGGGGTGCCGAGCGCAAGGAGGAACTCCCGCAGTACGGCGGCGGATTCGGGCTCCTGGGTGTCGCTGAATCCGCGCAGGTCGACGAAGAGGCGCCCGTCGGGGAAGTCGGCGCGCCGCTCGTGCGCCCAGTGCACGGCGAAGGCGCTCTTGCCGACCCCGGCGGGTCCGGTGACCAGAGCGACGGGGGCGTCCCCGCCTGCCAACGCCCTTGCCAGTGCGGCCAGTTCGGCGCTGCGCCCGGTGAAGCCGCGCGGCGGCCTGGGCAGCAGTTCGGGTACGGGGATCTCGGTGGCCGGGGCAGGCCGTTTCTCCGGCGCCGGTTCGGTGGCGCGCAGGATCGTCGCGTACGCCTCACTGAGCGTCTCACCGGGATCCACGCCGAGTTCATCGGCGAGGAGCCGCCGGGTGCGGTGGTACCAGTCCATGGCGTCCGACTGCCGCCCCGAGCGGCCGAGGGCCAGCATCAGGGCTGCCGCCAGGGATTCGCGCAGGGGGTGCGTGACGGCTTCGGTACGGAGCACGGCGGCGGCCCGCGCATGCTCGCCGAGCTGTCCGTACGCGGCGGCGAGCGCCTCCACCGATGCCAGCCGCAGCTCCTCCAGGCCGTTGGCCGCCGCCTCCAGAGGGCGGCTCTGCACGGTGCCGGTGAGCGCGGGCCCCTGCCAGAAGGAGAGTGCCTCGCGCAGCATCTGTACGGCGTCGGCGGGCTGGCGCTGCACCCTGGCGAGCGCGACCAGCTCCTCGAAGCGGTGCGCGTCCACCAGGGACTCGGGCATCCGCAGGATGTAGGCGGAACCCTGGGTGGCGAGCTCGATCCCGTACGCTTCCGCGCCGTGCTCGGCGAGCAGCGCGCGGAGGCGCGAGACATGTCCCTGCAGCACGGTCTTGGAGTGGGTGGGCGGCCGGTCCTCCCAGAGGGCGGCGGTCAACTGCTCGACCTTCACCGCCGTGTTGGGCCGCAGCAGCAGCATCGCGAGGAGGCTGGAGCGCTTGGCGGGTCCGAGGGGTATGTCACCGTTCTCCGTCTCGACCGCCACAGAGCCGAGAAGTCGGAACTCCACCGATGACACCCCTCTTGCCGTGCCCTCTCTCAGGGGCAACGCCCGGAGTTCGAGGATACGCGGGGGTCAGATCCCGTGGTGACGCTCCTCCTCGATGAGCGTGGACTGCGTGGCGACCGGCGGACGGCGGCGGCGCAGCACGCTCGTGTACACGCAGATCCCTATGAACCCGACGAACATCATGATCAGACCGACCACGTCGAGATTGACGCTCTGGACCTTCCAGTCCGTCGCGAAGGTGAGGATCGCGCCGACCGTCACCAGAAGAATGCAGCCTCCCAGGCCCATTCGAATTCGCCTCCAGGGTTGATTGGCTGTAGCGGACTACGACAGCGCGTACCCCCACCCGCAACACCCAATCAACCCTGTGGCGACGGTGACCGGTGAGGTCAGCCCTCCAGGAACGCCACCAGCGCGTTGGCCAGCAGGTACGGGTCGTCCGCGCCGCACAGTTCCCGCGCGCTGTGCATCGAGAGGATCGCCACCCCGATGTCCACGGTCTTGATGCCGTGCCGTGCGGCGGTGATCGGCCCGATGGTCGTCCCGCACGGCATGGCGTTGTTGGAGACGAAGTTCTGCATGGGCACACCGGCCTTCTCGCAGGCCTCGGCGAAGACGGCCCGGCCGCTGCCGTCGGTCGCGTACCGCATGTTCACGTTGACCTTGAGGATCGGTCCGCCGTTGGCGCGCGGGTGGTGCGTCGGGTCGTGGCGCTCGCTGTAGTTGGGGTGCACGGCGTGGCCGGTGTCGGACGACAGACAGACCGTGCCGGCGAAGGCGCGGGCCCTGTCCTCGAAGCTGCCGCCGCGCGCGAAGACGGAACGCTCCAGGACCGTCCCGAGCAGCGGGCCGTCGGCGCCGGTGTCGGACTGCGAGCCGTTCTCCTCGTGGTCGAAGGCGGCGAATCCCTCGACCACATCCCCGTGCTCGCCGCCTTCGACCACGAGG
>NZ_JAFLRJ010000276.1 GCF_017315755.1 Streptomyces beijiangensis
GCGGCCCTCGCCGGAACGGTCGCCGCCCTCTGGCCCGACCTCCCCCCGGACCTCCGTATCCCCGTGGCCGGCTACTCCCTCCTCCTCACCGCCATGGCGTACCGCTCCAGCACCCTGGGCCTGTGGGGCGGCATCGGCGGTGCGCTCTTCCTGCTCTCCGACACCCTGATCGCCACCGATGTCGCCGACTGGCCCCAGCCGCCCCGCCCCGACTTCTGGGTCATGGCGACGTACATCGCCGCTCAGACCCTGCTGGCCAGAGCCCTGCTCGCGCGCGCGGCACCCTCCGCGCAGGCGTACCGTGAAAGCCGTACTTCTGTCTGATCAGCAAGGACTCGCACCATGCGCGCCACCACCATCCATGCCCCCTACGACATGCGCGTCGAGGAGGTGCCGGACCCCGTTGTCCAGCAGCCCACCGACGCCGTCGTCCGCGTTCTGCGCGCCTGCATCTGCGGCAGCGACCTCTGGGCGTACCGGGGCGTGGCCGCCCGGCAGCCCGGCCAGCGGATCGGGCACGAGTTCCTCGGCATCGTCGAGGAGGCGGGTTCCGGCGTGGCCGGCTTCGCCGCCGGCGACCTGGTCGTGGCGCCCTTCGTCTGGTCCGACGGCAGCTGCGACTTCTGCGCCGAGGGCCTCACCACCTCCTGCCCGCAGGGCGGATTCTGGGGCTCGGTCGGCTCCGACGGCGGCCAGGGCGACGCTGTCCGCGTGCCCTTCGCCGACGGCACCCTCGTCAAGCTCCCCGCCGACGCCGCGTCCGACGACCACCTGCTGACGGCCCTGCTCGCGCTCTCCGACGTCATGGGCACCGGCCACCACGCCGCGCTCGGCGCGGGGGTCGTCAAGGGCTCCACCGTCGCGGTGGTCGGCGACGGCGCGGTCGGGCTCTGCGGCGTACTGGCCGCCAAGCGGCTCGGCGCCGAGCGGATCATCGCGATGGGACGCCACCAGGACCGCACCGACATCGCCAAGCTCTTCGGCGCCACCGACGTCGTCGCCGCGCGCGGCGACGAGGCCATCGCCGCCGTACGGGAACTGACCCGCGGCCAGGGCGCGCACTCCGTGATCGAGGCCGTCGGCACCGAACAGTCGATGCGCACCGCCCTGGCGATCGCCCGCGACGGCGGCGCCGTCGGCTATGTCGGCGTACCGCACGGCAGCGGCACCGGCCTGGACCTGAGCGACATGTTCGACCGCAATGTCGCCCTGCGCGGCGGGGTCGCACCCGTCCGTACGTACATCCCCGAGCTCCTCCCCGATGTGCTCGACGGCACGATCGACCCCTCGCCGGTCTTCGACCTCGCGGTCGGGCTCGACGGGGTCCCGGACGGCTACAAGGCGATGGACGAGCGCACCGCGCTGAAGGTCATCGTCAAGCTGTAAGCCAGGCGGCGGAGTCGGCACCCCAGGGGCCCGGTGGACGTGACCAGTCCGCCGGGCCGCCTTCGTAGGCGACGGGCGACGGGGCGTACCTGAGCCGGCCCAACGGGCTGTCGGTCTCGGCCAGTCGGATGGGGTCTCCCCTGCTCGAGCGAAGCCGAGAGCTTGGGGAAGGGTACGAGGCCCGGGGCGTCCTGGGGTCCGGCGTCAGCCCGCGCAGCCAGTGGGCGGTGCGGGCCAGCGAGAGTCGCAGGCGCCGGGTGCCGCCGTACGCGTCCTGCTCGGTCAGCGCCCGCAGCACCGCGGCGGCCAGCAGATACCCCGTGCCATGGTCCAGCGCCTGCGCGGGGAGCGCGCCCGGCTTTCCGTCGTCGCCCTCCGACTCGGCGATTCCCGTGGCCACTTGGACCAGGCTGTCGAAGCCGCGCCGCTCGCGCCAGGGTCCGTGGTCGCCCCACGCGGAGAGCTGCGCGACGACCAGGCCGGGACGCTGGAGTTCGTACACATCCAGTGCGCCAGGCCGATAACCGGTGACCAGGACGTCGGCCGCGTCCAGGAGCCCGGCGAAGGTCCGCCGGTCGGCGTGGCTGCGCAGGTCCAGCGTCGCTGAGCGCTTCCCGAAGCCCGTGTCCGCGTGCTGGTCGGGGAGTTCGGGCATCCTGGGTGCGTCGATGCGCAGCACGTCCGCGCCGAGCAGGCCCAGGGTGCGGGTGGCGACCGGGCCCGCGATGACCCGCGTCAGGTCCAGGACCTTCAGCCGCTCACCGCGCGGCTTCGGTGGGGCATCGTCGAGCAACTCCCGTACGACCAGAGGCCGTTCGGCCACCGAGACGCTCTGCGGGTGGGCCGCCCACTCCTCGGGCGTACGCAGCGCCACCGCCAGACCCCCGGCGGCGTACACCGTCTCCTCCACCTCCACGGACCGCCGTCCGGCCAGCTCGGCCTCCACCTTCCCGGCGGGGACGCCCAGTGCGGCGAGCAGCGCGGCTTTGTGGTGCGGGTAGTTGGCGTGGGTGCGGACCCAGCCGTCGGCCGTACGCCAGAAACGGGACAGCGGCGCGAAGTTCACCGGCGCACGGCCGTCCACCAGCAGATGGCGCTCGCTGACGAACGCCGTCGCGACCGCGCCGTCGTCGACGCACACCTGGGCCGACCCGGCCCGCTCGGCGGCGGCCAGTGCGCACACCGCCACGGTGGAACGGGCCAGCTCCATGACCGGGAGCCGGGAGGGCAGCAGCCCGGCGGGGCCGCCGTAGCTGATCCGCGAGATCAGCGCGGGGTCGCCGCCGAGTGCTGCCCAGGCCTGTTCCGTACCGGAGGTGTCTGCGTGCGTCATGCGGACACTGTGCCATCCGGCAGTCAGCCGGTCGCCACCGCGAAGATGTGCAGCCCGGGGTTGGCCGGGAGGGACACCATGGCGACGGTCTTCCCGGCGAGGAGCGGCACGGAATTGACGTAGATCCGGTAGCCGTAGCCGTGGTTCGCCGGGCCCGAAGGCGTGAGCCGGTAGTCGCAGTCGGCCGCCACCTCGGCGCCGCCGGTCAGCGGCTCCCTGCCCGCGTAGTTGGGGAAGGTCACCGGTCGGCTGTCGACCGTGCCGTCGGTGTACGTCACCGTGACGTTGCCCGTCTGTACGTAGATCCCGGCCCCGAGGAAGCCGAGCCTGGTCCCGCTACCGGAGAGCAGGAAGGAGGCCGGGCCCGCGACGTTGTCCGCCGCCTCCGGCGCCCCGCCGGGCCACAGGAAGCCGATCCCGTCGTGGACGTAGCTTCCGCCTGCCGTGAGCCCCTGTGCGGCCAGGGCCTGGGACGAGAAGCCGTTGGTTCCGTCGAGGTGGGCGTACTGCGGGTGAGTGTCGTCGCTGATGCCGCTGTTGTTGAAGGCCGCGGCGAGCGAGGCGAACGGGGTGACCGGTGTGATGGCGGCCTCCACCCGAAGTCCCGCCGCGGTCGCCGCGATGGAGCCCGCGGCGCCGGCCGTGACGGTCCAGGCGTAGGTCGTACGGCCGTACGCGCCGACCGCTGCCGCCTGGTCGCCCACCGGCTCGGCCGTCCAGCCGTCCGGAACGGTCAGCGCGGGCCGGACCTCCGACAGCGGACGCGCCGACCAGTTGGCCAGCTCGGCGGTCACCCGGAACGGCACGCCGACCGCGGGGGCCGCAGGGGCGAAGGACAGGGTGAGCACGGGCTCCGGGTGCAGCAGTGCGGCAAGGGCGGCGGCCTGGCGGATCTCGTCGCCCGAGGGCTCCACCGGGTAGCTCTCGCTGCCGTGCATCCAGACGTCGTCGGCCGCGAACCAGTCGATGGCCGCCGGCGCCGTCCCCGTCGTCAGGGCGGTGCGGAGCGAGGCGAAGAATCGCGTCCAGCGCGGCTTGTAGAAGCCCGAGACCAGACCGGCCCAGTCGCGGTTGGCGTAGTCGTGGTTGACGGAGGAGCTCGCCCGGGTGTTGCCCCAGGTGCCGATCAGCGAGCGCGCGTCGTGCTCCAGGAGGGCGCGCTCCGCGTCGTCCGCGCCCCACTGGCGGGCATCGGTGAGCCAGCGGCCGAGCAGGAACTCGCCCCGGGTGGACAGGAGTTGCTCCAGAGCATCCATCAGGGTCAGCCAGCGTGCGGTGAGCCGGTCGAAGGCGGCGGTGTCCTTCGCCCCGTACGCCGCATTGATCTGCGGCAGCAGCAGGCGCGACTGGTTGACCAGCACCTGACGGGCGACGTTGACGAGGTCGAAGCGGAAGGTGTCGGCGCGCCCCAGCTCCCGGGTGGCGCGCAGCAGGTCGAGGAAGGCGGGCTCCAGGGCGTACGCGTCGTACCCGAGGGAGCCGGGGGAGTTGGCGGACGCCTTGGTGGCGGTCAGCGAGGGCTGCGCGTTGAAGAGGGAGTCGGCGCCGCCGGTCGAGCCGTGGGCGTACGGGACCGCCGCGAGGGTCTGCCAGGCGGCCGACGCGGCCGCGTTCTCGGTGCCGTAACGGCGGGTCGGATAGCCGGTGATCCAGTCGTCCAGATCGATGGGGGTGTCGTGCCAGACGGCCTCGGAGAAGAGGGAGTTGAAGACCGGATTGGTGTCGACGCCCTCGGAGGACAGACAGGTGCCGTTCAGCTGGTCGGCGGTGATGCCGGGGGACGCGGCGACCGGGGCGAGCGGGCCGAACAGACCGGTGCGGCCACCGAAGTTGGGGAGCTGGCCCCAGGACCAGGGGGTGGAGCCGAACTGGCCGCTGCCCGACCAGCTGCCGCCCGTCAGGTCGAGGACCAGCATGCGGGAGCGGTCGACGGCCTGGAGGAGGTCCTTGCGCGGATTGGAGCCCCAGGCCTGGATGATCCAGAGGTATCCGGGATCGGCGGCCCTGAGCGCCTGCTCGACGCCCTGCGCCGCCTTGCCGATGTCGACGCCGCCCGCGTTGCCGCCCTCGTGGAGCAGGTCGATGGCCTGGGCGTGGCAGAGGCCGAAGTGCTTCTGCTGGGAGGCATAGTGGGCGGCGGCGACCTGCTGGAAGAGCGGGGTGGTCGTGTCGAGCCAGTCGGGGCGGTCGAATCCGTACCATTGGCCCTGGTCGATCACCTGCGCGCCGGGGTTCTTCGCGGCGAAGCCGGCGGGGACGCTGCCGCTGAAGCCGGGCAGTACGGGGGCGATGCCGAGCTCCCGCATCCGGGCGATGATGCGCCGGCCCAATGTCCGGCGCTTGTCGAGGAGTTGGGCCGACATGCCGCCGTCGTAGCCGAAGAGGTTGCTCATCCACTGCCAGGGCTGGTGGCAGGGGAGCGAGATGTACGCGCGGGCCTCGGCGTCGCTGTAGCCGAAGGCTCGGAAGGTGTCGTACCAGACCTGTTCCTGGCCGATGGTGACCAGCACCTGGTTGTAGCCGCCGGCGGCGAGCAGGTCGATCTCCCGCTCCCACTGCTTCCAGGACCAGTTGGGGTTCGTGTAGCCGGTGACGCAGAAGTTGTACGCGTACCGGTGCGCCAGCCGGGTCGTACGCCGCACCGGCTCGGCGAGGGCGGGAAGCTGCTGCGGGATGTGGTCGCCGCCGCGCGAGACCTGGCCGTGCGCGTGCTGCTCCAGGTACCAGGTGAAGCCGGAGAGGAGCGCGACCGTGTCCGAGCCGCTGATGGTGACCCGGCCGCGGCCGGTGGTGAGCGAGAAGGAAGCGACGCTGTCGCCCGGGTCCGCGAGGTGGAGTTCGAACCGGTCGGCGATGGCGGGTGCGAGCCTTCGGATGGCGCTGCGGGCGGCGGCAGTGCCGGATCCATCGGATGCTTGTGCAGTGGACGGTGCGCCAAGGCCGAGTGCTGCGGCGCCTGCCGCCGTGCTCGCCAACTGGAACAAATTCCGTCTTGACATCGGGAGTTGAGTCACAGTGTCCTCCGGATTCGGTGCATCGGAATCGCTGCGACTGTAGGGGTGTAACGGCCTTACAGCAATGAGTCATCGGATGGCTGTCACTAATGCGACAGCAGAGGGCCGCACGAGGACATCCTCGTGCGGCCCTCTGGGTGAAGCAGTTACTTGGTGACCGCGTTCAGGGCGTTGACCAGACCTGCCCCGTAGAAGCCGTTGTAGAACTTGCCGCCCTCGCAGACCGCGTCCACCTTGCCGTCACTGTTGATGTCGTACGGCACCGGGCAGGCGAGAGAGTCGGCCTCGACCTTCAGCAGCGCCTTGACCACCGCCGCCGAGGCGTGCGGATGCGTGGACTTGATCAGCGCCGCGACGCCCGCGACATGCGGGGAAGCCATCGAGGTGCCGGCCATGTAGGCCCAGCCGCCGCCCGGCACCGGGCCCAGGATCAGACCGCTGGTCGCCGGGGCGTCCGGGGTCTGGTAGACGGTGGAGTCGCCGCCCGGGCCCGCGACGTCGATGATCCCGAGGCCGTAGTTGGAGAACGACGACTTCAGGTTCTTGGCGCCCGTCGCCGCGACCGTCACGACACCCGGCAGCTGGGTCGGGATGTCGTAGCACTTGGACGGGTCGATCGTCCTGTCGCCCGGGGTGGAGTCGTTCGGGCTGACCGGGTCGGTGATCGAGTCCGCGGCGAAGTCGTAGTTCTCGTTGCCCGCCGCCGCGACATTCACGGTGCCCTTGGACTCCGCGTACAGCGAGGCCCGGGTGATGGCCGTGACGAGGGCCTTCTGGTCCGGGTCGTCCTTGCAGTTGAAGTACCAGGGGTCGGTGTAATAGCTGTTGTTGGTCACATCCACACCGTGGTCGGCGGCCCACATGAAGCCGCAGACCACCGACTCGGTGTAGAAGAAGCTGCCGCCCTGGGTGGCCACCTTGATGCCGGCGACCTTCACACCCGGTGCGACACCGGTGATCCCGACACCGTTCTTCGCCCCGGCTATCTCACCCGCCACATGCGTACCGTGCGGCGAGCCGCCGGAAGCCCACGGCCGCCATGCGCCGTCCGTGGTGTCGGCCTTGCCGCTGACACAGCTGGCGGAGGCCGCGCGGTCGAAGTTCGGCGCGATGTCCGGGTGGGTGTCGTCGACGCCCGTGTCGATCACCGCGACCGTGACGTCGCGGCTGCCGAGCGACTTCTCGTGCGCCTTGTCGGCCTTGATCGCCTTCAGGTCCCACTGCAGGGGCTCCAGCGGGTCCTGCCCGGCCGGGGCGGCGGCTGTCGCGGCCTTCAACTGCTCCGCGGTGACCGCCTTCGGGGCGCCGACGTCCGTCGTCGACTGGGCGGGCAGCGGCGCGGTGCGGGTGGCACCGGCCGACTCCACGCCCCGTACGGTACGGATCGTCTTCGCGAAGTCCGGGTTCGATGAGTGGACGACGATCACGCCGATCTTGTCGTACGTCTCCACTATCGAACCGCCGGCCGCCTGCACGGCCCGCTCGACCTGGTGGGTCCGGCCGTACCCCTTGCTGACGTTGACCACGTAGCTGAGTGACGGACCGTCCGTCGAGGCGGCTGCCACCCGGCTCTCGGCCGGGCTGGCCGATGCCGTCGATGGCAGGAAGGCGAGGGCCGAGACCACGGCCATGCCGACCGGGATCGCGAGGGTCCGGCGGCGGGTGCGCGAGATGCGCAGCGTCATGGAAGCTCCACTTTCGTTGGCGGTTGCGGGCAGGTGGCCGTGCGGGTGGCTACTTCTTCACTGCGTCCAGCGCGTCGACGATTCCGTAGCCGTTGTAGCCGTTCACGCGCTTGCCGCCCTTGCAGGTGGTCGCATCGATCAGCTTGCCGGTCGAGTCGTAGACCTGCGCGGGGCAGCCCGGGTTGTCGGCCTCCGCCTTGAGCAGAGCCTGGAGCGCCAGGGGGCCTGCCCACGGGTGGGCGGACTTCAGCAGTGCGGCGACCCCGGCGACGTGCGGGCTGGCCATCGAGGTGCCCTGCAGATAGCCGTAGGTGTTGCCCGGGAGGGTGGCGAGGATACGGCCGTTCTTGTCCGGGGTGTCGGGGATCTGGTACTTGTCACCGCCGGGCGCCGTGACGTCGATGACGCCCTTGCCGTAGCTCGAGTAGTACGACTTCACGTTCTGCACGCCGGTCGCCGCGACCGTCACCACACCCGGCAGCTGGGTGGGTACGTCGAAGCACTGGTGCGGGTCGACCGTCCGGGTGACGGCGGTCGAGTCGTCCGGGCTGGACGCGTCGGTCAGCGCGTTCGAGTCGAGGTCGTCGTTGGAGTTGCCCGCCGACGCGACATTCAGGGTGCCCCTGGACTGCGCGTACAGCGAGGCGCGGTTGACGGCGTCGTAGATCGCCTTCTGGTCCGGGTCGCTGAGGCAGTTGTAGAGCCACGGGTCGACGTAGTAGCTGTTGTTGGTGACCTCGATGCCCTTGTCCGCGGCGAAGACGAAGGCACAGACGACGCTCTCCGGGTAGAAGAGGCCGTTCGTCGGGTCACTGACCTTGATGGCCGCGACCTTCACGCCCGGCGCGACACCGGCCACACCGATGCCGTTGCGGGCGGCGGCTATCTCGCCCGCCACGTGCGTGCCGTGGTAGTCCTCGACCGGGTTGTACGGACGCCAGGCGCCCGGCGAGGTGTCGGGGACGCCGCCGACACAGTTCGCGGACTGCGAGGCGGAGAAGTTGGCCGCCAGGTCGGGGTGGGTGTCGTCGACCCCGGTGTCGATCACACCGACGGTGACCTTGGAGCTGCCCGGGTTGATCTTCGCCGCCTTGTCGGCGCCGATCGCCCTGAGGTCCCACTGGTTGCTCTCGAGGGGCTCCACACCGGAGGCCGCGCTCGTGGTGGCCTTGGCCTCCGCGGCCGATATGTACTCGGGGGAGCCCTCGTCGGTCGTCGCCGCCGAGGTGAGCGGGGTCGTGCGGGTGGCACCGGCCGACTGCACCCCGCGTACCGCGCGGATCTGCGGCCCGAACTCCGGGTTGGCCGAGTGGACGACGATCACGCCGATCTTCTCGTACGCGATGACGACGGTCCCCCCGGCCCGGGATATCGCCTGCTTCACCGAGGAGATGGTGCGGTGGTCGGCCTTCGTGTTCACCACGTACGCCAGGTTCGGTCCATCGGTGGCCACCTGGGTGACCTGGGGCGCGGCCGACGCCGATGCGCCGGGCAGGATGCCGAGCGAGGCCGTGAGGGCCAGTCCGGCGGGCAGTGCGAGTGCACGCAGCCGTCTGGAGCGCAGATGAGCCATGGGTTCTCCACATCATCCGTGTCAACTGCCCATCCGCGGGTCGCGGTTGAGCTTGTACATGACGAGTGAAGTTATCGCTGATCAACAGCGTCGGGCAATGAATCCATAAAGAAAATCAGGACGCCGTGAACCGCGTCGTCGTGCTCTCCGTGCCGTTGTCAGGGGGAAACGAACGACCACCCCCCACCAGTGAGGCCCCCGTTGACCCGTCGCACCACCGCCCCCGCGCAGCAAGGAGATCCTGTGGCTACCGATGTACCACCGCCCCGAGGCGGGGCGGAGACAGGCCCCGCACAGCCCACGACGGAGCAGTTCCTCGCGGAGCAGGAGAGCGAGGAGTTCGGCGAACTGCGCCATGCGCACCGCTCCTTCGCCTTCCCCCTGACCATCGGCTTCATCGCCTGGTACCTGCTGTACGTCCTGCTGTCGAACTACGCGGGCGGCTTCATGGACACCAAGGTCGTCGGCAACATCAATGTGGCCCTCGTGTTCGGCCTCGCCCAGTTCCTCACCACCTTCCTCATCGCCTGGTTCTACTCGCGCTACGCCACCACGAAGCTCGACCCGAAGGGCGAGGCGATCAAGTCCCGTATGGAGGCCGACGTATGAGTCCCGCCGTCACCCACCCGGCCGTCCAGTTCCTCGCCGCGTCCGCCACCGAGAAGCACCGGCCGCTGATCATCACGCTCTTCGCGGTCTTCGTCGTCGCGACGCTCGTCATCACCGTCTGGGCCGGACGCCAGACCAAGAGCGCCTCGGACTTCTACGCGGGCGGCCGGCAGTTCACCGCCTTCCAGAACGGACTCGCGGTCTCCGGCGACTACATGTCCGCCGCGTCGTTCCTCGGCATCGCGGGATCCATCGCGATCTTCGGTTACGACGGTTTCCTCTACTCCATCGGCTTCCTGGTCGCCTGGCTGGTCGCCCTGCTCCTGGTCGCCGAACCGCTGCGCAACTCGGGCCGTTACACGATGGGCGACGTCCTCGCGTACCGCATGAAGCAGCGCCCGGTCCGCACGGCGGCGGGCGCCTCCACCATCGTCGTCTCGATCTTCTATCTGCTGGCGCAGATGGCGGGCGCGGGCGTCCTGGTCTCGCTGCTGCTCGGTATCACCACCGACGCGGGCAAGGTTCTGATCGTCGCCCTGGTCGGCGTGCTGATGATCCTCTACGTCACCATCGGCGGCATGAAGGGCACCACCTGGGTGCAGATGGTCAAGGCGGTCCTGCTCATCGCGGGCACCATCCTCATCACCTTCCTGATTCTGCTGAAGTTCAACTTCAACATCTCCGACCTGCTGGGCACGGCCGCCAAGAACAGCGGCAAGGGAAGCGACTTCCTCAACCCCGGCCTGAAGTACGGCAAGACCGGCACCACCAAGCTGGACTTCATCTCGCTCGGCATCGCCCTGGTGCTCGGCACCGCGGGGCTGCCGCACATCCTGATCCGCTTCTACACGGTCCCGACCGCCAAGGCCGCCCGTAAGTCGGTGAACTGGGCGATCGGCATCATCGGCGCCTTCTACCTGATGACCATCGTCCTCGGCTTCGGCGCCGCGGCCATCCTCAAGCCGGGCGACATCATCGCCTCGAACCCAGCAGGCAATACGGCGGCGCCACTCGCCGCCCTGGAGATCGGCGGCGGCGCGGATTCGACGGGCGGCGCGATCCTGCTCGCGGTGATCTCCGCCGTCGCCTTCGCCACCATCCTCGCGGTGGTCGCCGGGCTCACGCTCGCCTCGTCCTCGTCCTTCGCGCACGACATCTACGCCAACGTCATCCGCAAGGGCAAGGCCACGGAGAAGGAGGAGATGCGCGCGGCCCGCTGGTCCACGGTCGCGATCGGCGCGGTCGCCATCGTCCTCGGCGCCTTCGCCCGCGACCTGAACGTCGCGGGTCTCGTCGCCCTGGCCTTCGCTGTCGCCGCGTCCGCCAACCTGCCGACGATCCTCTACAGCCTCTTCTGGAAGCGCTTCACCACCCAGGGCGCCCTGTGGTCCATCTACGGCGGCCTCGTCTCCTCCGTGGTCCTGGTGCTCTTCTCCCCGGTGGTCTCCGGGAACCCGAAGACCTCCATGTTCAAGGGGGTCGACTTCCACTGGTTCCCGCTGGAGAACCCCGGCCTGATCTCGATCCCGCTGGGCTTCCTGCTCGGCATCCTCGGATCGCTGCTCTCCAAGGAGGAGCCGGACAAGGGCAAGTACGCCGAGCTGGAGGTCAAGTCCCTCACCGGCATCGGAGCCCACTAGCCACAAGCCCGCGAAGAGGCCGCGTCGTAGGGTCCTACGACGCGGCCTCTTCGCACCTCGTGGCAATCTGCCCCCCTCAATGTCAGTCCTCTCGCGTAGGCTCGCTGTGTATACACAATCCAGCCAGTGGGGAGGGGACCCAAGTGTTGATCGACACCTTCGGTCGGGTCGCCACCGACCTGCGCGTTTCGCTCACGGACCGCTGCAATCTCCGGTGCACGTACTGCATGCCCGAAGAGGGACTGCAATGGCTCGGCAAGCCCGATCTGCTGACCGACGACGAGATCGTCCGGCTGGTACGGATCGCGGTGACGGATCTCGGCATCACCGAAGTCCGCTTCACCGGCGGCGAACCGCTGCTCCGTCCCGGCCTGGTCGGGATCGTCGAGCAGTGCGCACAGCTGGCCCCCCGCCCCCGTATGTCGCTGACCACCAATGGAATCGGGCTCAAGCGCACCGCTGCCGCGCTCAAGTCGGCGGGCCTTGACCGGGTCAACGTCTCGCTCGACACGCTGCGGCCCGACGTCTTCAAGACGCTCACCCGCCGCGACCGCCACCGCGATGTGATCGAAGGACTGGAAGCCGCGCGGGACGCGGGCCTCACCCCGGTGAAGGTCAACACCGTGCTGATGCCGGGGCTCAACGCGGATGAGGCCCCCGACCTTCTCGCCTGGGCCGTGGAGAACGCGTACGAACTGCGCTTCATCGAGCAGATGCCGCTCGACGCCCAGCACGGCTGGAAGCGCGACGGAATGATCACTGCGGGTGACATCCTGGAATCCCTGCGTACGCGCTTCACGCTCACCGACGAGGGCGACGGCGAACGTGGTTCCGCGCCCGCCGAGCGCTGGCTCGTGGACGGCGGCCCGCACCGCGTCGGTGTCATCGCCTCCGTCACCCGCCCGTTCTGCGGGGCCTGCGACCGTACGAGGCTCACCGCCGACGGTCAGGTGCGCACCTGTCTGTTCGCCCGCGAGGAGTCCGACCTGCGCGCCGCCCTGCGCTCTGGGGTGGACGACGAGGAGATCGCCCGCCTCTGGAAGGTGGCGATGTGGGGCAAGAAGGCCGGCTCCGGCCTCGACGACCCCTCGTTCCTGCAGCCCGACCGTCCGATGTCGGCGATCGGCGGCTAGCCAGGAGTCAGCGGCCGGCGGCCGGGTCAGGCACCCACTCGTCGAGCGCCACGACGTCCTTCAGGAAGCCTCGTACACCCAGGAACTGGGAGAGGTGTTCCCGGTGTTCCTCACACGCGAGCCAGGTCTTGCGACGCTCCGGCGTGTGCAGCTTGGGGTTGTTCCACGCCAGCACCCAGACAGCGTCGGTGCGGCATCCCTTGGCGGAACAGACAGGCGTTTCGTCACTCAAGCTGTGCCTCAAAAAAGTGTGCAGACAAAGGCGACGCCGAGCAGCCACGGGGGGAGCTGCCCGGCGTCGGTCCGTCGCTCCGACGGGGGATGCGGAGCGCTTTTGAAGTATGTCATGGGGGACCGGCGTCACGGCACCGGAACTACATGATTGATCTGAGCTTTTCTTGAGCTTTGTGGACCGCTGGACGATCAACTCTGATCGTTCGGCCGCTCACCAGGAGCCCCGGCCGGACCTTCCGCAGGCGGTTCCGCGACGCCTCCCGCCACGGCGGTACCGAGGGCCGGTCGGGACGGTGCGGGGATGAAGGTCGAGGGCAGCGAAGGCACGTTTTCCCGGCCCGCGTTGGCGATCACCACGGCGACGTACGGAAGGAGTGCGCCGAGGACCAGCGTCGCGATCGCGACCGGCCGTTCGATGTTCCAGAGGATCACGGTCAGGACCACCGAAAGCGTCCTGATCGACATGGAGATCACATAGCGGCGCTGCCTGCCCCGTATGTCGTCGGCGAGACCCTGCCGGGCCCCGGTGATCCGGAAGACCTCGGTGCTGCTCTGCTTCCGCATCACGTTCCACCACCCGATTCCTGCGCCGGACTCTCCCCGGACCGGACCGCTCCCACGGTACGCCGCCCCTGCGCTCCCTTCGAGACCGGGGCACGCCACGCCTGGGCGGATCCACCCCGGCGTACCGCGTACGGCGCATGCGCCGTACGGCCTACGGACGGAGACTGATCGCACATGCGCACACAGAAGCCGCATGAGGAGGCGACATGAGTTGGTTGTGGGCAATCGTCGTGGGACTGGTGCTCGGACTGATCGCCAAGGCGATCATCCCGGGCAAGCAGCAGATCCCTCTGTGGCTGACGGCGGTGTTCGGCATCCTCGGCAGCGTGCTGGGCAACTGGGCAGCCACCGGAATGGGTGTCAACGACACCGGCGGCATCGACTGGACCAGGCATCTGCTCCAGCTGGTGGGCGCGGTGATCGTCGTCGCTCTGGGTGACGCCGCATGGTCCGCGGTCAGAGGAAAGAAACAGACAGGCTGCTGGCGTACTTTCCCGCGCGTTGGGTCAGCCGACCTCGACCGCGGCCAGGTTCTTCTTGCCCCGGCGCAGTACCAGCCAGCGACCGTGCAGCAGCTCACCGGCTGCCGGTACGGAGTCCTCGCCGGCCACCTTCACGTTGTTCACGTACGCCCCGCCCTCCTTGACGGCGCGGCGGCCTGCCGACTTGCTGGCCACCAGACCCGTCTCGACGAGCAGGTCCACGACCGGGATCAGGCCGTCGACCTTGGCGTGCGGCAGCTCGGAGAGCGCGGCGGCCAGCGTCGCCTCGTCGAGCTCCGCCAGCTCGCCCTGGCCGAAGAGGGCCTTCGACGCGGCGGTGACGGCGGCGCACTGCTCGGCGCCGTGCACCATCGTCGTCAGCTCCTCGGCCAGCGCACGCTGGGCGGCACGCGCCTGCGGGCGCTCCTCGGTCAGCTTCTCCAGCTCCTCGATCTCCTCGCGGGACTTGAAGCTGAAGATGCGCAGGAACTTGGAGATGTCCCGGTCGTCCGCGTTCAGCCAGAACTGGAAGAAGGCGTACGGAGTGGTCCGCTCGGCGTCCAGCCAGACCGTGCCGGACTCCGTCTTGCCGAACTTCGTGCCGTCCGCCTTGGTGATCAGCGGTGTCGCCAGCGCATGCACGTCGGCCTCGGGCTCGGCCCGGTGGATCAGGTCGGTGCCCGCGGTCAGATTGCCCCACTGGTCGCTGCCGCCGGTCTGCAGCGTGCAGCCGTACCTGCGGTTGAGCTCCAGGAAGTCCATGCCCTGCAGGATCTGGTAGCTGAACTCGGTGTAGCTGATGCCCGCGTCGGAGTTGAGCCGCCGTGAGACGGCCTCCTTCGCGATCATCTTGTTGACCCGGAAGTACTTGCCGATGTCCCGCAGGAAGCTGATGGCCGACAGACCCGACGTCCAGTCCAGGTTGTTGACCATGGTCGCCGCGTACGGACCTTCGAAGTCCAGGAACCGCTCGATCTGCCCGCGCAGCCGGCCCACCCAGGCGGCGACGGTCTCGGGGTCGTTGAGCGTGCGCTCCGCGTTCGGCTTCGGATCGCCGATCAGGCCCGTGGCACCGCCCACCAGACCCAGCGGGCGGTTGCCCGCCAGCTGGATCCGGCGCATGGTGAGGATCTGGACCAGATTGCCGAGGTGCAGGCTCGGCGCGGTCGGGTCGAAACCGCAATAGAACGTGACGGGACCGTCCGCGAACGCCTTGCGCAGTGCGTCCTCGTCAGTGGAGAGGGCGATCAGCCCGCGCCACTGCAGTTCGTCGACGATGTCCGTCACGGTTCTCTTGTCTCCTCGGATGTTGCGATGCTGCTTACAGACTCCCCCGAGGTTATACGCCCTGGCTGACCGAACTCATATTGAAATCCGGGACCCTCAGCGCGGGCATCGCGGCCCGGGTGAACCAGTCGCCCCACTCACGCGGCAGCGTCTTCTCCGTACGCCCGGCCTCGGTGGCCCGCGACAGCAGATCGACGGGCGACTCGTTGAAGCGGAAGTTGTTCACTTCACCCACGACCTCGCCGTTCTCGACGAGGTAGACGCCGTCCCGGGTGAGCCCGGTGAGCAGCAGGGTCGCCGGGTCCACCTCACGGATGTACCAGAGGCAGGTCAGCAGCAGCCCGCGCTCGGTGCCCGCCACCATCTCCTCCAGGGACTTCTCCCCGCCCCCGTCCAGGATCAGGTTCGAGATCGAGGGAGCCACCGGCAGCCCGGTCAGGCCCGCGCTGTGCCGGGTGGTGAGCAGCCGCTCCAGCTTCCCCTCCCGGATCCAGTCCGTGGCCGTCAGCGGCAGCCCGTTGTCGAAGACGGACGCGTCGTCGCCCGAGGAGTGGGTCAGTACGAAGGGCGAGGACTCAAGCCCCGGCTCGTTCGGGTCGCTGCGCAGGGTCAGCGGCAGCGGCGAGAGCTGCTCGCCCAGGCGGGTGCCGCCCCCGGGCCTGGAGAAGACGGTCCGCCCCTCGGCGGCGTCCCGGGCGGTCGACGACCAGAGCTGGTAGATCAGCAGGTCGGCCACGGCAGTCGGCGGCAGCAGCGTCTCGTACCGCCCGGCGGGCAGTTCGATACGGCGCTCGGCCCAGCCGATCCGCTGCGCCAGCTCCGCGTCGAGCACGGCGGGGTCGACGTCCTTGAAGTCGCGCGTCGCCCGGCCCACCCAGGCGGAGCGCTGTGCGCCGCCGGCGGTTGCAGCGGACTTGGCGTTGAGCTCCAGGGTGCCGCTGGGCTGGTCGTGGCGGAGCCGCAGACCGGTGGACGAACCGAGATAGCTGGAGGTCACCTGGTGATGGGCGAAGCCGTAGAGCTCGCGTCCGCCGGCCCGTGCGCGGGCGAAGGACTCGCCGAGCGCGGGCGCGAAGTCGGTGAAGACGGCGGAGGACGTCTCGGACGGTGCGTCGGTGAAGTCCGGGGACGCGGGCACTCCCGAGACCAGCGGCTGGGCGTCCTCGGCCGGGGCGCCACCGCGGGCGGCGGCCTCGGCGGCCCGTACCAGCGGCTCCAGATCATCAGCGGTGACGGCGGACCGCGAGACGACACCGGAGGCGGTGCCCTCCTTGCCGTCGACGGTCGCGATGACGGTCAGGGTGCGGCCGCGGGTCACCCCGTTGGTGGTCAGGGCGTTGCCCGCCCAGCGCAGATTGGCGCTCGACTGCTCGTCGGCGATGACGACACAGCCGTCGGCGGTGGACAGCGAGAGCGCGCGCTCGACGATCTCGTACGGCTTGCTGGTACGGCTCATCGACCCGCCTCCTGCGTCGTGTTGAGGATGTTGACGCCCCGGAACAGGGCCGACGGGCATCCGTGCGAGACCGCCGCCACCTGGCCCGGCTGGGCCTTTCCGCAGTTGAAGGCGCCGCCCAGGACATACGTCGAGGGGCCGCCGACCTTCTCCATCGAGCCCCAGAAGTCGGTGGTCGTCGCCTGGTAGGCGACGTCCCGCAACTGCCCGGCGAGCTGCCCGTTCTCGATGCGGAAGAACCTCTGGCCCGTGAACTGGAAGTTGTAGCGCTGCATGTCGATCGACCACGACCGGTCCCCGACCACGTAGATCCCGCGCTCGACACCCCCGATCAGATCCTCCGTGGAGAGCCCGCCGGGATCCGGCTGCAGCGACACATTGGCCATGCGCTGTACGGGAACGTGCTCGGGGGAGTCCGCGAAGGCGCAGCCGTTGGACCGTTCGAACCCCGTCAGCTTGGCGATCCTGCGGTCGAGCTGATAGCCGACCAGCGTCCCGTCCTTCACCAGGTCCCAGGTCTGCGCGGCCACACCCTCGTCGTCGTACCCGATGGTCGAGAGCCCGTGCTCGGCCGTCCGGTCGCCGGTCACATTCATTACGGAGGATCCGTACGCCAGCTTCCCCAGCTGGTCGAAGGTGGCGAACGACGTGCCCGCGTACGCCGCCTCGTACCCCAGCGCCCGGTCCAGCTCCGTGGCGTGGCCGATCGACTCGTGGATCGTCAGCCAGAGGTTCGACGGGTCGACGACCAGGTCGTACGTTCCCGCCTCCACGCTCGGCGCCCGCATCTTCTCCGCCAGCAGCCCTGGGATCTGCTCCAGCTCGGAGTTCCAGTCCCAGCCGGTCCCGGTCAAGTACTCCCAGCCGCGTCCGACCGGCGGTGCGATCGTCCGCATCGAGTCGAACTCCCCCGTGGTCTCGTCGACCGCCACGGCCGTCAGCTGCGGATGCAGCCGCACCCGCTGCTGCGTGGTGACGGTGCCGGCGGTGTCCGCGTAGAACTTGTTCTCCAGGACCGTCATCAGCGAGGCGTCCACATGCGCGACGCCGTCGGCCGCGAGCAGCCGCGCCGACCAGTCGGCGAGCAGCGCGGTCTTCTCCTCGTCGGGCACCTGGAACGGATCGATCTCGTACGAAGAGATCCAGGTCTTCTCCGAGTGCACCGGCTCCGCCGCCAGCTCCACCCGCTCGTCCGAGCCCGCGGCCTTGATCACCTTCGCGGAGAGCTTCGCCATGGCGACGGCCTGCCCCGCGACCCGGGCGGCCGCGTCCATCGTCAGATCGACACCGGAGGCGAACCCCCAGCTGCCGCCGTGCACGACCCGCACCGCGTACCCGAGGTCGGTGCCGTCGGAAGAACCCGCGGGCTTGGCGTCGCGCAGCCGCCAGGACGCGCTGCGCACCCGCTCGAATCGGAAGTCGGCATGATCGGCGCCGAGCGCGCGGGCGCGTGCGAGCGCCGCGTCGGCGAGGGCCCGCAGCGGCAGTGCCGTGAAGGCTGCGTCGATGGAATGGGGCACGGATGTCTCCTGTCGTCTCGACCGGTCGACCGAATCATGTCCTGTTCGGAGGCCCATTGCCCAGGCCCTTTCTGTAGGGACCCGACAGGGACAGCCCCGAGGCGCTGTCAGAGGCCGATTCCCCGTAAGGGGGACAAGACCGATAGTTTGCGTGAGTACCAGACCGCTATTGAGAGGGTGATCCGTTGAGCCGCTCGGTTCTCGTCACCGGAGGTAACCGGGGCATCGGCCTCGCCATCGCCCGCGCTTTCGCCGACACAGGCGACAAGGTCGCGATCACGTACCGCTCGGGCGAGCCACCGGAGGGCTTCCTGGCGGTGAAGTGCGACATCACGGACACCGAGCAGGTGGAGCAGGCCTACAAGGAGATCGAGGAGAAGCACGGTCCCGTGGAGGTGCTGGTGGCCAACGCCGGCGTCACCAAGGACCAGCTCCTCATGCGGATGTCCGAGGACGACTTCACCACTGTCCTGGACACCAACCTCACCGGCACCTTCCGGGTCGTCAAGCGCGCCAACCGAGGCATGCTGCGCGCCAAGAAGGGCCGTGTCGTCCTCATCTCCTCGGTGGTCGGGCTCCTCGGTTCGGCGGGCCAGGCGAACTACGCCGCATCCAAGGCCGGTCTGGTCGGCTTCGCCCGCTCGCTCGCACGCGAGCTGGGCTCCCGCAACATCACCTTCAACGTCGTGGCGCCCGGCTTTGTCGACACCGACATGACGAAGGTCCTCACGGACGACCAGCGCAAGGGCATCGTCGCCCAGGTGCCGCTCGGCCGTTACGCGAAGCCGGAGGAGATCGCCGCCACGGTGCGGTTCCTCGCCTCCGACGACGCCTCGTACATCACTGGAGCCGTCATCCCCGTTGACGGCGGATTGGGCATGGGTCACTGATCACATGAGTGGAATCCTCGAAGGCAAGCGCATCCTCATCACGGGGGTGCTGCTGGAGTCCTCCATCGCTTTCCACGCCGCCAAGGTGGCCCAGGAGCAGGGTGCCGAAGTCATCCTGACCGCCTTCCCGCGGCCCACGCTCACCGAGCGCATCGCCAAGAAGCTGCCGAAGCCGGCAAAGGTTCTCGAGCTGGACGTGACCAACCAGGAGCACCTGGACCGTCTGGCTGGCCTCGTCGAGGCGGAGCTCGGCGGCCTGGACGGCGTCGTGCACTCCATCGGCTTCGCGCCTCCCGGCGCCTTCAACTTCCTCGAGGCGACCTTCGAGGACGTCGCGACGGCGATGCACGTCTCCGCGTTCTCCCTGAAGTCGCTCACCCTGGCCTGCCGCCCGCTGTTCAGCGGTGGCGCCTCGGTCGTCGGCCTCACCTTCGACGCGCAGTTCGCGTGGCCCAAGTACGACTGGATGGGCCCGGCCAAGGCCGCCCTCGAGTCGACGTCGCGCTACCTCGCACGTGACCTGGGTGCCGAGGACATCCGCTGCAACCTGATCTCGGCCGGACCGCTCGGCTCGATGGCCGCCAAGTCCATCCCCGGCTTCAGCGACCTCGCGGACGTCTGGAACACGCGCTCCCCGCTCAAGTGGGACATGGCGGACGCGGAGCCCGCGGGCCGCGGCATCGTCGCGCTGCTCTCGGACTTCTTCCCGAAGACGACCGGCGAGATCATCCACGTCGATGGTGGCGTGCACATGATGGGTGCGTAGGGCTCCGCTCCACCGGGAAGCCCACCCCACCTGCCGGACGCCCGTCGCGGAGCGACTGATGTCACTGCGGCGCAGCCGTCCCGAAGCCCGCAAGGCCCCCTGGGGCCTCGCGGTGCGAGGGCGGCGTCCAGAAGGGGTCGACGGGCGAGATCATCCACGTCGATGGTGGCGTGCACATGATGGGTGCGTAACGCTTCCGTCCGTATCACGACGACCGTGCGCCCGCCTCACGCAGAGGCGGGCGCACGGTCGTCGTGCGTGACGGGGCCTTCCCCCGCAGACTGGGCGGACAGGGACATACCCGTCGAGCCCAGGGGAGGAGGTACGGGTGTGCGACTCCTCCGCCGTCGCAGCGTGGCCCTTCTGACCGCCGGCCTCGCCCTGGCCGCACTCACAGCGGCTCCATCGGGCGAGAGAGCGGCGGCGGCCGTCCGCCAGGCCCCCGCCGCCGTCACCGCCCCCGAACCGTTCGGCGCGGACTGCCGTACGACGGTCGAGGGCTCCCATGTCGTCGCGTACTGCCACAACCCCTACCCGGACTCCGACCGGGTCGAGCTGCACGTCGAGTGCGCCCGCTGGTGGGACATCGACGCGGACGGCAGGCCCGTCGAGGTCGGTCCCGCGCAGACCGTGCGCCTCACCGACCGCTGCTGGAAAGAGATCCGCGCGGTCTGGATCACCCACGCACGCAGTTGAAGGCGTAGCCCGCGGCTTCGGTCCCCGCCGTGTCCGCGTCACCCGCGCGGATCGCCTCGACCAGCCGGGCATGGTCCATGTAGCCCTCGGGGCGCAGCTCCCGCCCCACGTCGTCGCGGAGCCAGTCGCGCAGCAGATCGCCCAGGTCGGCGTAGAGCTCGGTCATCACCTCGTTGTGCGAGGCGGCGACGATCGCCAGGTGCAGGGTCGCGTCGGCGGCCACGAAGGCCTCCGCGTCACCCGTTTCCCACATGTCCTCACGATGCTTCAGCAGGGCGTCCAGCTGCTTCAGATCCTTCTGCGTCCGCCGTTCGGCGGCCAGCCGCGCGGCCGACGACTCCAGGGTGGAGCGCAGTTCGGCGATGTGCCGGGGATCGGCGGAGGCGAAACGGCGGTGCATCACACCGGCCAGTTCGCTGGTCGCGATGACGTACGTCCCCGAGCCCTGCCGGATGTCGAGCAGCCCGTTGTGCGCGAGCGCGCGCACCGCCTCGCGGACGGTGTTGCGGGCCACGCCCAGCTGCTCCACCAGCTCGGGCTCGGTCGGGATGCGTGAGCCGACCGGCCACTCGCCCGAGGTGATCTGGTTCCTCAGCTCGGTGATCACCTGGTCGGAGAGTGCGGACCGCCGGGGTGAGGTCAGCGCCATGGTGCTCCTTCGACGACGTAGGCGATTGGACAACCAATCATCCCATGATTCTATGATGGCTCCATGCCCGATGACGAGACACGGTTGTTGAACGAGATACAGACCCTGAGCCGCGACACCGAGCCGCGCACCACCGGTGATTCTCCCTCCCCGCAGCAGGCGCGGACGGGATGGACCATCAAGCTGGTCATGGTCGGCATCGTCCTTGCCGCGCTCAACCTCCGCCCCGCCATCACCAGCCTGGGCCCGCTCCTCGAAGAGGTGCAGCACTCGCTCGGCATGAGCGACAGCGTCGCCGGACTCCTCACCTCCGTTCCCTCGCTCTGTTTCGCCGTCTTCGGGATCCTCGCGCCCCGCCTCGCCCGCCGATTCGGCCCGGGCGCCGTCGTCTGCGCAGGCATGGCGGCCATCGCCGTAGGCCTGCTGATCCGCCCGTTCGCCGGCGGCACGCCCGGCTTTCTCGCCGCCAGTGCGCTCGCGCTCATGGGCATCGCCGTCTCCAACGTCCTGATGCCGGTGATCGTCAAGCGCTACTTCCCCGACCGTGTGGGCAGCATGACCGGCCTCTACTCCATGGCCCTGGCCCTCGGCACCTCCCTGGCCGCGGCCGTCACCGTGCCGCTGACCCACTCCATGGGCGACAACTGGCATGTGGGCCTGGGGGTGTGGGCGGCGCTGGCCGCCGTCGCCGTGCTGCCCTGGATCGCTCTCGTACGGGACAGGAGCGCGGCCGCCGCCCAGGACGCGGTGGCCGCGTCGCAGCGGACCCCGGCCGCCCCGCCGCTGCGGATCACCCGTTCCCGTACCGCCTGGGCGCTCGCCTGCTTCTTCGGACTCCAGGCCACCGCCGCGTACATCACCATGGGCTGGATGCCGCAGATCTTCCGCGACGCCGGGGTCTCGGCCTCCACGGCCGGTGTGCTGCTCGCCGTGACGATGGCGATGGGCGTCCCGCTCGCCTTCGTCATCCCGCGCCTCGCCACCCGGATGAAGAACCAGGGGCCGATCGTCGTCGCACTCGGCGCCTGCGGACTCGTGGGCTACGCGGGCCTGTTCATGGCCCCGGCCGGCGGCGCCTGGGCCTGGGCGCTGCTGCTCGGCATCGCCAACTGCTCGTTCCCGCTGGCCCTCACCATGATCGGCATGCGGTCGCGGACCGGTGCCGGCGTCGTACGCCTCTCCGCCTTCGCCCAGTCCACCGGCTATCTGCTCTCCATCCCCGGGCCGCTGCTCGTCGGCGTCCTCTACGAGCACAGCGGCGGCTGGGGACTGCCGATCGCACTGATGGCGGGGCTGATGGTGCCCCAGATGGTGGTCGGGATCCTGGCCGGTCGGGACCGGACGATTGAGGACGAATGCGGGATGCGAGACTGACCGCATGCCCGTACTCGAACCGAATCCCCCCAACGGCCAGAAGAAGCTGCTGCTCGTGCTCGGCGCGATGTTCGCCGTCACGATCGTCGTCGCCATCATCGCGACACTCGCCTCCCCGTGAAGACCCCCGGCCGGCCGAGGGGTGGGGCTAGCACCACCACCCCCTAGGGGGTCAGGGTCAGGGTGAAGTGGGTAGTTCACCGGATGGGACCGGGCGCCCTTAATCCGTAAGTTCGTTGTCATCAGCAACGGCGAACTTCACGGAGGCGGCCATGTCGGCCCACATCCCCACCAGGTCCCACACCACGGCCCCTGGGCGCGTCGACATCAAGCTGCCGTGGTGGGCCGTCGTACTGCCCGCGATCGCCTTCGCGATCCTGCTCCTGCTCATCACCGCACCCGGTCAGGCGCAGGCGGCATCCGGCGATCCGGCCCTCACCCACCTCCTTGAGCGCGTGCAGGAGAGCCTCTCCCGGTAAGCGGCGCGGACCGCTTTCACTCGTGCTGGGGGAGCCCTTCAACTCCCTGCGCCGCCGGGCATGATTCGTGCGAAGCTGGAGTGCATGAGCGTCGCCGCATCCTCCGAGGGGACTGCCCCCGGACCCACCGAATCCCGCAGGATCGTCCTTCTCCGCCACGCGAAGGCGGACTGGCCCCAGGTGTCCGACCACGACCGGCCGCTCGCCGAGCGGGGCCGTGCCGACGCCCCCGCCGCCGGACGCCGGCTGGCCTCCATGGACCTCACCGTCGATCTGGCCCTCTGCTCCAGCGCCGCCAGGACCCGGGAGACCTGGAAACTGGCCGTGCAGGAGCTGCGGCAGCGCCCCAGGACCATGTACGAGGAGCGCCTGTACGAGGCGTCCCTCGGCGAACTCATCGCGCTGCTCAACGAAACCACCGACGACGTGCGGGATCTTCTCGTCATCGGCCACAACCCCGGGATGCACGCTCTCGCGGACGCCCTCGCGGGCAAGGCCGAGGGGGAGGCGCTCGCCCGGATGAACCGGAGCGGCTTCCCGACCGCGGCGATCGCCGTCGTCTCCTTCACCGGATCGTGGAAGTCGGTAGAGCACGGCGTGGGCCGCCTCGACGACTTCTGGGCCCCGCACGAGTAGGCAGCCCTTCCCGTACGCCGGACACATCAGCCGGACACATCAGAAGGCCCCGGTACGCAACCGTGTGCACCGGGGCCCTTTTCCGCTCGTGGGAGCCGGGCGTCAGCCGTTCTCGATCAGGCCGTCGGCGGCCTCGACCTCTTCGCGGGTGATGCCGAGCAGATAGAGCACGGTGTCCAGGAAGGGCACGTTCACGGCGGTGTCGGCGGCCCTGCGGACCACCGGCTTGGCGTTGAAGGCGACCCCGAGACCCGCGGCGTTGAGCATGTCCAGGTCGTTGGCGCCGTCGCCGATCGCGACGGTCTGGGAGAGCGGCACCCCCGCCTCGGCGGCGAAGCGGCGCAGCAGCCTGGCCTTGCCCGCCCGGTCGACGATCTCGCCGACGACCCGGCCCGTCAGCTTCCCGTCGACGATCTCCAGGGTGTTGGCGGAGGCGAAGTCGAGACCCAGGCGCTCCTTCAGGTCGTCCGTGACCTGGGTGAACCCGCCCGACACGACGCCCACTTGGTACCCGAGGCGCTTGAGGGTACGGATGAGGGTGCGGGCGCCGGGGGTGAGCCGTACCTCTGCCCGTACCTTCTCCACGACCGACTCGTCGAGTCCCTTCAGCAGCGCGACCCGCGCATGGAGCGACTGCTCGAAGTCCAGCTCCCCGCGCATCGCCCTGGCGGTCACCTCGGCGACCTCGTCCTCGCAGCCCGCGTGGGCGGCGAAGAGCTCGATCACCTCGTCCTGGATGACGGTGGAGTCCACATCCATGACGACGAGACGCTGGGCGCGCCGGTGCAGCCCGGCGGAGACCACGGCCACGTCCACGCCGAGGGCCGCTGCCTCGGTCGCGAGCGCGGTACGCAGCGGCTCGGTCTCCGTACCGGACACCGCGAACTCCACTGCGGTGACCGGGTACTTGGCGAGCCGGAAGATACGGTCGATGTTGCCGCCGGTCGAGGTGATCGCAGCCGCTATGGCCGCCGTGGACTCGGCGGTGAGCGGGTGCCCGAGGACGGTGACATGGGAGCGTCCGCTGCCTCGGGGCTGGTTGTCGCCGATACCGGAGATGATCTCGGCCTGAAGTTTGAGCGACTCGGCCCAGCTGTGCACGGTCGCCCTGAGCTCGCCCGCGGTGGTCCCGCCCGCGGTGGGCGAGGTGACCAGGGCACACAGGACGATGCGGCCACGGGTGACTACCTGCTCGATGTCCACGACATCGACGGAGTAGGCGGCGAGGGTGTCGAAGAGCCCGGCGGTGATCCCGGGGCGGTCCTTCCCGAAGATCTTTACGAGAAGGGTGGGGGTCTGCGAAGCGCTCATGGTGATCCCCACCGTATAGGGCACGCAGTGCCTCCCCGTCACCCCGTCCGATCCCCGGACACGGATCCGGAAAGGGATCCG
>NZ_JAFLRJ010000277.1 GCF_017315755.1 Streptomyces beijiangensis
CGATCGGTCCGCCGGTTCACCGGCGGCTGCGGTAGGACCTGCGTCCTCCGCGGCCACGGCTCCGGCCGCGTCCGCGGCCGACCACGCCGAGCACCACCAGGATCAGCACAATGAGAAGAATCCAGAACAGCATGGCCGGGCCTCCGGTTCGCGAGGTGGTTCCTGGGTGTCCGCGAGGTCCTGGCGAATCGGTAAGGAGGAATGCTTCGCCCTTGCGTACCGGAGCGGCATGGTCCTACGCCGTGCTTCGCAGTCAACGCCCGACTGTCTGGTCTGTCAACAGCGGTCAGGGGCAGGTGAGTTGGAGCATCCCGGCCGGGTCTGCCGGGGCGAATGAAGCCTCGGCAACAGCGCTGTCGGCGCCCCGGGACCGTCGTGCGGGGTCGGCAACACCCGGGCAGGACTACGCTGTTCGGTGAGGCCCGAGCCCCCGGCAGCAGAGACTGGCAGCTGCCCCGGAGGCCGCACATGCGCCGTACCACGACCGTTCACGGACACGGACAACTCAGGGCTCCGACCGCCACCGTGGACCGGCGGTCGTGATGCGGGCCGCCGACCCCCGGGAGTGGCGGGGCCGCGACGTCGTCGACGAAGCGGGGCACAGGATCGGCGTGCTCGAAGCCGTCTACGTGGACACCGCGACCGACGAACCGGCCATGGCGACGGTACGGACCGGACTGCCCACCCGCCACCGGCTCCACTTCGTCCCGCTCCAGGACGCGACGCTCGGCCCTGACTACCTCAAGGTCGCGTACGCCAAGGCGCTCGTACGGACAGCCCCCTCGATCGGGACGGACGACATCCTGCCCGCGGAGGACGAGGAAGCCGTCTTCCGGCACTACGGGCTGTCCTACCAGCCGGACAAGGGCACGGTGCGCCGCCTCGCCCGCCGCTGAGCGGACCCTGTCCCCTATTCGGGCCGCTGGGTCTGGTCGTTGTGCGCGAGACCGTCCGGATGCGCGGCGCTCCGCTCGCCGAGGGGCAGGACCAGCACCCGCAGGCCCGCAGGTCCCGCAGGCCGGTCGATCCGCCCTACCTCCTGCCACCCCCAGGACCGGAGCGCGGCCGCCGCCTTGCGCCCGGACCCCTCCACCAGGGCCGCACCGAGCGACGCCTCGTGATCGCCGAGGAGCTGCTCCTGCAGCCGGCGCGCGAGTTCGCGCGGGTGGTCGTGCGGATGGACCAGGGTCTCCTTGATCGCGAAGACATGGCCCGACGCGGTGAGTTGTTCGATGTTCTGCGGGAGCGGCCCGTCGAACCCTTCCCACCAGGAACCGTCGCGCTGCACGGGAAATCCGTAGACGCATCCCGACAGGGTCTCCGCCTCCGCGACCAGCATGTCGAAGCCCGGCTGCTGTACGTCGTCCGCCAGGCGGTCCAGGAAAGCCTGCCTGCTGCTGAACTCCTCGCCGGGAGCGGCGTCCGAGGACTCCACGTACAGATCGGCCAGATCCTCCCTCAGCCCCTCTGCCTGCCAGCGGTTCAGGCGGCGCAGTCGTACAGCTTCCATGGCGGTCAGACTCCCAGTCCGTCGAGGGGTTCGCTGCCGTCGATGAAGTCGCGGGCGACATCGGAGAGACGGCGGTTGTGGGATCGGGCATAGCCGCGCAGTGCGCTGAAGGCCTGCTCCATGTCGGTGCCCCGGCGCTCCGCGAACTTGCCCTTCGCCTGTTCGATCAGCACCCGGCTGTCCAGGGCGGCCTGCAACTGCTCGTTGAGTACGGTGCTGCGCCGCGTGGAGCGCTGTTGGAGCATGGTGACGCAGCGGTCGGTGAGCAGGCGCAGAAAGTCGATCAGATCGAAGTCGGCGACGAGATTGTCCGCCAGCTCCACGAATGTCTTGGCCAGCAGCTGTTCATTCATGAGCACATCCTCTGTCCTACGAGATTAGTCCGGGTCCGGAGCCAGAGGAAGGCGCAGCCGGTGCGCCACCACATCGGCGGCCACCTCGGCGAGGCGCCGTCCCTCGGCGTACGTATGGGCGCGCAGCCGTACGAACGCCTCCTCCACCCCCACCCCGAGCTGTTCCGTGAGGATCCCGGTGGCCTGGTCGATCTCGGCCCGGTAGCCGCCGAGTTCGCCCTGCGCCCCGTCGAGCAGTACGAGCGCGGCCGCGTCGGCGAAGGTCATGGCATCGGCCAGCTCTCCGGCGCTCAGCCCTCCCGGTGCGACGGCGTACAGATCGAGGACCCCAGGGCTGATCGCCCCGATCCGCAGGGGGATCGCGAAGACCGCGCCCGCCCCCGCCTCGACGGCCGCCGAGGC
>NZ_JAFLRJ010000278.1 GCF_017315755.1 Streptomyces beijiangensis
CCCAAAGACGAGCCGAACCCCGACACCCCCGCCGGAGGCGATACCGCGTGAACGACGCACTCGACGTCGCCCTCCGGCTGATCATCGTCTTCGCCGTCTTCCTCGTACTGCCCCTGGTCGTAGGGCAGACCGAGCACAAGGTCATGGCGCACATGCAGGGCCGCCTCGGCCCCATGTACGCGGGCGGATTCCACGGCTGGGCCCAGCTCGTCGCCGACGGCGTGAAGTTCGCGCAGAAGGAAGACATCGTCCCGGCCGACGCCGACCGCCGCATCTTCCAGCTCGCCCCCGCCGTCGCCCTCCTCCCGTACCTCCTGGTGCTCATCGCGATCCCGATCGGCCCCGGCGAGGGCGCGGTCGGCCAGGTCGTCGACGCGGGCATCTTCTTCGTCCTGGCGGTCATGGGCGTCGGCGTACTCGGCTCGCTCATGGCCGGCTGGGCATCGGCGAACAAGTTCAGCCTCCTCGGAGGCCTGCGCACCGCCGCCCAGCTCCTCGCGTACGAACTCCCGATGCTGCTCACCGCCGCCTCGGTCGCGATGGCGGCCGGCACGGTCTCCCTGCCCGGCATCCTCGACGCCTTCGCGTGGTGGTGGATCCCGTGGCAGATCGTCGGCGGCCTGGTCTTCTTCACCGCGGGCCTCGCCGAACTCCAGCGCCCGCCCTTCGACATGCCGGTGGCCGACTCCGAGATCATCTTCGGCGCGTACACCGAGTACACAGGGCTCCGCTTCGCGCTCTTCCTGCTCGCCGAGTACGCGGGGATCGTCGTGCTCTGCGGCCTCACCGCCGTCCTCTTCCTCGGCGGCTGGCACGGCCCGTGGGGGAGCGAGGGACTCGGCTGGGTCTGGATGCTGCTCAAGACGGCGGTGCTCGCCTTCGGCGTGATCTGGCTCCGGGTCACCTACCCGCGCATGCGCGAGGACCAGCTCCAGAAGCTCGCCTGGACCGTACTCATCCCGCTCGCGCTCGCCCAGATCGCGCTCACCGGCATCGTGAAGGTGGCGATCAGCTAAATGGCCCCCATCCCCGGATCCGGCCTTGCCAAGGGCCTGGCCGTCACTCTCCGCACGATGACGAAGAAGACCGTCACCGCGCAGTACCCCGAGGTGCAGCCCGAACTCCCGCCCCGTAGCCGCGGCGTGATCGGTCTCTTCGAGGAGAACTGCACGGTCTGCATGCTCTGCGCCCGTGAGTGCCCCGACTGGTGCATCTACATCGACTCCCACAAGGAGACGACACCGGCCGCCACCCCCGGCGGGCGCGAGCGCAGCCGCAACGTCCTCGACCGCTTCGCGATCGACTTCTCGCTCTGCATGTACTGCGGTATCTGCATCGAGGTGTGTCCCTTCGACGCCCTCTTCTGGTCGCCCGAGTTCGAGTACGCGGAGACCGACATCCACGAGCTCACCCACGAGCGCGACAAGCTCCGCGACTGGATGTGGACCGTCCCTGCCCCGCCCGCGCTCGACCCCGGCGCCGAGGAGCCGAAGGAGATCGCCGCGGCCCGCAAGGCGGCGGAGAAGCTGGCAGCACAGCAGGAACAGCAGGAACAGCAGCTGGAGCAGCAGCAGGCGCAGCAGCAAGAGGCGGACCAGTCATGACGACCCTCGCCGCCACAAGCCACCCCGGCTTCCTCTCGCCCTCCGGCATCGAGATCGCCTTCCTCCTCATCGGCCTCGTCACCTTCGGCGCGGCCGTCATGACGGTCACCACCAAGCACCTGGTCCACGCCGCTCTCTGGCTGGTCGTGACGCTCGGCGGACTGGCCGGCACGTACCTCCTCCTCACCGCCGAGTTCATCGCCTGGGTCCAGGTCCTGATCTACGTCGGCTCCGTCGTCGTCCTCCTCCTCTTCGGGCTGATGCTGACGAAGGCCCCCATCGGCCCCTCCGCCGACGCCGATTCGGGCAACCGCTGGGTCGCCCTTGCCGTCGCCGTCGCCGCGGCCGCCTCGCTCCTCTGGGTGGTCGTCGACGCGTTCCGTACGACCTGGATCAACCTCCGGGGCACGCCGGCCCAGGGCTCCACGAAGATCACCGGCGAAGTCCTCTTCCGCCACTGGGTGCTGCCCTTCGAAGCGCTCTCGGTCCTCCTCCTGGCG
Organism: Streptomyces beijiangensis; assembly: GCF_017315755.1. GTDB lineage: Bacteria > Actinomycetota > Actinomycetes > Streptomycetales > Streptomycetaceae > Streptomyces > Streptomyces beijiangensis. The sequence continues at coordinate 2,105 of NZ_JAFLRJ010000278.1, forward strand.
GCCCTGATCGGCGCGATCGTCCTGTCCCGCAAAAACACCCCCAGCGACGCCGGAAGCGAAACGGAGGCGCAGCGCTGATGCACCTCGTCTATCCCGCCGTGCTCTCCGCCCTCCTCTTCTGTACGGGGCTGTACGGAGTCCTCGCCCGCCGCAACGTGATCCTGGTCCTGATGGCCGTCGAGCTGATGCTCAACGCCGTCAACCTCAACCTGGTCGCCTTCGACGTCTGGCTGCGCGACAAGCTCCACTCAGGACAGGCCCTCACCCTCTTCACGATCGCCATCGCCGCCGCCGAGATCGGCATCGGCATGGCGATCGTCCTGGCGGTCTACCGCAACCGCTCCACCTCGGCCATCGACGCACTCCGCGACACGGCCGAGTCCCGGGAGCCCGCAGAGGCCGCAAGCCCCGACGAGAAGGCCGAGGCCGCCGCGTGACCACCACGACCCTCGCCGTCCTCGTCCCCCTCCTTCCGTTCCTGGGCGCCGCGACAGGCCTGCTCCTCGGCCGCACGGCCCCCGGCTTCGTACGCCCCCTGGCCGTCCTGCCGACCCTGGCCGCTGCCGTGCTCGCGATCACCCTCGCCGTCCACCAGGGCAGCGGGAAGACGCTCGACGCCGCGACCCGCCTCACCCCCACCGGCTCGGTCCCCGTAGACCTCTCCCTCCACATCGACGGCTTCGCCGCCCTGGTCGCCATCCTGGTGACGGTCGTCGCCACCTGTGTGCAGATCTACTCGACGGGCTACCTCCGCGACGACCCCCGCTACGCCTCCTACGCGGCCCTGGTCTCCCTCTTCACCTCCGCGATGCTCCTGGTCGTCTATTCCGGCGACCTGATGGTGCTGCTCGTCGGCTGGGAGATCATGGGCATCTGCTCGTACTTCCTGGTCGGCCACTACTGGGAGACGCCCGAGGCCCGCGCCGCCTCCCTCAAGGCCTTCCTGGTCACCAAGCTCGGTGATGTCCCCTTCCTGATCGGCCTGTTCGCGCTCGCCACCGACGCCGGCACGTTCCGGATCACCGGCATCCTGCAGACGGTCGCCGACGGCGGGCTGGCCCACCCCACCCTGATCGCCCTGCTCCTGCTCGCGGGCGTCGCGGGCAAGTCGGCCCAGTTCCCGCTCCACACCTGGCTGCCCGACGCGATGGCCGGCCCCACGCCGGTCTCCGCGCTGATCCACGCCGCGACGATGGTCGCCGCCGGTATCTACTTCGTGGCCCGCCTCCTCCCCGTCTTCGCCGCCTCCCAGGCAGCCCTCACCGTCCTCGCCGTGATGGCCGCGGTCACCATGGTCGGCTCGGCGCTCGCCGCCCTCGCCCAGGACGACATCAAACGCGTCCTCGCGTACTCGACGATCGGCCAGCTCGGCTACATGTCCGGAGCCCTGGCCGTCGGCGACCGCTCAGCCGCCGTCTTCCACCTCCTCTCCCACGGCGCGTTCAAGGCCCTCCTCTTCCTCGGCGCCGGCGTGGTCATCCACGCCGCCGGCACCAACTCCCTCTCGGCGATGTCCCGCATGGGAAACCTCGCCAAGCGCATCCCCGACGCGTTCTGGACGATGTCCATCGCGCTGCTCGCGCTCGCCGCGGTCCCGCCCTTCGCCGGCTTCTTCTCCAAGGAAGCCGTCCTGGTCGCCGCCGAGCACACCGCCTTCGGCGACAGCCACATCGCCCCGACGGCCGCGGGCTGGACCGTACTGCTCGCGGGCCTCGCCACCGCCCTCCTCACCGGCGCCTACGCCACCCGCTTCTGGCTGATGGCCTTCCGCGGCAGCGGCCAGGAAGCCCCCGACCACGGCAAGCAGCCCGTCGTCATGAACGCCGTGCTCTGGGTCCTGGCCGTCCCCTCCGTCGGCTTCGGCCTGACCTCGCTCGTGCTCCCCGACTGGTTCGACGGCCACACCCTCTCCCCGTCCCTCACCACCTCCGTCCTCGGTACGGGGGTCGCCCTGGTCGGCGGCCTCCTCACCTACGGCGCGTGGCGCGCGGTGCAGTTCAAGGAAGGCGCCGCCACCCCCCTCGGGGCAGTCGCAGCCCACCCCGACGCCGACCCGGCCACCTCCGAGATCGAAGCCATCGCCACGCACACCCAGGCGTACGGTTCGATCGCCTCGGCCCCCGACCCCAGCGACCCCGGCCGCCTCCTCCTCGGCCCGCTCCACCGCCACGCGGTCACCGGCTTCCACCTCGACGCGGTCTACGACGTCCTGTTCGTACGCCCCGTCCTGGCCGCCGCCAAGGTGGTCCGCTTCCTCGACCGCGAGGTCGTCGACACCTATGTACGAGGAGCGGGCGCCGTCCCGCGCTGGCTGGGAGTCCTGGTCCGCCGCGCCCAGACCGGCAACCTGCAGACCTATCTGAGCGCCCTGCTCGCCGGCTCCGTGGTCCTGGTGATCGCCGCAGTCACCCTCGCCAACGTCTACGCCGGATCGTGAGCCGTGATCGATATCAACGCATCCGTGATGCAGTTCCTTCTCGCGTTCACCGTCGCCGGCCCGCTCATCGGCGCGGTCGCGGCCCTTCTCCCCGCCCCGCCCGGGCTGAAGGGGAAATCACCTGACCAGGCGGTCCTGCGCCACGGTGTCATCGTCACGGGCACGGTCCTGCTCGCCGCGATCGTCCTGGCGCTCGGCTTCGACCGCGACCACCCGTCGAAGATGCAGGCCACCACCGACATCACCTGGATCAAGGCGCTCGGCGTCCACATCCACCTCGGCATCGACGGCATCTCGCTCCCCCTCCTGCTCCTGACCGCGCTGCTGACCTTCCTCTGCGCGCTCTACAGCTACTTCAAGCTCCCCGAAGGCCCGTCCCCCAAGGCCTTCGTGGCCCTCCTCCTGGTCCTCGAGTCCGGCACCCTCGCCACCTTCGCCGTACTCGACCTGATGCTGTTCTTCCTCGCCTTCGAGATGGTCCTCATCCCGATGTACTTCCTCATCGCCCGCTGGGGAGGCGCTCAACGCCAGGCAGCGGCCTGGAAGTTCATCCTCTACACGCTCCTCGGCTCCGTCGTCATGCTGCTCGGCCTGCTCCTCATCGGTCTGAAGAGCGGCACATTCGACATGGTGGCACTCGCCACTGACAACGGCCGTGGCCTCACGCACACCACCGAGGTCATCGCGGTGCTCGCCATCGCGATCGGCCTCGCGATCAAGACCCCGATGTGGCCGCTGCACAGCTGGCTCCCGGACGCCCACACCGCGGCCCCCACCGTCGGTTCGGTCCTCCTCGCCGGCGTCATGCTGAAGATGGGTACCTACGGATTCGTCCGCATCGTGCTGCCCGTCGCCCCCGACGGCATGCACACCTTCGCCCCGTACCTCGCGGCCTTCGCCGTCGCAGGCATCATCTACGGATCGCTCGCCTGCCTCGCCCTGGTCCGCCCCGGCGCCAAGGGCGACCTCAAGCGCCTCATCGCGTACTCCTCCGTCGGCCATATGGGCTTCGTGCTCCTCGGCATCGCCTCGATGACCCCCACCGGCGTCAACGGCGCGCTCTTCGCCAACATCGCCCACGGCCTCATCACCGGCCTCCTCTTCTTCCTGGTCGGGGCGTTGAAGGACCGATACGGCACGGCGGACCTCGACACCCTCGCCGGCACCACAGGAGCTGCGCTCTACGGCCGGGCCCCCCGCCTCGGCGGCCTCCTCGCCTTCGCCGCCGTCGCCTCCCTCGGCCTCCCCGGCCTCGCAGGCTTCTGGGGCGAGATGCTGACCCTGTTCGGCGCCTTCGACCCGGCAGCGGGCCTCAGCCGCCCCGCCTTCCTGACCTTCATGGCGATCGGCGCCGTCGGCACCCTGCTCACCGCCGCGTACATGCTCCAGGTGGTCCGCCGCGTCTGCATGGGCGCGTACTCCACCGAAGCCGGGACCCAGTCCGGGACGGAATCCGGAACCGGAACCACGCCCCCGTACATCGCCGACATCCAGGGATACGAGTTCGCAGCCTGGACCCCCCTCGCCGCCCTCACCGTCCTCGCCGGCCTCTGGCCCGCGGCCCTCCTCGGCCTCTCCGACCCGGCCGTCCAGAAGCTTCTCGCAGGAGGCAAGGCATGAGCTCCCTCGTCCAGTCCGTCGACTGGGTAGCCATCGCGCCCCCCACGATCGCCGCAGCGACCGCCCTGATCGTCCTGGTCACGGATCTTTTCGTACGAGAGGACCGCAAGCCGCTCCTCGGCGCGATCTCCGTCACCGGCCTGGTCGCCTCGCTCCTCGCGCTCATCCCTCTTTACGAGGAGAAGCGCAGCACCTTCTGCCTCACCACCGACCCCGCCGCCTGCAGCTACACCGTGGACCGCTTCGCCTTCGCCATCCAGCTCCTGGTCCTGGCCGGCGCGCTCCTCACGGCGCTGCTCTCCCTCACCCCCACCGCCGAGAAGAAGCTCCCCGCGGGCGAGTTCTGGTTCCTCCTGCTCTCCTCGGCCTCCGGCGCAGCGCTGCTCCCCGCCTCCCGCGACCTCGCCACCCTGCTGGTCGCCCTGGAGGTCGCCTCGCTCCCCGCCTTCGCACTGGTGGGCCTCAAGCGCGGCGACGCACGCTCCTCCGAAGCGGCGCTGAAGTTCTTCCTCTCCTCCGTCACCGCGACAGCCGTGATGCTCCTGGGCATCAGCTTCGTGTACGCGGCGACAGGCACCCTCTACCTCAACCGCATCGCCGACGCCCAGATCGACCCCCAGCTCGACACCCTCACCCAGGCCGGCGTCGTCCTCACCCTGGTCGGCTTCGCCTTCAAGACGGCCGCCGTCCCCTTCCACTTCTGGGTCCCCGATACCTACGTCGGCGCCCCGCTCCCCATCGCCGCGTACCTCTCCGTGGTCGGCAAGGCGGTCGGCTTCTCCGGCCTGATCCTCGTCACGGTCATGGCGTTCCCCGCGTACGCCGACGTCTGGGGTCCTGCGATCGCGGTCCTCGCGGCGCTCACGATGACGGTCGGCAACGTCGCGGCCCTGCGCCAGCAGGCCACCCGCGCCCACAGCGCCGTACGGCTCCTCGCCTGGTCGTCCGTCGCCCAGGCCGGCTACCTCCTGGTCCCGATCGCGGCAGCCGCGTACACCACGGACGACGAGGTGGGCGCCACCGTCGCGTACGCCCTGATGTACGCCGTCGTGAACCTCGGCGCCTTCGCGGTAGCAGCCCTCGTATCCCGTGCGAACCCCGACAACCGCATCTCCGACTACCGCGGCCTCTACGCCTCCCGCCCCCTCGCCGCCCTCGCGATGGCCTTCTTCCTGCTCTGCCTGGCAGGCCTGCCGCCGGGCATCATCGGCCTCTTCGCCAAGGTCACGGTCTTCCAGGCGGCGGTCGACGCGCGGCTCGGCTGGCTCGCGGTCGTCATGGCGGTGAACGTCGTCATCGCCCTCTACTACTACCTCCAGTGGACGGCGACCCTCTTCCGCGCCCCCGAGGGCGAGCCGGTGAAGCACCGCGCCCCGACCGCGATCACCGCGACGATCGCCCTCGCGGCAGCCGTCGCCGTCGTCCTCTCCGGCGTCCCCGAGCTGGTGCTGCACTACGCGGCAGTCACCCTCTTCTGAGATTTGCTACGGTCGCGGGCTGACCGTCCCCCCACCCCCCACACACACAGACATCGAGGAGCAGGCAGTGCTGAGCGGCTTCAAGGAATTCATCCTCCGCGGAAACGTCATAGCCATGGCGGTCGGCCTCGCCGTCGGTTCGGCGTTCACCGCTGTCGTGACCGCCTTGAGCACGGCCTTCATCACCCCGCTGATCGGGCTCGCGACCAGCTCCGCGATGGGTGACTTCAGTACGGCCGTCTTCACCGTCAGCGGCGCGAAGTTCAAGTACGGCGTGCTCATCAACGCCGCGGTCGCCTTCATCGTCACCGCGGCGGTCCTCTACTTCGCCGTCATAGCGCCCCTCGCCAAGATCCAGTCGCGGTTCACCTCCGACAAGCCGGTCGACATCAAGGCCGCCCTGCGCGACTGCCCCCGCTGCTACACGGAGATCCCCGCCATCGCCTCGCGCTGCGCCCACTGCACCAGTGAGATCAAGCCCGACTCCGAGGCACTGGCACTGGCAGGCCTCCCGGCTCCTCGCTAGGGAGCGCCCGGCGGATCATGCCGCGGTCGCGGTGGTCTGGCACGCACTCCCCCAAGCTCTTAAGGAGCAGGGGGGACCCCCTCCGGCGTTGTCGTCAGTCGCCAATGCTCCGCATTGACTCCCTCCTCCGCCTTGCAGCTGCACCCACCAGACCACCGCTCACCAGAAGTGAAAGTTTCAACGCCGACCAAGGGCGGCCTGATCCGCCGGACACCCCCTGACACCCGTACGGCGGACACGGCCGCCCGCGCGCACAAGGGAACTAGCTCCCTCTGCCTGGCGTTGACCAGTACAGAAGGGTCCACTGGAGACAACCGCAAAGGGTTCCCCTGCCGCACCATTTGGAGGGCTACCGTGCACCGCCGGCACAACGGACTGAGGACAGCAGTACTTCTCGGGGGCCTCTCCGCCCTCATCCTCGTCATCGGAAGCTTCTTCGGCCGTACGGGCCTGATCGTCGCGCTCGTCGTCGCGCTCGGCACCAACGCCTATGCGTACTGGAACAGCGACAAGCTCGCCCTGCGCGCCATGCGGGCCCGCCCCGTCAGCGAATTCGAGGCCCCCGAGCTCTACCGCATGGTCCGTGAGCTCTCCACGGCCGCCCGCCAGCCCATGCCCCGCCTCTACATCTCCCCGACCCAGGCCCCGAACGCCTTCGCGACCGGCAGGAACCCGCGCAACGCCGCGGTCTGCTGCACGGAGGGCATTCTGCAGATCCTGGACGAGCGCGAGCTCCGAGGCGTCATCGGCCACGAGCTGAGCCACGTCTACAACCGGGACATCCTGATCTCGTCGGTGGCGGGAGCCCTGGCCTCGGTCGTCATGTTCCTGGTCAACTTCGCCTGGCTGATCCCCATCGGGCGCTCGGACGACGACGACGGCCCCGGACTCCTCGGCATGCTCCTGATCATGATCCTGGGCCCTCTGGCGGCCACCGTGATCCAGCTCGCCGTGAGCCGTTCCCGGGAGTACGAAGCGGACGCCTCCGGAGCCCAGCTCACCGGCGACCCGCTGGCCCTGGCCAGCGCCCTCCACAAACTGGACATCGGTACGAAGCAGCTGCCGCTCCCGCCCGAGCCCCGTATCGAGACCGCGAGCCACATGATGATCGCGAACCCGTTCCGCCCGGGCCAGGGCCTCTCCAAGATGTTCTCCACGCACCCGCCCATGGCAGAACGCATCGCCCGACTCGAGAAAATGGCAGGACGCCCGTGAAGACCATCCTGAACATCATCTGGCTGATCCTCTGCGGCTTCTGGATGTTCCTCGGCTACATGCTGGCCGGGGTCATCCTCTGCATCACGATCATCGGCATCCCGTTCGGCCTGGCCGCGTTCCGTATCGGCATCTACGCCCTCTGGCCCTTCGGCTACACGACGGTGGACCGCCGCGACGCGGGCGCACCCTCCTGCATCGGCAATGTCCTGTGGCTGATCCTGGCGGGCTGGTGGCTGGCGCTGGGCCACATCTTCACGGGCATCGCGCTGTGCATCACGATCATCGGGATCCCGCTGGGCGTGGCCAACTTCAAGCTGGTCCCGCTCTCACTGCTGCCGCTGGGCAAGGAGATCGTCCCCACGGACCAGCCCTTCGCGACGCGCTGAGCCCCGCCGTACGCGACCTTCG
>NZ_JAFLRJ010000279.1 GCF_017315755.1 Streptomyces beijiangensis
CGGGCCTTCAACGAAGGCGCCCTCATGGACATGCCCGAAGCGGTCGCCTACGCCCTCAACGCCCCGCTGACCCCACCGCCGCCCGCCCCCATCGCCTACCGCAGGCCGCTGAGCGCCACCGAAGTCGCGGTGGCCCAGCAGGTCGCCATCGGTCTCTCCGACGAGGCGATCGCCGTACGGCTGCGGCTCGACGCACGGGCCGTCGGCGACCGCGTCCGCGACATCCTCGCCACCCTCGGCCTCGCCGACCGCGAAGAGCTCGCCGGGTGGGCCGCCTGGCGCTGGCCCACCTCCACCAGCTCGTAGGGGTTGTCCGGAGGGATCACACCGGACCCGGCAACCTTTCGCGCCCCGGCGGCGACAGCCGCACGGACATGCCTTCCACCGCGCAGGAGGATTCACCGTGCAGCACCCGCACGCGCATTCACCCAGATCCCGCCGACGCCATCTGCTCAGCACCGTCCTGGCCGGCGTCCTCGCCGGCGCCGGACTGATCGCCCTGCCAGGCACCTCGTCCGCGGCGACCGCCCGTCAGGTCGAGGCGCTGGACCGGGGCGTCGTCAGCGTGCACACCGACGCGGGGAACCTGGTCAGCTGGCGCTGGCTGGGCACCGACTCCGACACGGTGGCCTTCAACGTCTACCGGGCCGGTACGAAGCTCAACTCCGCCCCGGTCACCGGCTCCACGAACTACTTCCACTCCGGAGGGTCGGCCCAGGCCGACTACACGGTGCGCGCCGTCGTCAACGGCGTGGAGCAGGGCGACTCGGTCCACGCCGTCCAGTTCCGTACCGGCTACAAGGACGTCCCGATCTCCGCGCCGGCCGGCGGCACCACCCCGGACGGGGTGGCGTACACCTACGAGGCGAACGACGCGAGCGTCGGCGATCTCGACGGGGACGGCGCACTCGACTTCGTACTGAAGTGGACGCCGACCAACGCCAAGGACAACTCCCAGTCCGGCTACACCGGCAACACGATCGTCGACGGCATCAAGCTCGACGGCACCCGTCTCTGGCGCGTCGACCTCGGCAGGAACATCCGCTCCGGGGCGCACTACACCCAGTTCCAGGTGTACGACTACGACGGCGACGGCAAGGCCGAGGTGGCCATGAAGACCGCCGACGCGACGGTCGACGGCGCGGGCAAGGTCATCGGCACCGCGTCCGCCGACTACCGCAACTCCAGCGGCTACGTCCTGTCAGGGCCGGAGTTCCTGACCATGTTCAACGGGCAGTCGGGCGCGGCCATGGGCACGGTCGACTACGTCCCTGCGCGCGGCACGGTCTCCTCCTGGGGCGACTCGTACGGCAACCGCGTGGACCGCTTCCTGGCCGGTACGGCCTATCTCGACGGCGCCCGCCCCTCGCTGATCATGGCGCGCGGCTACTACACCCGTACCGTCGTCGCCGCCTGGGACTGGCGCGGCGGGGCCTTCACCCGCCGCTGGACCTTCGACACCAGCTCATCGACCAACAGCGGCAAGGGGTACGACAGTCAGGGCAATCACAGCCTGTCCGTCGCCGATGTGGACCAGGACGGCAAGGACGAGATCGTCTACGGCTCAATGGCGATCGACGACAACGGATCGGGCCTGTGGACCACGAAGAACGGCCACGGCGACGCCCTGCACGTAGGCGATCTGGATCCCTCACGCCCCGGTCTTGAGGAGTTCAAGGTCGACGAGGACTCCTCGAAGCCGTCGTCGTGGTTCGCCGACGCGAAGACCGGCCAGGTGCTCTGGTCGACCGCCGCCAACGGTGACAACGGGCGGGGCGTCTCGGACGACATCTGGTCCGGAAGCCCCGGCGCGGAATCCTGGTCGTCGGCGGAGCCGGACATCCGCAACACCGCGGGCACGGTCGTCGGCCGCAAGCCCTCCAGCACCAACTTCCTGTCCTGGTGGGACGGGGACACCACCCGCGAGCTCCTCGACGCCACCCACATCGACAAGTACGGCACCAGCGCCGACACCCGGCTGCTGACCGGCGCGGGCGTGCACTCCAACAACACCACCAAGGCCACGCCTTCGCTGTCGGGCGATATCCTCGGGGACTGGCGCGAGGAGGTGGTGTGGCCGACCACCGACAACTCCGCGCTGCGGATCTACTCGACTCCGTACGAGACGAGCACCAGGATCACCACGCTCCTCCACGACACCATGTACCGCACGGCCCTGGCCTGGCAGAACACCGCCTACAACCAGCCGCCGCACCCGAGTTTCTTCATCGGCAGCGGGATGGCGCCCGCACCGCGGCCGGTGGTGACCACCCCCTGACGCGACCGACCCGACAGGAGCCCGCTTGTTCCCCGAAGGATGTGCACGCGTCAGCGACGCGGTGGTGCGCCGCGAACCGCTCTCCGGCGGTACGTACAACACGGTCACCCGGGTCACTCTCCAGGACGGCAGCGAGTGGGTGGTCAAGGTTCCACCGCCCGCCGGAACGCCCCGACTGCGCTATGAGCACGGACTGTTGTACGGCGAGGCGGTCTACTTCGGCGCGGCCGCCGCAGTCTCGGCGCCGGTCCCCGAAGTGGTCCAGGCAGAATTCGGCGGAGCGGAGCCCTTTCTGGCGATGAGCGCCCTGCCCGGTGTCCCGTGGCACCAGGCAGGACCCCTCACCGACCAGGAACGAGGGTCTCTCCGAAGGGAGTTGGGCCGTCTCGTGGGGCGGGCGCACACGGTCGCCGGCCCGGGCTTCGGCTACCCGGGCGAGCCCTGGGGGCCGTTGGTGCCCACCTGGCGGGAGGCGTTCACCGCGATGACCGACGCGGTGCTCGACGACGCCGAGCGGTACGGCGCCCGGCTCCCGCTTCCGGTGGACCACATCAGGAAGGTGCTGGCCGGGTCCGCCGACGTACTCGACGAGGTGAGCCGCCCCGCCCTGGTCCACTTCGACCTCTGGGAGGGAAACATCCTGGTCGACGGCGCCCCGGGGGCCCGCGGGATCGGCGGCATCATCGACGGCGAGCGGATGTTCTGGGGCGACCCGGTCGCGGACTTCGTCTCGCTCGCCCTCTTCGGGGACATCGAGGACGACAAGGACTTCCTGGCGGGGTACGGGGAGACGGGCGGGCCCCTCGCCTTCGACGCGTCCGTGCGCCGCCGGCTCGCCCTCTACCGCGGCTACCTCCACCTGATCATGCTGGTGGAGGTGGTCCCGCGCGTCTACCCGCCCGAGCAGGTCGAATGGGCCGCGCGCGAGGTCGCCCCGCGCCTCACGGAGGCTCTCGGCGCCCTCAGCGGCTGAGCGCCCTCAGCGGCCGAGTCCGAGCAGCCGCTCCGCCTCCGCGGCCACCACGGGCAGCGCCCTCGCCGGGTCGTCGGATCTGGCGAGCATCATGCCCGCCTCGCAGAGCGCACCGAAGGCCAGCTGGCACCGTGCGGTCAAGTCGCCATCGCCGTCCGGTTCATGAAGGACCGTCATACCGGCGCGCAGCACGCGCAGCGTATGGGCGTACTCGATCGCACGGACGGTCTCCCAGCCCAGCACGGAAGGACCGTCGAGCAGCACGATCCGGCGGAAGTCCGGGTCCAGGCAGCGCTCCAGAAACGTCAGACAGCCCGCGCGCAGCGCCGCCCGGGGGTCGGGTTCGGCTGCCGCTGCCGCCTCCAGGGCTGCCGCCATCCGCTCCTGCTGGACGACGAAGACTGCGCGGAAGAGACCTGCCTTCCCCGGGAAGTGGTGGTACGCCGCCCCCTTGGTCATGCCCGCCTCCGCGGCGACGGCGTCGATGGACGTGGCCGCGTAACCGTCCCGCCCGAACAACTCCCTCGCAGCGTCCAGCAGTTGGGCAGTGGTCGCGCCCGACCGCTCCGCCTGGGTCCTGCGCATCACGCCACCGCACTCTTCCCTTGACAGTCATACCGGCGGTACGTAACTTACCAAGCCAGGTTACATACCTTTGGTATGGAAGTGAGCGGACATGAACAGCACCGCACCTCTCTTCGCCGTCTACGGAGCCACCGGGCACACCGGACGCCTGGTCGCCGCCGAACTCCTCTCCCGGGGTCAGGCCGTCCTGCTGGCCGGGCGCAACGCGGACGCCCTGCACGCCCTGGCCGGGGAACTCGGCTCGCCCGGTCTCGTACGCACCCAGACCGCACCCCTCGACGACCCGGCCGCCCTGCGCCGCCTCGCCGAGGCCGCGGACGTACTGATCCACTGCGCCGGGCCCTTCACCACCACCGGGATGCCGGTCGCCACCGCCGCGGCCGAGGCCGGCACGCACTACATCGACCACGCGATCGAGCCGCACCCCGTCAAGAACCTCTTCGAGACCCTCCAGGCGACAGCCGGACGCACCGGCGCGGTGATGATCCCGCAGATGAGCTTCTACGGCGGGCTCGGCGACCTGCTCGCCGCCGCGGTGGCCGAGGGGATGCCCGACGCCGACCGGGTGACCGTCGGCTACTCGGTGACCGGCTGGCGCATGACCAAGGGGGCAAGGAACACCGCCGAGCTCCTGATCGGCGAGATCGACCGGGTCAGCTTCACCGACGGTGCCCTCCGGGTGGGCCCGGTCGAGATCCGCAACGCAGTGTTCCCCTTCCCGCCTCCGGTAGGACCACGGAGCGTCATCGCCCCCTTCCCTTCCGGTGAGATCGTCACGATCCCCCGGCACATCCCGGCCCGCACGGTCGAGGCGCAGCTCACATCGAGCACCTTCGAGGAGGAGCAGATCTTCAGCAGTGAGGACGCCACCCCCGAGGAGCGGGCGAGGACCGACTTCATGGTGGCCGTACAGGTCGTCGGCGCCTCGGGCGGCGGCCGCAACGGCCATGTACGCGGGCATGACATCTGGCGGGTCGGCGCGCTGGCCTCGGTGGTGGCCGCGACCCTGCTGACCAGTGGGGAAGGACCGTCGAAAACCGGCGTCCTGAGCGCCGCGGAAGCATTCCCCGCAGCTGATTTCCTGCGCAGGCTGGAGGCACTGGAAGCGTTCACCCTGCACCTGCCCGGCTGAGATACAGGGAGATCCAGAGAGATCCAGGGAGGTGCGCGGCTGCCGCCCGGTCGCACTAATTGCCTTGATCCTGGAAAGTTTGGATAACGCAGGCAACCTCGATCGCCTCACAACCATTCTTCATGTATGCGAGTCACACGTCTGGAATCGCTGCTCGCATGACAGACACGGAGTGAGAAGAGACATGGTCTACCTATCGGTCGTCGTACCGTGCTTCAACGAGGGCGAGGTCATAGACGCGTTCCACGCCGCGTTGATCTCGGCACTCGAACCGACCAGGGAGTCCTTCGAGATCTGCTACGTCGACGACGGGAGCAGCGACAACACCCTCGACCTGCTGCGGGCCCTCGCCGAGACGGACCCGCGAGTGCGCTACACCTCCTTCAGCCGCAATTTCGGCAAGGAGCCCGGCATGCTCGCGGGCCTGCGGATGTCAAAGGGCGACTCTGTCGTGATCATGGACGCCGACCTCCAGCACCCGCCGGAGCTCATCCCCCGCATGCTGGAGCTGAACGGCCACGGTTACGATCAGGTCATCGCCCAGCGCGACCGGACCGGCGAAGGCGCGGTGCGCAGCGCTTTCAGCAAGACGTACTACCGCCTGGTGCGCCGCGCCATGGAAGTCGAGGTCATCGACGGGGCCGGCGACTTCCGGCTCCTTTCGCGCCGCGCGGTGGACTCGATTCTCTCGCTCCCGGAGTCCAACCGTTTCTCCAAGGGGCTCTTCTCCTGGATCGGTTTCGACACCGTCAGTTTCACGTACCAGAACGTCGAGCGGGCGGCGGGCGAATCGAAGTGGGGCGGCAAGCGGCTGCTCAATTACGGCATCGACGGACTGATCTCCTTCAACAGCCGTCCGCTGCGCCTGGCGATCCACACCGGCCTCTGGCTTTTTGTGTCCGCCCTGGTCTACGCCCTGTGGATCGTCGTCAACAGCGCCATGAACGGCGTCGACACCCCGGGTTACGCGACCCTGCTCAGCGCGATCGTGGCGCTCGCCGGCGTCCAGCTCGCCACGCTCGGGGTCGTCGGCGAGTACGTCGGCCGTATTTACCACGAGTCGAAGCGCCGCCCGCACTACGTGGTCCGCGAGACGGACGAGAGCACGGAGAACTTCGCCGCCCCCGTCCGGCTCACCGCCGCGGCCACCGCCCAGGGACGGCCGCAGTCTTGAAGGCACGTACCCGCACGCTCGGCCAGTTCGTCACGTTCGCCGCGATCGGACTGGCCAACACCGCTGTCTACTACGCGGTCTACGCCCCGCTGAACCGCTGGATCCCGTACCTCGCCGCTCATGTGATCGGCTGGATCGTCAGCATCATCGGCTCGTTCCTGCTCAACTCGTACATCACCATCCGCACCAGGCCGACGTGGCGGGGCTTCCTCCGCTATCCCCTGTCGGGGATCGTCAACGTCGTCGGCAGTGGCATCCTGCTCTACCTCGCTGTGAGCCGGCTGGGAATGAACAAGGACATCGCAGCGCTGCTCGCCGGTGTCCTCATCACGCCCGCCTCGTTCCTGCTGGCCCGCTGGGCCATCACCTCGGGGGTGACGGCCCAGCCGGAGACCGAGGGTCCCGGTGCCCAGGGGGATCCCGGGGTCAGGGAATCCGCGTCCCGTGTGTGAGCTTGTCCAGGTGGTACCACTGGGCGGCGCACTGCACCGGCCACCCGCTCTTCATCCCGAACGGCTCCAGCATGTGGCCCACTCGGGTCGGCGTGTACGGGGCCGTCTTCTTGCCCTCCGCCGCCTGCTCCCTCAGATACGCGTCCTGACGGTCGAACTTCTCCGCCCTCACATGCATCTGGTGACCGAGGTGGGTCATCGGAGCCACCAGTGACAGGCAGACGCCCGCGTACACCGCCGCGGCGGCCAGCGTCGCCGCTCCCGTCACGCTCCTGCTGTTCGTACGCAGCCGCAGCGCGCGGCCCAGCATCACGCCGACGCCGACGAACAGCAGGATGTACAGCAGCAGCCAGTCGTTCCAGACGCGGTCCGTGGACGTCGCCCTTGAGCCGAACACGGGCAGCGTGATCACCGTGCAGAGGTAGCCGGAGACCAGGCAGACCAGCGCGCCGAGCCCGGCCAGGACCAGGGGCCTGACCGGCTTCAGCGCGGTACTCCGGCGCCCGGCGCTCCGCACCACCAGACCGAGGATCACGCCGGCCGCGACCGCACCCAGGTACTGCCAGGTGGGCATGGTCTTCACCAGGATGTGCGCGTACGCCTTGAACGCGACCGTCAGGTTGTGCGGCGAGAGCATGTCGGTGGTCGACTGGGCGCCGTAGCGCTGGCGTCGGTGCACCGAGCCGGGCGAGGTCATCAGGATGACCATGCCGACGGCGATGCCGAGCATGTAGCAGCCGGCCCAGGTCCGGATGTAGCCGCGTACCCGCTCAGTGAAGAACAGATGCGCGAAGAGAATGATCGTCCCGCCGACGACCAGGACGATCATCGAGGTCTCCTCGGAGAGCGTCCCGATGAACACCCCGCCGACCACCGTGAGGACCAGGGCCGCGATCCGGCCCGCCCGGCCGTGGGCGAGCAGCAGCGGGTTCGCGACCGCGGCGGCCAGGATCGGCGCCATCGTGTGCGACACGGAGGCGGCGGGCCAGTAGAACGTCTTGTAGATGTTCACGCAGGCGAAGAAGAAGACCACCGAGACCGTCAGGGCGATCAGCAGGGGGATGCCCAGCGGCACCCGCTGACCGAGCCTGCGCAGGACCAGGACGGTCAGGATCCACAGTGCCGCCAGCATGATCACGGCGCTGACCGGGCCGAACCACTGGTGGCCCGCGACGCCGAACTTCGCGTACGCCCCGACCATCAGGGCGTTGGCGACCCGTCCGTTGTCGACGTTGTAGAAACGGTCGACAAGACCGGAGACGCCCTGGTCGCGCACGCGCGGAAGGAAGCACCATTCGTCGGCGCTGGGGCGTACGTACTGCCCGTACCAGCAGGCGATCGCGAGGAGCCCGAGGGGCAGCAGGGACAGCAGGGCCGTCCAGGACGTCGTACGACGCTCGCGGTCACCTCCGCGATCACGCCACCCTCGCTTTCCGGGTTCCTCGCCCGGATCTCGCGGGGTGGTGACGCTTGATGCGTCGACGGCCATTCTCACCACTGCCTCTCGGGATTAACCTCTGGTCCACCGGGGTAGACGCTAATCTCCGCAAGGTCGTTCCACGCGTTGTCAGGGCAGTACGGGCGGGTTCGCCGACCTGATCAGCTCAAGCGCCTGGGCCGGGAACCAGTCCCCCGCCGCCGGGTCGACCGTTCCGCGCTCGGGATCCTCGGGTCCCTGGGTGCCGCGCAGGCACAGGCCGTCCGATTCGCCCGGGGTCTTGATCCACAGCTTGGCGTCCTGGAGAGGGTCGCCGGTGCGCAGCGTGGGCCGGGCGCCGAGGCCGCGTCCCGGCGGGTTGCACCAGTCCTGGGCGTCGGTGTACTTGCCCGCGGGAGGGGTCCAGGGGCCCTGGCCGTTGCGGCTCGTGTCGGTGACGAAGTGCGCCATCCGGGCCGGGTCGGCGTGCACATGGGTGTCCAGCCAGGTCTGGGCGTCGGCGCGCGGCCAGTACTGGTTGGGGCAGTCGACGGGGTTCCCGCCACCTTCCGCGTACGACAGGCAGGACGAAATCAGCTTCCCGTACCAGGAGTTGGCGTCGTCGGTCTGGTAGTTGGAGGCGTTGGTGTAGAAGCCGGCCGCCCGGGATACACCGCCCGCGATCAGCCGGGGCACGATGTCGCCGACGCTGTGCCAGCCCGGGTGCCCGGTGTCGAGATAGACCTTGGTCCCGTGCAGGGGTTCGAGGGTGTCGACGGCGTAGTTGACCTCGGTGTAGCGGGCGGCGGTCTTCGTGCCCTGCGCGTCGTCCTGGCCGCAGTCGGAGGGCAGGAGAGCGAGCGCGTCGGGTTCGAGGACGACGATGGCGTCGTGCGTGCCGATGCCGCGCGCGACCGCGTCGATCCAGGCCTTGTACTCGGTGGTGTCGGCGGCGCCCCCTGCGGAGTAGTTGGAGCAGTCGCGTCCGGGGATGTCGTAGAGGGCGAAGACGGGCACCTCGCGGCCCGCGTCCCTGACCACGGCGCGGGCCTGCCGCTCGACCTCGGCCGGGGTCTGGTCGCCGTACCAGACGGCCTGCGGGGTGTTGACCGTGGCGATGAGTCCTGCGGCATCCCGGTACTGACCGGCACGGACGAGATCGAGAGCCTGGCGGTACGCGGCCGGGTTGGCGGCCGGGGTGTAGAGGCGCGGGCTGTGGGCGGCGGACGAAGAGGCGCCGTCGGCTGCGGCGGGGTGCGACGGCATCACCACGGCGGCGAGTGCGGCGCAGGCGAGCAGGGCGGGTCTCAGACGCTTCACGGGTTCACTCCAGAGGGTCACGGGTAGGTGCGGGAGCGCTCCCACACGAGACTCAATGAGCGACATGCGCGCGTCAAGAGTCCGGACCCCGCGGAGTCGGCCGCTCGGCTCGGCCCTGGCGTCAGGCGACGGAACCTATCCGGCCGGCCACCGCGCGTGAGCCGTCGTGGTGGATGGGGGTGTGGGCGCCGGTGAGGGAGGTCCCGGTGCCGCCGCGCCGGTTGGCGACGATCTCCGCGCCGATGGACAGGGCGGTCTCCTCGGGCGTACGCGCCCCGAGGTCGAGGCCGATCGGCGAGCGCAGCCGCGCCAGCTCCATGTCGGTGACGCCGACCTCGCGCAGGCGCGCGTTGCGGTCGAGGTGGGTGCGTCGCGAACCCATCGCGCCGACGTAGGCGACGGGAAGTTTCAGAGCGAGTTCGAGGAGGGGTACGTCGAACTTCGCGTCATGGGTGAGGACGCAGAGGACGGTGCGGCTGTCGACCTCGGCCGTCTCCAGATAGCGGTGCGGCCAGTCGACGACGATCTCGTCGGCATCCGGGAAGCGGGCGGCGGTGGCGAAGACCGGGCGGGCGTCGCAGACCGTGACGCGGTAGCCGAGGAACTTGCCCACCCTGACCAGGGCGGAGGCGAAGTCGATGGCCCCGAAGACGATCATGCGGGGCGGCGGCACGCTCGACTCGACGAGGAGCGTGAGCGGCTGCCCGCAGCGCGAGCCGCTCCGCTGCGCTCCGCCTTCGCTGCCATCTTCGTCCTCGGAGGCGAAGCCTTCCCCGATGGTGACCGTTCCGGTGCGGCCCGCGTCCAGCAGGGCGCGGGCCTCGGCCGCCGCCGTGCGGTCGAGTGCGGGGTGGCCGCCGAGGGTCCCCAGGTGGGGTCCTTCGTCGGTACGTACCAGAATCGCGCGGCCCATCAGCTCGGCCGGCCCTTCCGTGATGCGGGCCACGGCCGCCGCCGACCCCCGTGCGGCGGCGGCCAGCGCTGCCCTGTACACCTCGCGCGCGGGTGAGTCCGCGCGGACCGGGGTGACCAGGATGTCGATGATTCCGCCGCAGGTCAGGCCCACGGCGAAGGCGTCGTCGTCGGAGTAGCCGAAGCGCTCCATGACGGTTTCGCCGTCTTCCAGGGCCTGCTTGCAGAGTTCGTAGACCGCCCCCTCCACGCATCCTCCGGAGACCGACCCGATCGCCGTGCCTTCGGAGTCCACGGCGAGCGCGGCTCCGGGCTGGCGAGGTGCGCTGCCGCCGACGGCCACCACGGTGGCGACGGCGAACACGCGTCCCTGCTCGACCCACCGGTTGAGCTCTTCGGCGATGTCCAGCATGTGAGGTCTCCTTCAGGATGCGGGGAGGGGGGCGGGCGCTACTTGACGCCCAGCCAGCTCTCGATGGGGTGGAGTGCGAAGTAGGCCAGGAACACCGCGGCGAGCACCCACATCAGCCAGCCGATCTCGCGGGCCTTGCCCTGAGCGGCCTTGATGAGGACGTGGGAGATGACGCCGGCCGCGATGCCCACGGTGATGGAGTAGGCGAACGGCATCAGAACGGTGGTCAGGAACACCGGGATGGAGGTGGCCTGGTCGTTCCAGTCGATGTGCTTGGCGTTGGTCAGCATCATCGAGCCGATGACGACGAGGGCGGCTGCCGCGACCTGGGTCGGGATCAGCTGGGCCAGCGGGGTGAAGACCAGGCAGAGGGCGAAGGCGAGACCGGTGACGACGCTGGCGAGACCGGTGCGGGCACCGTCGCCGACGCCCGCGGTGGACTCGACGAAGACCGTCTGGCCCGATGCGCCCGAGAGGCCGCCCACGATGCCGCCGGCACCGTCGATGGTCAGGGCCTTGTTGAGGCCCGGCATCTTCCCGTCCTTGTCGACGAGGTTGGCCTGCTGGCCGACGCCGATGATCGTGCCGATCGCGTCGAAGAAGCCGGCGAGCACCAGGGTGAAGACGATCACGCCGACGGTGATGCCGCCGACGTCACCGATTCCGCTGAAGGAGACCTTGCCGAAGAGGCCGAAGTCCGGCGCGCTGACGATGGAGCCCTTGAGCGCGGGGGCGTTGAGGCCCCAGTCCTTCTGGGTGAGTCCGGCCGCCTGGTGGACCACCGCTGCGACGATCGTGCCGCCGACGATGCCGATGAGGATCGCGCCGGGGACCTTGCGGACCTGCAGCACGAAGATCAGCAGAACGGTGACACCGAAGCACAGCACCGGCCAGCCGGTGAGCATGTCGCTCGTGCCCAGCTGGATCGGCTTGGCGCCGGAGAGGCCTCCGGGGCCCTTCATTCCGGTGACGAAGCCGGCCTGGACCAGGCCGATGAGGCAGACGAAGAGGCCGATACCCATGGTGATGGCGTGCTTCAGCGCCAGCGGGATGGCGTTCATGATGAGTTCGCGGAGGCCGGTGACCACCAGCAGACAGATGATGGCACCGTAGATGATGCACATCGCCATCGCGTTGCCCCAGGTCATCTCCGGGGCGACCTGGTAGGCCATGACCGCGGAGACACCGAGGCCCGCGGCGAGGGCCAGCGGCACATTGCCGACGAAGCCCATCACGAGGGTGGTGACCGCTGCGGCGAGTGCGGTGGCCGTGGTGATCTGGCCGCCGTCGAGATGGTGGCCTGTCGCATCGGCGCCCGACAGGATCACCGGGTTCAGAAGGACGATGTAGGCCATCGCCATGAAGGTGGTGATGCCGCCGCGCACCTCCCGGCCGACGGTCGAACCTCTCTTGGTTATGTGGAAGTACCGGTCGAGCCAGGACCTTCCGGCGGGCTGGCGCGTTCCCGCGCCGGCGTCCTCCGCCGTGGTCTTCGGCTCAGTGGACTGCTGGGTCATGATGCCTAACTCCCAAGGTTCACAGGGGCATCCGCATGCGTTCTACGGAATTTGGGATGTGCTGTTGGCTGCACGACCCGGGGGACGGCCCGAGACGAACGGGGTGGTGCGGTGAATCGGTGCTGCTGTGGTGCAAGGCCGCGAGCGGTGCGGCACTTGGGGCTCCGGGCGGCGCGGGGGTGAAGTGTGACGTTCCCGCCCCGTGCCGCCCGGAGAGCTTGGTGACTCAGGTCCCGGTGAGGTGCTCGGGGCGTACCGGAGTCTTGTTGAGCTCCAGACCCGTCGCGTTCCGGATCGCCGCGAGGACGGCCGGGGTGGACGAGAGGGTCGGGGCCTCGCCGATACCGCGCACGCCGTACGGCGCGTTCGGGTCGGCCAGTTCGAGGTAGTCGACCGGGATGGTCGGCGTGTCGAGGATGGTGGGGAGCAGGTAGTCCGTGAAGGAGGGGTTGCGCACCTTCGCGGTCTTCGGGTCGACGATGATCTCTTCCATCACCGCGACGCCCAGCCCCTGGACGGTGCCGCCCTGGATCTGGCCGATCACGGAGAGCGGGTTGAGCGCCTTGCCGACGTCCTGGGCGACCGCGAGCTCGACGACCTTGACGAGGCCGAGCTCGGTGTCCACCTCGACGACCGCGCGGTGCGCGGCGAAGGCGTACTGCACATGGCCGTTGCCCTGTCCCGTGACGAGGTCGAAGGCCTGGGTGGGGCGGTGCCTCCACTCCTCCTCGATCTCCACGGCCTCGTCCTCGAGGACGTCCACGAGGTCGGCGAGGACTTCGCCGCCGTCGGTGACGACCTTGCCGCCCTCCAGGAGGAGTTCGGCGTTCGCCCATGCCGGGTGGTACGAACCGAACTTGCGCCGGCCGATCTCCAGGACCTTCTCGCGGACGAGTCCGCAGGAGTTCTTGATGGCGCCGCCGGTCATGTACGTCTGACGGCCCGCGGAGGTCGAACCGGCCGATCCCACCTGGGTGTCGGCGGGGTGGATGGTGACCTGCTGGACGCCGAGTTCCGTACGGGCGATCTGCGCGTGGATGGTGACACCGCCCTGGCCGACCTCCGCCATGGCGGTGTGGACCAGCGCGACTGCCTCGCCGTTGATGACCTCGAGGCGGATCTTGGCGGTCGAGTAGTCGTCGAAGCCCTCGGAGAAGCCGACGTTCTTGATGCCGACCGCATAGCCGACACCCCTCACGACGCCTTCGCCGTGCGTGGTGTTGGAGAGACCACCGGGCAGCGCACGGACGTCGGAGCCCTCGGTGGTGGTCCACTGCTGCTCGGGCGGCAGCGGGCGGGCCTTGACCAGGCGCAGCAGTTCGGCGACCGGCGCGGGCGCGTCGACCGGCTGCCCGGTCGGCATGATCGTGCCCTGCGACATCGCGTTCTTCTGCCGCAACTCCACCGGGTCCATGTCCAGCTTGGCGGCGAGCTTGTCCATCTGCGCCTCGTACGCGAAGCACGCCTGGACCGCGCCGAAACCGCGCATGGCGCCGCAGGGCGGGTTGTTGCTGTAGAGGCCGATCGCCTCGATCTCGACGTCGTCGATGACGTACGGGCCGACCGAGAGGGAGGCCGCGTTGCCGACGACCGAGGCTGTGGACGAGGCGTAGGCGCCGCCGTCGAGCACGATCTTGCACTTCATGTGCGTGATCTTGCCGTCCTTGGTGGCACCGTGCTCGTAGTAGAGCTTCGCGGGGTGGCGGTGGACATGGCCGAAGAAGGACTCGTAGCGGTTGTAGACCATCTTCACCGGCTTGCCCGTGCGGAGCGCGAGCACGGAGGCGAGGATCTGCATCGAGATGTCCTCGCGGCCGCCGAACGCACCGCCGACGCCGGACATCGTCATCCGCACCTTCTCCTCGGGCAGGCCGAGGCAGGGGGCGATCTGTTTGAGGTCCGAGTGCAGCCACTGGGTGGCCACATACAGGTCGATGCCGCCGTCCTCGGCCGGCACCGCAAGGCCGGACTCGGGGCCGAGGAATGCCTGGTCCTGCATGCCGAAGGTGTACTCGCCCTTGACGATGACATCGGCCTTCTTGGCGGCCTCGGCGGCGTTGCCGCGGATGATCGGCTGGCGGTGCACGATGTTCGGGTGCGGGACGTGACCGGAGTGGTGGTCGTCGCGGTTCTCGTGGACCAGGATCGCGTCCGGGGCGGTCGCCGAGGCCTCATCGGTGATGAGCGGCAGCTCGCGGTACTCGATCTTGATCTTCGCGGCGGCGCGGCGCGCGGTCTCCGGGTGGTCGGCGGCCACGAGAGCGACCGGTTCACCGTGGTGACGGACCTTGCCGTAGGCGAGAACCGGGGTGTCCTGGAACTCCATGCCGTAGTTCTTCACGGCCGGCAGGTCGTCGGACGTCAGGACGGCGTAGACGCCATCCATCGCAAGGGCCTCGGAGGTGTCGATCGACACGATCTCGGCGTGCGCGACGGTCGAGCGCAGGGTCTGGCCCCACAGCATGTCCTCGTGCCACATGTCCGAGGAGTAGGCGAACTCACCGGTGACCTTGAGGGTGCCGTCCGGGCGCAGCATGGACTCGCCGATGCCGCCCTTGCTGTGCTTCTGGGTGACGTTGGTGGGCGTACCCGTGGTGGTTCCAGCCATGATCAGACCGTCTCTTCCTGACGGGCGGCCGCCAGGCGGACCGCGTCCAGGATCGTCTCGTAACCGGTGCAGCGGCAGAGGTTGCCGGAGAGTGCCTCACGGATGTCGGCGTCCGACGGCGAGGCGTTGCGCTCGAGCAGTTCGTCGGCCGCGACCAGGAGACCGGGGGTGCAGAAACCGCACTGCACGGCGCCGGCGTCGATGAACGCCTGCTGGATCGGGGAGAGTTGACCACCCTCACCGGTCTGACCGTCGGTGCCCTTGGCCTGCCACTGGCGGGCCTCCTGCAGGCTGGTGCCGCCGCAGACGGAGCCGCAGCCGCCGCCCGGGTGAGAGTCGTCGCGGTGCTTGGCGTAGTCCGCCAGGCCCTCGACGGTGACGATCTCGCTGCCTTCGGCCTGACCGGCCGCGACCAGGCAGGAGCAGACCGGGAGGCCGTTGAGGCGGACCGTACAAGACCCGCATTCGCCCTGCTCGCAGGCGTTCTTGGAGCCGGGGAGGCCCATGCGCTCACGCAAGACGTAGAGGAGGGACTCGCCCTCCCAGACGTCGTCGGCTTCCTGCTGACGGCCGTTGACCGTGAAGTTCACACGCATTACGCCACTCCCTCAATGCTGCTGCGGCCCTCGCCGCGGTAGGACTCCCAGGTCCAGCCGAGCGTGCGGCGGGCCATGATGCCGACGGCGTGGCGTCGGTAGCTCGCGGTGCCTCGTACGTCGTCGATCGGGTTGGCCGAACCGGAGGCGAGCTCCGCGAACTGCTTGGCGATCGACGGGGTGATGATCTTCCGGCTCTCCCAGAAGCCGCCCTCTTCGAGCGCGGCGTTCAGGAACTCCTCGGCTGCCTTCGCCCGGATGGGGGTCGGGGCGGCGGAGCCGATTCCGGTGCGGACCGTGCGGGTCTCGGGGTGCAGCGCGATACCGAAGGCGCAGACCGCGATCACCATGGCGTTGCGGGTGCCGACCTTGGAGTACTGCTGCGGACCGTCCGCCTTCTTGATGTGGACGCGCTTGATCAGCTCGTCCGCGGCGAGCGCGTTGCGCTTCACGCCGGTGTAGAAGGCGTCGATGGGGATGAGGCGCGATCCGCGTACGGACTCGACCTCGACCTCGCAGTCGGCGGCCAGCAGCGCGGGGTGGGCGTCGCCTGCGGGCGACGCGGTCCCGAGGTTGCCGCCGACACCGCCGCGGTTGCGGATCTGCGGGGAGGCCACCGTGTGCGAGGCGAGCGCGAGGCCCGGCAGCTCGGTGCGGAGGTTCTCCATGATCGCGCTGTACGGGACGGAGGCGCCGAGCAGCACGTTCTCCTCGCCGACCTCCCATTCACTGAGCTCGCCGATGCGGTTCAGGTCCAGGAGGTACTCCGGCCGACGGTGGTCGAAGTTGATCTCGACCATCACATCGGTGCCGCCCGCAATGGGTACGGCCGTGGGGTGCTCGGCCTTGGCGGCGAGCGCCTCCTCCCAGCTGGCGGGGCGAAGGAAGTCCATGAGTGGCTCTCTTCTTCTCAATCGGGGTTGTTCGCTGGGGCCCGGGACGGCCGGCCCTCGACTGGACGTTCATGTGCTGTTCACGCTTGGTGGCCCAAGTACACAAGCCGTGCTCCGTTGGGTGCAGTCACTGAAACCATGAAGGAGTTGGCTGGTGACCATGCTCGTCTTGTATGTTCGAACGAAAGGCGAGGTTCAGAAACCTCTCTGATTTCCACGTGCAACATCGAGCCACCCCCCAACGGACACCGATACAGAACGGCGGCGACGAGATGCGGCTGCGCGCACTGCTGGACACCGATGCGCTGGGCCTGCGGCTGCTCGGCGGCGAGGACGAGCTGGACCGGAGCGTCCGCGGGGTGATGACCACCGACCTACGCGACCCGAGCCGGTATCTCTCGGGCGGCGAACTGGTCCTCACCGGCCTCGCCTGGCGGCACTCCGCCGAGGACTCGGAGCCGTTCGTACGCATCCTGGCCTCGGCCGGGGTCGCCGGGCTCGCGGCCGGCGAGGCCGAGCAGGGCGACATCCCCGCTGACCTGGTCGAAGCGTGCGTACGCAACCGCCTGCCGCTCTTCGCGGTCAGCGAGGACGTCGCCTTCGCCACCATCACCGAGTACGTGGTGCGCCAGGTCTCCGGCGAGCGCGCGGGGGATCTGGCCGCGGTCGTCGACCGGCACCGCAGGCTGATGACCTCGGGGCCCGCGGGCGGTGGCCCCGATGTGGTCCTCGACCTGCTGACGACGGACCTCGACCTGCACGCCTGGGTGCTCTCCCCCACCGGCCGACAGATCGCCGGGGCCGGCGCGGAGCTGGATCCGGCCACTTCCGCGCTCCTCGCGGGCGAACACCTGGCCGCGACCCGCACCGGGCGCCGTGGGCCGCACCGGGTGACGCTCAAGGGGACGACGTACTCCCTCTTCCCGATCCGCAACAACGGGCGCGGCACGGCGGTGGCCGCGGCACGCGATGTGCGCGAGACGGTGCTCTCCGACTGGCTCCTGGCCGTCGAGGCGGACGCGGGCGACTGGCCGGCGGCACGTCTGGACCTGCTGCAGGGGGTGACGCAGCTGATCGCGGTCGAGCGGGACCGGCGCGATGCGGCACGCACCGTACGGCGCAGGCTCGCCCAGGAGGTGCTCGAGCTGGTCCAGACGGGCGCGGCGCCCGCCGAGATCGCGGCCAGGCTGCGGGTGGCCGCTCCGGTGCTGCTGCCGGGGCTCGGCTCGGCCCCGCACTGGCAGGTCGTGGTGGCGAAGGTGGAGTGGTCCCAGGACGGCGGCAACGGCAGCGCGGACCTCGACGCGGGGCCCGTCGCGCAGTCGCTCCTCGAAGAGATCCTGGTCGAGTCCGACCGTATCGCCGTGGCGCACGCCGGTGACGAGGCGATCGCCCTCGTACCGCTGCCTTCGGTGCCCTCCAGTGGCGAGGACGGGGTCGAGAGCCCCGCTCCGGGGCTGCACGCGGACGCGCTGCTGACGGCCGTACGCGACCCGCTGTCGGCCGGTCTGGCCGACGACGGGCGCCTCACGCTGGGCGTGTCGGCCTCCGTGCACTCGGCGGAGGGGCTGCGCGGCGCCCTGGAGGAGGCCAGGCACGCACGGCGTGTCGCGGCCGCCAGGCCGGGTCGGGTGTGCGCGGCGGGCCACCATGAGCTGGCGTCCCATGTGCTGCTGCTGCCCTTCGTCCCGGACGACGTACGGCGCGCCTTCACCGCGCGGCTGCTCGACCCGCTGCGGGACTACGACCGGCGGCACCGGGCGGAGCTGATTCCGACGCTCGAAGCGTTCCTGGACTGCGACGGCTCGTGGACGCGGTGTGCCGCCCGGTTGCATCTGCACGTCAACACCTTGCGCTACCGGGTGGGCAGGATCGAGCAACTGACGGGGCGCGACCTGTCACGTCTGGAGGACAAGCTGGACTTCTTCCTGGCACTGAGGATGAGCTGAGCGGGCCTCCGTCCGGCCGTCGCCCGGCCCCTGCCCAGGCCCCCAGTTTGTGAATTGATTCACCCAACCCCTTGGCCGGGCGCGCCAATCCGTGCTGAGATGCGCGCATACCCAACAGCTCAATGGCGTGCTCGGGGAGGGCAATGTGGCGTTTACCGCCATGTCTGGTCACGGAACGACACCTGCTGATGCGCCTCCGCTCCAGACCGCGGTATGGCGGCTGCGCTCGCGCGGCTGCTGGACGGACGCGGCAGCCCTGCTGGAGCCGCACGCGGCGACCGACGCCGAGGCCGCGCTCCACCGGGCCGCGCTGCTCGGCGAGCGGTGTCTCTACACCGAGCAGGGCTGGAGCGAGGCGGAGGACGCGCTGCGGATCGCCGAAGCGCTGGCAAGCGACGACGACTCGCGTGGGGCCGCGGCCAGCGAGCGGGGCCAACTCGCCTATGCGTCCACCTTGTTGGGCGTACAGGACCGGGCGGACGAGGCCCGCGCCGCACTGGGCAGGGCCGCAGCCCTCATCGCCCCCGGCGCCCCGGGACGCCCCCTCCTGGACTTCCGCCGGGGTCTGATCTCCCAGAACCTGGCCGACTCCCCGCAGTCCGCACGGGCCGCCTACCGCCGCGCCCACGCGGGCGCCACGGCCCACGTGCAACCCCTGCTGCTCTCGTTCACCTGGCGCCACCTCGCTTCGCTCTCCCTGGCGGAGGGCGAGCTGGCCGAGGCACGCCACGGCTTCACGGAGTCGCTGCGGATCCGGGAGGAACTGGGCTACCTGGTGGGCACCGCCCCGGCGCTCGTCTCCCTCGCGGAGACCGAGCAGGAACCGGAGGCGACGAGGCTGCGCACGGAGGCGGGCCGGCTCTTCCGCCTCCTGGACGGCGTCCCCACCTGGCTGGCCGCACAGCTGGGGTCAGCCGACTGAGCCGGTGAAGTGTTCCCGTACGAGTGACTGGACGACGGCGAGGTCCTGAGCCATCAGGGCCTCCAGGAGCGCGGTGTGCTCCGCCGCGTCCGCGAGGAGGTCGGCGCGGCGCGGCGCGGGCGCGCTGACCAGGGGCCACTGGGAGCGGCGGTGCAGATCGTCGGCGACGGCGACGATCTGCTGGTTCCCCGCCAGGGCGAGGACCGCGCGGTGGAAGGCGCGGTCGCACTCGGCGTACGCGGCACGGTCGCCCACCGCCGCGGCGGCCACGGTCGCCTCGGCGAGCGGGCGCAGCTCGGCCCAGCGGGCCACGGGCACGGTACGGGCGAGCCTGAGCATCACGGGGACCTCGATCAGCGCACGGACCTCGGCCAGCTCGGCCAGCTCGCGCGCGCTGCGCTCGGCGACGCGGAATCCGCGGTTGGGGACGACCTCCACGGCGCCCTCGACCGCAAGCTGCTGCATCGCTTCCCGTACGGGAGTGGCCGAGACCCCGAAGCGCTCGCCGAGCACCGGCGCCGAGTACACCTCGCCGGGGACCATGTCACCGTCGACCAGGGCGGCGCGCAGGGCGTCGAGGATCTGCCCGCGGACGGAGTGGCGCTGCACGATCCGCGGGGCGGGGGGCTCGCTGTGGGTGTGTTCTCCGCGCGCCCGGTCCTGTTGCCCCTGGGCCGCCTGCCGGGGCACCCGGATGGACGCAGACGGCTGCACGGCTGCGGCCTCACGCGCTCTGCCCTGCTCCACCGGGTTCTCCTGTCTGACATTCCGCCCCCAGAGCACGATAGGCGGACACGGCCGGAGTTGAAACATCGAATGTGTTGGGTAAGGTAAGGCTTACCTGCAAAACGATCCCGATTCGGTGGTCCCCCGCATGACCGTCCCCACGCTTGTAGACGGCCCTACGACGGCCTCGTACGCACGCCTCGCCGAGGTCTTCCCCGGGCTCGCCATCAGGGAACTGACAGGCTCGGAGCGACCCCCGTCGGACGGCGGCTGGGTGGCCGCGGCCGATCTCGCCGCGGGCGGACCCGCCCTCGACGCCTTCCTGGCCTGGGACAACGCCCAGGTACTGCGGGACTACGGCCAGCAGGCGCGGCCCGACGTCGTCGCCAGTTTCGGCTTCCACCGCTACGCCTGGCCCGCCTGCCTGCTGATCACCGTCCCCTGGTTCCTGCACCGCAGGGTGCCCCGCGTCCCCGTGGAGTCCGTGGCGTTCCACCGGGCACTGGGGCGGATGACCGTACGGACCGAGGAATTCGCCTGTCTGCCCGACGATCCGGCCGCCTCGATGCCGGGCGCCCGCGTCGTACCGGACGAGGACGCGCTGCGGGCCGAGGTCAGGGCTGCCGTCGCCGAGCACCTCGGGGCCGTGCTGGAGGGCTTCGGGCCCCGGATGCGGCGCGGGAAGCGCGCCCTGTGGGGCATGGCGACGGACGAGATCGTCGAGGGCCTCTGGTACATCGCGCATCTGCTCGGCGAGGAGGGGCGCGGCGTCGCGGAGCTGGAGCGGCTGTTGCCGGGCGCCACCGCCCCTTACGTCGGCACCGCGGCCTTCCGTGAGCTGACGGGGCCGCGCGGCGAGGCGCTGCCGACCAGGGACCGGGCGAGCTGCTGCCTCTTCTACACCCTGCGGCCGGAGGACACCTGCGTCACCTGCCCGCGCACGTGCGATGCCGATCGAGTGGCCAGGCTCGCTCCCGACGCCCCTCTTTCGACTGACTGAAAATCGAACCCAACCCTGGTCACACGTACGGCAGTTCGACCGAATCGCACCTATCAGGACCCCTTGGCGTCCTCTTGTCCCGAAACTCATCGTCGGCCCGCACAACTGGGCCAACATGGCGGCGCAAAGGCACTGACGCGATGCAAGGGACACCGCATGCGACTGACCGACATATCTCTGGACTGGCTGCTTCCGGGCGGCGTGATGCTCGTGGGGGTCCTGGTGGCGGTGGCGGTGCTCGCGCGCGGCAAGCGCGCAGCTGACAAGTCCGCATCCTCCGACGACAACTGGGAACGCAGTGAGGAGCGCCGCAGGCAGAAGGAAGCGATCTACGGCTCCGCCTCCTACCTCCTGCTCTTCTGCTGTGCGGCGGTCGCCGCCGCACTCTCCTTCCACGGCCTGGTCGGCTTCGGCCGGGAGAATCTGGACCTCACAGGGGGCTGGGAGTACCTGGTCCCCTTCGGACTCGACGGCGCCGCGATGTTCTGCTCGGTGCTCGCCGTGCGCGAGGCCAGCCACGGCGACGCGGCCCTCGGCTCGCGGCTGCTGGTGTGGACGTTCGCCGGTGCGGCCGCCTGGTTCAACTGGGTGCACGCACCGCGCGGGATGGACCACGCGGGCGCCCCGCAGTTCTTCGCGGGGATGTCGCTCTCGGCCGCGGTGCTCTTCGACCGCGCGCTGAAGCAGACCCGCAGGGCGGCGCTGCGCGAGCAGGGCCTCGTACCGCGTCCACTGCCGCAGATCCGGATCGTACGGTGGATGCGGGCGCCCAGGGAGACCTTCGCCGCCTGGTCTCTGATGCTCCTGGAAGGCGTACGGACGCTGGACGAGGCGGTCGACGAGGTACGCGAGGACCGACGCCAGGACGAGCAGAACCGTCTCCGCAGGCGGGAGCACGAGAAGCTGGAGCGGGCCCATCTCAAGGCCATCAACCGGCAGCACAGGTCCTTCGGGCGCGGTCGCGGCCGTCAGCTGGAGGTGACGGCGGGCACCGCGTCCGTCGCGAACTCCGCACCGGCCACCGCGGAACCTGCCATACCCGAACCAGGACAGCTGCCCCTGCGCGCCAGGCCCTCGCTCCAGGCCGTGACGACCACTGAGGCCGTCACGGTCGACCTCACGGCCGAGGACGACACCCAGACTCTGCCCCGGCTCGACTCCCTGGAGCAGAAGCTCAAGGATCTCGAGCAGCAGTTCGGCTGATTCGGATCGCTGATTCGGATCGGGGCGGCGGGCCCGTCCATCACACCCGCCCGCCGTCCAGCTCGAACCAGACCACCTTGCCCATCCCGTGCGCGTGCACTCCCCAGGAGTCGGACAGCGACTGCACCAGGACCAGACCCCTGCCGTGCGTGCCCTCGTCGGCGCCCGGCGCGTGCAGCCTGGGCAGAGCCGAGATGAAGTCCCGTACCTCGACACGGAGCCGGTTCGTGCCCACCGTGGCCGTGACCACCGCTCCCTCTCCGGTATGGACCAGCGCGTTGGTCACCAGTTCACTGGTGAGCAGCTCGGCGACATCCGCGACAGCCGGATTCCCCCAGTGCCGGAGCAGCTCTCGCAGGGCACGCCTCACCTCCGTGATCGCCGGCAGATCCTGTGCGCCCAGTCGGCGGCTCAGCTGCACCCGGCGGTCGTCGCCGTCCGCACCAGGACTTCGGATCCGGCCGTCGGTCACGGACCCAGCCCCTCCCTGACGCCCACTCATAACCCCCACCCAAACTGAGAATTGTCCTCTTTCACTCGAACAGCTTCACCGAATGCATGCCCCGCAACCGGACGCTCACGCTTGTCGATTCATCAACAACCCGTAGGGGATGTCCGGCGCTTCACACGGGAAGTGAAGCAGTGCACCCCCGTGCACGAGCCGATCCATGACCCCGTAGGAGCCGTGATGCACGACGATCGACAGCTGGTGGAAGGACGTCTGGAGCGGGCGCTCCGCCAGTTCATCCGCCCCGCGCAGTACGCCGCCAGAGCACCGCTCGCTCTCACCGTCTGGCATGCGCCGGGCGAGCCCGTGCCCGTGGCGGAAGCGCTGAAGGGCGACTACGCGCCCTTCAGCGTCGGAACGGAATGGGGAACTCCCTGGTCCACCAGCTGGTTCAGGCTGGAGGGAACCGTTCCGCAGGAGTGGGCGGGGCGCCGGGTCGAGGCGGTCGTCGACCCGGGATTCACCGGTGAGGGACCGGGTTTCCAGGCCGAGGGACTGGTGTACGACACAGCGGGTATCCCCCTCAAGGGGATCCATCCGCGTAACCGGCACATCCCCGTCGGCGCTCCCGCCGAGGGCGGCGAGGAGGTACGCCTCCTGCTGGAGGCGGCCGCCAATCCGGCCGTACTGACCGGCTTCGAACCGACCCTGCTGGGAGACATCCGGACCGCCGGGGATCGGCCCATCTACCGATTCGCCTCTGCCGATCTGGCCGTACTGGACGAGGCCGTCTGGCATCTGGTCCTGGACATCGAGGTGCTCTCGGAGCTGATGCAGGAGCTGCCCGGCGACCGGGCGCGCCGCCACGAGATCCTGCGCGCGCTGGAGGACATGCTCGACGCGCTGGACCTGCACGATGTGGCGGGTACGGCGGAGCACGCCAGGGCCGCCCTGGCACCGGCTCTGGCCCGGCCCGCGGAGGCGAGCGCGCACCGGATCTCGGCGGCCGGACACGCCCATATCGACTCGGCCTGGCTGTGGCCGCTGCGCGAGACGGTCCGCAAGGCCTCGCGCACCTTCGCCAATGTGACCGCGCTGGCCGCCGACTACCCGGAACTGGTCTTCGCCTGTTCGCAGGCGCAGCAGTACGCCTGGGTGAAGGAGCACCAGCCGCACATCTGGGAGCGCATCAAGAAGGCGGTGGCGGACGGCAACTGGGCGCCGGTGGGGTCCATGTGGGTGGAGTCCGACGCCAATATGCCGGGCGGCGAGGCACTCGCGCGCCAGATCGTGCACGGCAGGCGGTTCTTCGCCGAGGAGCTGGGGGTGGAGACGGAAGAAATCTGGCTGCCGGACTCCTTCGGCTACACCGCTGCCTTCCCGCAGCTGGCGAAGCTGGCGGGGATCCGGTGGTTCCTCACCCAGAAACTGTCCTGGAACCAGTCCAACAAGATGCCGCACCACACCTTCTGGTGGGAGGGCATCGACGGGACGCGCGTCTTCACCCACTTCCCGCCCGTGGACACCTACAACTCCCAGATCAGCGCATCCGAACTGGCCCATGCGGAACGGAACTTCGCCGACAAGGGGCGCGCGTCACGCTCCCTGGTGCCGTTCGGCTGGGGCGACGGCGGGGGCGGCCCGACCCGCGAGATGCTGGAGAAGGCGCGCCGGGTACGGGACTTGGAAGGCTCGCCCCGGGTGACCGTGGAGAAGCCGTCGGCGTTCTTCGCCGCCGCGGAGGAGGAGTACGGAGGGCAGGCGCCGGTCTGGTCGGGTGAGCTCTATCTGGAGCTGCACCGGGCGACGTACACCACCCAGGCGAAGACCAAGCAGGGCAACCGGCGCAGTGAACACCTGCTCAGGGAGGCCGAGTTGTGGGCGACGGCGGCCGCGCTGCGGGCCGGGGAGCCGTACCCGTACGAGGATCTCGACCGGCTCTGGAAGACGGTGCTGCTGCACCAGTTCCACGACATCCTGCCCGGCTCGTCGATCGCCTGGGTGCACCGGGAGGCGCGGGAGACCTATGAGCGGGTACGGGAGGAGCTGGAGGGGATCATCGCGGCGTCGGTGACGGCGCTGGGCGGGGCCGCGGGCCCCGCGGTGCTCAACGCGTCGCCGTACGGACGTCTGGCGGTGGTCGAGCTCGACGGGGCCGCCGACGCGCCGGCCGGTCTGTCCCTGCAGCCGCTGACCGGCGGCAGGGCCGCGGCGGCGGCAGCGGTCTATGTACCGCCGCTGGCCGCGGCACCGCTGCAGGCCGCGGGCGAGGGGTTCCGCGCCAGGGTCCCGGGCTCACCGGTCACGGCCACCGGCACGGACGACGGTGCGTTCGTCCTGGACAACGGGCTGCTGCGGGTCACCGTGGACGCGGAAGGACTGCTCTCCTCCGTACGGGACCTGACGGCCGACCGCGAGGTCCTCGCACCCGGCAGCCGGGGCAATCTCCTCCAGCTGCACCCCGACCACCCCAACCAGTGGGACGCCTGGGACATCGACCGGCACTACCGGCGCTCTCACACCGATCTCACCGGGGCCGAGTCCGTCGAACTGGTCGAGGACGGGCCGCTGCGTGCCGCGGTCCGGGTGGTACGGCCCTTCGGGAAGTCCCGTATCACCCAGGAGCTGCGGCTCGATGTCGCGAGTCCGCGCGTCGACGTCGTGTGCGAGGTGGACTGGCAGGAGTCGGAGAAGGTGCTCAAGGCCGCCTTCCCGCTCGATGTGCACGCCGAACGGTCCACCGCCGAGATCCAGTTCGGCCATGTCCACCGGCCCACGCACGCCAACACCAGCTGGGACGCGGCCCGTTTCGAGATCTGCGCGCACCGCTGGCTGCGGGTGGCCGAGCCCGGTTACGGCGTCGCGGTCCTCAACGACTCGACGTACGGCCACGATGTGACCCGCACCCCGCACGAAGGGGGTCTCGGCACGACCGTGCGCCTCACGCTGCTGCGCGCCCCGCACAGCCCGGATCCGCGGACCGACCTCGGCGTGCACCGCTTCCGCTACGCACTGCTGCCCGGCGCGGACGCGGCACTCGCGGTGCGGGAGGGGCTCGCCCTCAATCTGCCGCTGCGGGTGGTGGACGCCCCCGAGCAGACTCCGCTGGTGAACGTCGAACATCCGGCGATCACCGTCGAAGCGGTGAAGCTGGCCGAGGACCGCAGCGGAGATGTGGTCGTACGGATCTACGAGTCGGCCGGCGACCGGGCCGAGGCCGGAATCCAGGTCGGCTTCCCCTTCGTATCGGCGCAGGTGACGGACCTTCTGGAGCGTCCGCTGCACGATGCCGACACGGATGAGCGGGGGCTGACGGTCAGCCTGCGGCCCTTCCAGATCCTGACGCTGCGGCTGCGTCCCGCCTGAGCGCACCCGGGTCCCCCTTGCCCCGGCCGGGGCAAGGGGGACCCCTGCCCTGCTACGGCCTCGGCATGTTGCGCAGGTTGGAGCGGGCCATCTGCACCATCCGGCCCACCCCGCCGTCCAGCACGATCTTGCTGGCGGAGAGCGCGAAGCCGGTCACCATGTCGGCGCTGATCTTCGGCGGGATCGAGAGCGCGTTCGGGTCGGTGACGACGTCGATCAGTGCGGGACCCTTGTGCTTGAAGGCGTCCTTCAGCGCTCCGGCGAGCTGCTTGGGCTTCTCCACACGCACCCCGTACGCACCGGCGGCCCGCGCGATGGCCGCGAAGTCCGGGTTGTGGTTGTGCGTGCCGAACGACGGCAGACCCGCGACCAGCATCTCCAGCTCGACCATGCCGAGCGAGGAGTTGTTGAAGAGGACGACCTTCACCGGGAGGTCGTACTGCACCAGGGTGAGGAAGTCGCCCATCAGCATCGAGAAGCCGCCGTCGCCGGACATCGAGACGACCTGGCGGTTCCGGTCGGTGAACTGCGCGCCGATCGCCTGCGGGAGCGCGTTGGCCATCGAGCCGTGGCTGAAGGAGCCGATGATGCGGCGCTTGCCGTTGGGCGAGAGATAGCGGGCCGCCCAGACGTTGCACATCCCCGTGTCGACGGTGAACACCGCGTCCTCGTCGGCGAGTTCGTCGAGGACCGAGGCGACGTACTCGGGGTGGATCGGGATGTGCTTGTCGACCTTGCGGGTATACGCCTTGATCACGCCTTCCAGCGCGTCGGCGTGCTTCTTCAGCATCTTGTCGAGGAACTTGCGGTCGGTCTTGGCCTTCACGCGGGGGGTCAGACAGCGCAGCGTCTCGCGCACATCGCCCCAGACGGCCAGGTCGAGCTTGGAGCGGCGGCCCAGGTGCTCGGGGCGGACGTCGACCTGGACGATCTTCACATCGTCGGGGAGGAAGGCGTTGTACGGGAAGTCCGTGCCCAGCAGGACCAGCAGATCGCACTCGTGGGTGGCCTCATAGGCGGCGCCGTAACCGAGCAGTCCGCTCATGCCGACGTCGTACGGGTTGTCGTACTGGATCCACTCCTTGCCGCGCAGCGCGTGCCCGACCGGGGACTTGACGCGCTCGGCGAACTCCATCACCTCGGCGTGCGCGCCGGCCGTGCCGCTGCCGCAGAACAGCGTGACCCGCTTCGCCTCGTCGATCATGCGGGCCAGCTTCTCGATCTCGTCGTCCCCGGGGCGTACGGAGGGACGCGAGGTCACCAGCGCGTGGTCGATGGCCTTGTCCGGCGCGGGCGCCGCCGCGATGTCGCCGGGGAGGGAGACCACGCTGACGCCGCTGCGTCCGATGGCGTGCTGGATGGCCGTCTGGAGGAGGCGGGGCATCTGCTTCGGGCTGGAGACCAGCTCGCTGTAGTGGCTGCACTCCAGGAAGAGGCGGTCGGGGTGCGTCTCCTGGAAGTAGCCGAGGCCGATCTCGCTGGTGGGGATGTGCGAGGCGAGTGCGAGGACGGGGGCCATGGAGCGGTGGGCGTCGTAGAGGCCGTTGATCAGGTGCAGATTGCCGGGGCCGCAGGAGCCCGCGCACGCCGCGAGGGACCCGGTGATCTGAGCTTCCGCGCCGGCCGCGAAGGCGGCGGTCTCCTCGTGTCTGACCTGGATCCACTCGATGCCTGACGTCCGGCGGATGGCGTCGACGACAGGGTTGAGGCTGTCGCCGACGACTCCGTAGAGCCGCTGGACACCGGCGCGGACGAGGATGTCCACGAACTGCTCTGCGACGTTCTGCTTGGCCATGCGTCCATCAACCCATGGGCCGCTGCGTTACGCCTCCCAGACTGCTGCAGCCGTACGGTCGTCCGCGTACCCCTTGACCCGCAGCTGGATGTCGGCCAGGAATGCCGCCAGACCGGGCGGATCGCCGGGGGCCCAGCGCTCGGCGAGCTCCTTGGCGAGGGCGGGCTCCCCGCGCAGCGGCTCGGCCAGGCCGCCGCTGCAGAGCAGCAGGGTGTCGCCCGGGCGGGCGACACCCTGCTGCTCT
>NZ_JAFLRJ010000028.1 GCF_017315755.1 Streptomyces beijiangensis
GGCGCCCGCCGAGGCACCCGCTTCCACGCCTGGGTGGAGGCCCGTTTCGAGGAGCTCCCCCTCCCGATGCTCGGCCCCGACGAACTCCCCGGCGGCCACGACGACGAGCCCGAGATCCAGGACGAGCGGGACCTGACCACGCTCAAGGACGCCTTCGAGCGCACCCCGTACGCCCACCGCACCCCGTACCGCATCGAGGTCCCCGTCCAGCTCACCCTCGCGGGCCGGGTGATCCGAGGGCGCATCGACGCGGTCTACCGCACAGGCCCCGCGACGTACGAGATCGTCGACTGGAAGACCCACCACGCCCCCACCGCGGACCCCCTCCAGCTCGCGGTCTACCGGCTGGCGTGGGCCGAGCGGTACGGGATCCCGCTCACTTCGGTCGACGCGGTGTTCCTGTACGTAAGGAGCGGCGAGGTCGTCCGCCCCGCCCGTCTCCCCGGCCGCGGAGAGCTGGAACGGATCTTGCTCGGGGATCCACCGGCCGATCCACCCCCACCGGCCGGTTAGGCTCGATGGCATGAGCGACACCTCGGACAGCGCCGTCCGTACGTACATCGAAGCGCACCGCACAGCCTTCCTCGACGACCTCGCCGACTGGCTGCGCATCCCGTCGGTCTCGGCCCAGCCGGACCATGACGCGGACGTACGGCGCAGCGCCGACTGGCTGGCCGCCAAGCTCAAGGAAACGGGCTTCCTCAGCACGGAAATCCTGCACACCGACGGCGCCCCCGCGGTCTTCGCGGAGTGGCTGTCGGACGACCCCTCCGCCCCCACGGTCCTGGTCTACGGACACCACGACGTGCAGCCCGCCGCCGTCGAGGACGGCTGGCACACCGACCCCTTCGAGCCGGTGCTCAAGGACGGCCGGCTGTACGCGCGAGGCGCCGCGGACGACAAGGGGCAGGTGTTCTTCCACACACTCGGCGTCCGCGCCCACCTCGCCGTGACCGGCCGCACCACCCCCGCCGTGAACCTCAAGCTTCTCATCGAGGGCGAGGAGGAGTCCGGCTCCCCGCACTTCCGCGACCTGGTCGAGGCGCACGCCGACCGGCTCGCGGCCGACGTCGTGATCGTCTCCGACACCGGCATGTGGTCCGAGACGACACCCACCGTCTGTACCGGTATGCGTGGCCTCGCCGAGTGCGAGATCACCTTCCAGGGCCCCGACCAGGACATCCACTCGGGTTCCTTCGGCGGCGCGGTCCCCAACCCGGCCACCGCCGCAGCCCGCCTGGTCGCCGCCCTCCACGACGATGACGAGCGCATCACGATCCCCGGTTTCTACGACGGGATCGCCGAGCTCACCGAGGCCGAGCGCGAGCTCTTCTCCGAGCTCCCCTTCGACGAGGCCGAGTGGCTGCGCACCGCCAAGTCCCGCGCCCCCCACGGCGAGAAGGGCCTCACGACCCTGGAGCGCATCTGGGCCCGCCCGACCGCCGAGGTCAACGGCATCGGCGGCGGCTACCAAGGCCCCGGCGGCAAGACGATCATCCCGTCGTCCGCCATGGTGAAGCTCTCGTTCCGTCTGGTCGCGGGCCAGGACCCGGCCCGTATCGAGAAGTTGGTGACCGACTGGGTGGCCACCCGGGTCCCCGCGGGCATCGGCCACGAGATCACCTTCAGTGCGGGTACGCGCCCCTGCCTCACGCCGCTCGACCACCCCGCGCTCCAGTCGGTCGTACGGGCCATGGGGCGGGCCTTCGGGTCCAAGATCCGCTTCACGCGCGAGGGCGGTTCAGGTCCCGCCGCCGATCTTCAGGACGTACTCGGTGCGCCGGTGCTCTTCCTGGGTATCTCCGTACCGTCGGACGGCTGGCACGCACCCAACGAGAAGGTCGAGATCGACCTGCTCCTCAAGGGCGTCGAGACCACCGCCCACCTGTGGGGCGACCTTGGCGGGTGCTGAAGATCCTGGCCGGGCTCGCGACGCCCGGCACGCACTCTCGACGCACCAGTCAAAGGCCCAAGTAGCTCCGCTACAAGGACCTTCGCCCGGCACGCCGAGAGCACGCACCGAACGCCGCTCCCTGATCCGGCCAGGATCTTCAGCACCCGCCGGCCCACCGCGCTGCACTGAAACGAACAGTCCGTCCATGAGGGGGAGTTGGAAGCACCAGTGAGCATCGAAAGCCGCACCACCACCACCGAAGACCCGAACCGCCCCATCGGTCTGACCGCCCCGAGCGGCATCGACCGTGCCGCGCACCACCGCCTCGACGAGGCCTGGCTCGCGGCGGCCTGGAGCCACCCCTCCACCCGGGTCTTCGTGGTCTCCGGCGGGCAGGCTCTGGTCGACGAGACCCCCGACGGCCGTACCGAACTGCTCATGACGCCGTCCTTCGAGGCGCCGCTGACCGAGGAGCACCGCTACTTCCTCGGCACGGACACCGAGGGGATCCACTACTTCGCCCTGCAGAAGGACGCACTGCCCGGCCGGATGGACCAGCCCGCGCGCCCGGCGGGTCTGCGCGAGGCGGGTCTGCTGCTCTCCCCGCGCGACGCGGGGCTGCTCGTGCACGCGGTGGCCCTGGAGAACTGGCAGCGACTGCACCGCTTCTGCTCGCGCTGCGGCGAGCGCACGGTCATCGCGGCGGCCGGTCACATCCGCCGCTGCCAGGCCTGCGGGGCCGAGCACTACCCGCGTACGGACCCGGCAGTGATCATGCTGGTGACGGACGACGAGGACCGGGCGCTGCTCGGCCGCCAGGTGCACTGGCCGGAAGGCCGCTTCTCGACCCTGGCGGGCTTCGTGGAGCCGGGCGAGTCGATCGAGGCCTCGGTGGCGCGCGAGGTCTTCGAGGAGGCCGGCGTGGTGACAGGGGAGGTCGAGTACGTGGCCAGCCAGCCGTGGCCGTTCCCCTCGTCGCTGATGCTCGGCTTCATGGCGCGGGCCACGACGTCGGAGATCACCGTGGACGGCGAGGAGATCAGCGAAGCGCGCTGGTTCTCGCGCGAGGACTTGCGGACGGCGATCGAGACCGGCGAGATCCTGCCGCCCGCGGGCATCTCGATCGCGGCCCGTCTGGTGGAACTCTGGTACGGAAAGCCGCTCCCGAAGCCGCTGAACTAGCCGGCCCTGCCCCCGGCCGTGAAGCGGCCGGGGGATACGCGGGTCACGCGCCGAGTGCCTGCTTCACCTGGGCGAGCGAGGGGTTCGTCATCACGGACTCCGCACCGGAGTCGCCGACGATCAGCAGCGTCGGGACTGTCTGGTTTCCGCCGTTCGCCTTCTCGACGAACGCGGCCGAATCCGGGTCGTGCTCGATGTTGATCTCGTTGTACGTGATGCCCTCGCGGTCCATCTGGCCCTTCAGCCGACGGCAGTAGCCGCACCACGTGGTGCTGTACATCGTCACAGTGCCCGGCATGTGTCTCGCGCTCCTCTGCTGCTTCCGCGGTTTTGCTTCTGCGGTTTCGTCCGATGCGTATTCGCACCGCGTAGAACGTATGTGACGAGGCCGCCATTCCCGCATTGGTACGACTAACGCCGCCCCCTGTGGACAACGCATCCCGTGAGCCCCCGCCGACCTGGCAGCATGAAGGGGTGACATCAGCAACGCACTCCCCCCTCTTCCCGCAGACTCCCCAGGTCCCCGAGGTCCCGGACTCGGCGGACGCGGTGCTAGACGGGCTCGACCCCGAGCAGCGCGAGGTCGCCCTGGCCCTGCGCGGGCCGGTGTGCGTGCTGGCTGGGGCGGGGACGGGCAAGACCCGCGCCATCACCCACCGCATCGCCTACGGGGTGCGTGCCGGGATCCTGCAGCCGAGCACGGTGCTGGCCGTCACCTTCACCAACCGCGCGGCGGGCGAGATGCGCGGCCGGCTGCGCCAGCTCGGGGCTGGCGGCGTCCAGGCGCGGACCTTCCACTCCGCGGCCCTGCGCCAGCTCCAGTACTTCTGGCCCAAGGCGGTCGGCGGCGAACTGCCGCGCCTCCTGGAGCGCAAGGTCCAGCTGGTCAATGAAGCGGCGGCGCGCTGCGGGATCCGTCTGGACCGCAATGAGCTGCGTGATGTCACGAGCGAGATCGAGTGGGCCAAGGTCACCCAGACCGTGCCCGCCGACTACCCGGCGGCGGTCGCCAAGTCGTCCCGCGACGCCCCTCGCGCACCGGCGGAAATCAGCCAGATCTACTCGACCTACGAACAGCTGAAGCGCGACCGGGGAGTCATCGACTTCGAGGACGTACTG
The DNA here is from genome assembly GCF_017315755.1 of Streptomyces beijiangensis. Lineage (GTDB taxonomy): Bacteria > Actinomycetota > Actinomycetes > Streptomycetales > Streptomycetaceae > Streptomyces > Streptomyces beijiangensis. Next base: position 4,196 of record NZ_JAFLRJ010000028.1, read on the forward strand.
CTCCTGACCGTCGGCATCCTCCAGGACCGCCACGACATCGCCGACCAGATCCGCAGGCAGTACCAGCACTTCGTGGTCGACGAGTACCAGGACGTCAGCCCGCTCCAGCAGCGGCTGCTCGAACTGTGGCTCGGGGAGCGCGACAACCTCTGCGTGGTCGGCGACGCCAGCCAGACGATCTACTCCTTCACCGGCGCCACCCCCGACCACCTCCTGAACTTCCGCAGCCGCTACGCGAACGCGACCGTCGTCAAGCTGGTCCGCGACTACCGCTCCACGCCCCAGGTCGTCCACCTCGCCAACGGGCTGCTCTCCCAGGCCCGCGGCAAGGCCGCCGACCACCGTCTTGAACTGGTCTCCCAGCGCGAGGCGGGCCCCGCCCCCGCCTATGTCGAGTACGGGGACGAGCCGGCGGAGGCCGAGTCCACCGCCCGCCGTATCCGCGACCTGATCGCCGCGGGCGTTTCCGCCTCCGAGATCGCCGTGCTGTACCGCATCAACGCCCAGTCGCAGGTTTACGAGACGGCTCTCGCCGACGCCGGGGTGCCCTACCAGCTGCGCGGCGCCGAGCGCTTCTTCGAGCGCCCGGAGGTACGCGAGGCGGGCGTCGCCCTGCGCGGCGCCGCCCGCGCCGGAGGCAACGACTCCCTCCTGGACGACGCCGACGACCTGGCGTCCCAGGTGCGGGCGGTGCTCGGCACCAAGGGCTGGACGGCCAAGGCGCCCGCAGGATCGGGCGCGGTCCGCGACCGCTGGGAGTCCCTGGCCGCCCTGGTCCGGCTGGCAGAGCAGCTGTCGTCGAGCCGCGCCGCCGCGGGTTCCCGGGCCACGCTCTCCGACCTGGTCGCCGAGCTCGACGAACGGGCCGCGGCCCAGCACGCCCCCACCGTCGAAGGCGTCACCCTCGCCTCCCTGCATGCGGCGAAGGGTCTGGAGTGGGACGCGGTCTTCCTGGTCGGCCTGACCGAGGGCATGCTGCCGATCACGTACGCCAAGACCGACGAACAGGTCGAGGAGGAGCGCCGGCTGCTCTACGTCGGCGTCACGCGCGCCCGACTGCATCTCACGCTCTCCTGGTCGCTCGCCCGCGCGCCGGGCGGCCGCGCCTCCCGCCGTCCCAGCCGCTTCCTGTCCGGGCTGCGCCCCGGCACCGTGGCGGCGGGCGTGGGCGGCGCGGTCGGCGGCGGCGGTATCGAGCGGGGCGGCTCCTCGGCTCCCGGCACGGTCACCGGCACGCCCGCCCCCCGCCACAGGAACCGCAGCCCCGTCCGCTGCCGGGTTTGCGGCAAGGGGCTGACGGACGCCGGCGAGATGAAGCTGATGCGCTGCGAGGACTGCCCCTCGGACATGGACGAGGCGCTCTACGAGCGGCTGCGGGACTGGCGGGCGGTCCAGGCGGAGGCGATCGGACAGCCCGGATATTGCGTCTTCACGGACAAGACGCTGATGGCGATCGCGGAGACCGTCCCGTCCACCGAGGGCGAGCTGGCGATGATCTCCGGAGTCGGTGTCCGCAAGATGGACCGTTTCGGATCAGACGTCCTGGCAATCTGTGCAGGTCAGGAGCTTGGAGGAAGCTCCGACGACGACTGAGCGAAAATCGTCGAGAAAATAGTTTGCGCGCGCCCCAGGAACCCCCATAGGTTCTTCATCACGGGAACAGCGTCTTCTCTGAAGCCCTGAATCCGTGCTGTACTTATCCCATATACGTGTGGACCAGGCCTCCGGGCCGAGGTCCTAGAGACGCCGAGAGGAGGCGAGACCAGTGGCAATCATCATCGACTTCATCAAAATGACCGATACCTCGGTCGTCGCCACCTGCCCGCTCGGCTCCTCGCTCCTTGGCACTGGTCTGTCCGGCGTTTCCGCCGTCAGTCCTGTCGCCCTGGCGAGCCTCCCCGTCCGGGAGCGTAATGAGCGACCGACCAAGGCACCGGAAGCAGCAGTAGCGAAGGCAGAAGCCAAGGCTTATGCGTTTGCGGCAACCGGTGCCGGATTCGGAAGCGCGACGCAGCAGACGACACAGCACCACCACAAGATGTGGGCCTTCCGCGGGCTCGAACCCTGGAGTGATCCAGCCTGAAAAGTCAGGCAGGCGCCTTCAGGGCCGCGGAACCCCACCCGGGATCCGCGGCCCTTTTGTTTGTTCTGGGCCACCAGCAGACCTCCGGTCAAACAGACCGGAACGACCAGACGAGGAACGAAACCACCGTGCAAACGACCCTGCAGAACACCGCGCAGACCACAGCGCACACCGCAGTGCACGCCCCGTCCGCACCGCCCTCGCAGACACTTCCGCCCCCTGACGCCCCAGAGGACCCCACCTTGACCCCGCTGACTGCTCTCACCGCCCTCGACGACGCCATCGAGAACCTCGGCGTACCCGTCCCCTGCCGTTCGTACGACCCCGAGGTCTTCTTCGCCGAGACCCCGGCCGATGTCGAGTACGCCAAGTCGCTCTGCGGCACCTGCCCGCTGGTCGAGGCCTGCCTCGCCGGCGCCAAGGAGCGCCGCGAGCCCTGGGGTGTCTGGGGTGGCGAGCTCTTCGTCCAGGGCGTCGTCGTCGCCCGCAAGCGTCCGCGTGGCCGTCCGCGCAAGAACCCGGTTGCGGCATGAACATCACCGGCCCCGGAACGATCGACCGACCCAGCAAGCACGAACCCCAGAAGCAGGACCCGATGAGCACTTCCACGAACGAGCCGTCCGGCTCCGCCACCCCCGTCGTCACCACCATCGGCGCGACCGCCTCGCGTCAGAACAGGACCCGCGAGATGCAACTCATCCCAGAAGCCATGGCTCGTGCGCATATGCACGAACGCCTGCGTGAAGCCGAGGCCGAGCGTCGGGCGCTGAGCCTGATGACAGCCCGGCGCATGCAACGGCGCGCCGAGCGCGTCTCCCTGCGCGCCCGCCGCGCGCTGGCCATGGCCGTCATGCAGTAAGAGGCATGCGGTAAGAGGCATGCGGCAAAAGAGATACGCCTCCCGTGGGGCCGGTCCAACGGACCGGCCCCACGGCACGTTCAGGCCCCCGACACTTCCTCTGCCTCCTCCGGCTCTTCTGCCTCCTCCGGCAGGAACCCCGGCAGCCAGGTCTCCAGCTCGTCCCGCAGCCGCACCGTCGCGCCCAGCTGGCAGAGCACCCCGATGGTGCTCAGCGTCACCCGGTGGATCAGCAGATAGCTGGGCGGCAGATTCAGCTGCTTGCCCAACTGGTGGGCGGGGGAGCGCGGATCGGCGATCCTGGCCGCCTGCGCGCGCATCCAGCCGCGGGTGAAGGTGAACTCCTCGGCCTGCGCCGGCTCGATGATCGGCAGCAGATAGTCCAGTACGGCGTCCGGATCAAGGGCTATGGACTCCTTGACGAACCCCTCCTCACGGAGCAGTCCGTACACCGCCTCGGCCTCGCCCGCGATCGTCAATCGCAGTGATTCCCCGATCGTGGCAGGCCACCCCCCGGGCAGCCGGTCCACCGTCCCGAAGTCCAGCACCCCCAGCCGCCAGCCGTCCGCCGCCTCGCCCTCGTCCGGCGGCAGCAGCCGGAAGTTCCCCGGATGAGGATCGGCGTGCAGCAGCCCCGTGCGCGCTGGACCGGAGAAGAGGAACCCGGCCAGCAACTGGCCTGCCCTGTCCCGCTGTTCCTCCGTGCCGTCCGTGATGATCTCGGCCAGCGGTATCCCGTCGATCCACTCGGTCACCAGCACCTGGTCGACCTGGTGCACCACATCCGGCACCTTCACATCCGGATCCCCCGCGAACTCCGCCGCATGATCCCGCTGGGACTGAGCCTCCAGTGCGTAGTCCAGCTCCTCCGCCACCCGGTCGCGCAGTTCGGAGATGAGCGGTTTGATGTCCATGCCAGGGATGAGCGGCCCGAGCAGCCGGGCGAACCTGGCCAGTTGATTGAGGTCCGAGAGCAGCGCCGCGCCGGCGCCCGGGTACTGCACCTTCACCGCGACCTCGCGCCCGTCGTGCCAGACCGCGCGGTGCACCTGGCCGATCGAAGCGGCTGCCGACGGTTTCTCCTCGAACTCCAGGAACAGCTCGCGCCACTGCTCGCCGAGCCGCTGCTCCAGTACGGAGTGGACGGTCCGGGTCGGCATCGGCGGTGCCGCCTCCTGAAGCTTGGTCAGCGCCGCCCGGTAAGGACCCGCGACCTCCTCGGGCAGTGCGGACTCGAAGACGGAGAGCGCCTGGCCGAACTTCATCGCACCGCCCTTCAGCTCGCCCAGGACCTTGAAGAGCTGCTCCGCGGTGCGCTGCTGCAGCTCGCGCGTCACGATCTCCGCGGACTTCCCGCCGATCCGTTTGCCCAGGCCCCAGGTGACACGGCCGGCGAAGCCCAAGGGAAGGGCGGCCAGTTTGGCAGTACGAGTGACCGCCTTCCGGGGAAGATCAGACATGCGCCCCTCCAGTTCCCAGACTGCCGTGGTGCGTACGACGATTACCCGGCCATTGTGGCTTGCCGCCCCTCGGCCCCTGATCCC
>NZ_JAFLRJ010000280.1 GCF_017315755.1 Streptomyces beijiangensis
ATCCTCCCCCTCGTCGGCGGCGCAGCGAACGTCACGTCCATCGCCCACTGCATGACCCGCCTCCGCCTCAACCTGGCCGACCCCTCGCTGGTCCAGGAAGAGGCGCTGAAGGCACTGCCCGCGGTCATGGGCGTGGTGGTCGACGACACGTACCAGATCGTGCTCGGCCCCGGCACGGTCGCCCGGGTCACACCGGAGTTCGAGGCCTTGGTGGCGGAGGGCAAGGCGGCGGCCCCTCCCGCCGCACCGGCCACCGCCGATGAACTCGCAGCTCAGGGCGCAGCGATCAAGGCGGCCCAGAAGGCCAAGAACGCAACGCCGTTCAAGCTCTTCCTCCGCAAGATCGCCAACATCTTCGTCCCGCTGATCCCGGCCCTCATCGGCTGCGGCATCATCGCGGGCATCAACGGCCTTCTCGTCAACGCGGGCTGGCTCCCGGGCCTCACCCCCGCCCTCGCCTCGATCGCCTCCGGCTTCATGGCGCTGATCGCGGTCTTCGTCGGCTACAACACCGCGAAGGAGTTCGGCGGTACGCCGATCCTCGGCGGCGCGGTGGCGGCGGTCATCGTCTTCCCCGGCGTAGCGAACGTCACGGCCTTCGGCGAGAAGCTCTCCCCCGGCCAGGGCGGCGTCCTCGGCGCACTCGGAGCCGCGGTCCTCGCGGTCTACATCGAGAAGTGGTGCCGCAAGTGGATGCCCGAATCCCTGGACGTCCTCCTCACCCCCACGATCACGGTCCTCGTGACCGGCCTGGTCACGCTCTTCGGCCTGATGTACGTGGCCGGTGAGATCTCCACCGCCATCGGCACCTCCGCCACCTGGCTCCTGGCCCACGGCGGCGCGGGCGCGGGCTTCATCCTCGGCGGCCTCTTCCTCCCGGTGGTCATGCTGGGCCTGCACCAGGCCCTGATCCCCATCCACACCACCCTGATCGAGCAGCAGGGCTACACGGTCCTGCTCCCCATCCTCGCGATGGCGGGCGCGGGCCAGGTCGGCTCGGCGATCGCCGTCTACCTGCGACTCCCCCGCAACAAGTCCCTCCGCAAGACCATCAAGTCGGCGCTCCCCGCAGGCTTCCTGGGCGTGGGCGAGCCCCTGATCTACGGCGTCTCGCTCCCCCTCGGCCGCCCGTTCATCACGGCCTGCATCGGCGGCGCGTTCGGCGGCGGATTCGTAGGCCTGTTCAACCAGCTCGGCGACACGGTCGGCTCCACGGCGATCGGCCCCTCGGGCTGGGCGCTGTTCCCCCTGCTCCAGGGCAACCACGGCCTGGGCACCACGATCGCGATCTACGCGGGCGGCCTGCTGGTGGGCTACCTCGCGGGCTTCCTCGCCACGTACTACTTCGGCTTCACGCAGCAGATGCTGACGGAGTTCAACGTCACGGCGGAGGAGGCCGCAGCAGAAGGCCTCCCCGCGGCGGACCCGTCGTCGGCACTGGTCCACGACGACCAGAATCCGAAGAAGGAACCGGCGGGGGTCTGACTCCCCCGCACGACCGGCCCCCACCGCCAACGGGCGGTGGGGGCCGTGGCGCCAGACGACGCGGACGGCTGCGGCCTGTGGTTGCTTCGGCCCCTGGACGACCTCGAACTCGACTCTTTGGTACGTCTCCAGGGTCCGGTAGCAGCGCAGACCTGTGGCCTCCGGTCCGTGCACTCCTCGGAGCGGGATCCGGCAAGCGAATGGAGGTGCCCGGTGATCACCCAGGGGGTGAAACTCACGGCCCGGTGCAACGACTGCGGCGGCGTATCGACCCGGGACATCGGCCAGTTCATCGACCGCGACCAGTTGTGGTGGGGCACTGAGGTTTCCTGCGGGAACTGCCCCACCGCATGGTGCGAACAGGACACAGGCGGATCGACGCCCGATGAGATTCGGAACGCCTTGCTCGCGGAACACGGCCCCGTCCTGCTCCGTCTGACAGACACCGAAGCGGGCCTCGTCCCTGTCCTGAGAGCCCTGCGGGAGGTGCTCGGCCTCCCTCTGAACACGGCACGCGCCATGGCCACCAGCCTCAAGGAGACCGGTTTGTCGGGCACGTTGGTCGAGATGGAGTTCCTCTCCCACGGGCTGCGACGTCGATCAGTGACTACGGCGATCGAGCCCCTGCCCGACTGACTCCAGCAGCGCAAGGGAACGGCCCCGCTTCACGCCGGCCCGTCGAGCACACTGCGCTGCTCAAGCTCCGAGGCGAGTCGCGCCCCGGTGACAAAGTCCGCGTCGTCGTGCAGCACGACCAGACCGTGGTGAGCTGCGGTCGCACAAATTTGCAGGTCGACAGCTGACAGAGCCTTGTGCGCGCCACGCTCGGCAGCCCTGTGCTGGAGCCCGCTGATCCAACGGCCCGCCCCTTTGGGGACGACGACATCGTCGTACAGATCGTCGAACATTGCGCAGTACACGTCGTACTCGGCGAGGTCACGCGCCGATAGCAGGAACTCCGCACGCTGCGGATAGCAGGACCGGACAGCCCCGTCCGCGATGACCGGAATCCACTTCTCGTACAGGGCCGGGTCCCGCAGCATCCTCCAGAGGGCGGATGAATCCAGCAAGTAGAGGCTCACTGACGCGAAGCCTCTTTCTCGGCCCGATGGACTGCCTGCGCCGCCTCGAAGTCCCAGTCCTGGGCCAGCTCGAAGTACTTCCGGGCTGCGTCTTCGCGACGCCGCCGCGCGTTGTACTCCTCCAGCGCCGCGGCGACCGCAGCCGTCTTCGTCCGGTGTCCGCCCAGCTGCTTCGCTGTCTCAAGCGCCTCGTCGTCGATGTCGATGTGCGTCAGGGACATCCCAGACCTCCACTCTGTACATCCCGGCGGCGTTTCTACCGTTCCCAATGTACAACCCTCTCGCTCTCGACCACTTTTCTTCCGATACGACCCATAGACCTCGCTCACGGAAGCCGCCCTTCCCGATTGGCCGCCCGCACCGACCCCCGCAAGGCC
>NZ_JAFLRJ010000281.1 GCF_017315755.1 Streptomyces beijiangensis
CTCCGGCCGCCCCCCGCGGTAGAGATACGGCGGCGTGTAGATCTCGATGCGCTGCTCGAAGACGCCCGGCTTGGTGTTGTCCTTGTCGGAGTAGAGCGAGTCGCCGCCGAACGTCAGCACCCGGCCGTCCGGGAGCAGGATCGAGCCCGAGTGGTAGTTGCGGCCCACCGTCGGGTCGGCCACCCGGCGCATCGTGCCGCTCTCGCTGTCGTACAGCCGCGCCTGGAGGATGTTGGAGCCGCCCCGGCCCCGGTAGTCCTTCGAGCCGCCGGTGATCAGCACCGAGTCGTCGGGCAGGATCGAGGACTCGGGGTAGCGCGTGCCCTCGGACAGTGAGGGGCCGTCCTTGAAGGCCGGGTTGGGGACCGACAGGTCGATGATGCGCGTCTTGTCGGAGGACTTCGCCGACTCGCCCACACCGCCCCCGCCGAGCACCATGAACTTCTGGCTCTGGGACGGCGGCAGCCGTACCGTGCCCGCCGTCTCCATGTCGGATGCGTCGCCGAGCCCCGGCACCTTGACGAAGCTGTTCGTGTCGACGTCCCAGACGCCCGGGTCGCGGCCCACGTTGTCGGGCCCGTACCCCGCGTTCGCGCCCGAGTAGAAGAGCTTGCCGTTCTGGAGGAGGAAGACCGACGGGTACGTGGGGAACTGGCGCACCCCCTTCGTGTACGTCCACTTCCTGGTCGCCGGGTCGTAGACCTCGTTCTTGCCGGGGACCAGCTGGCCGATCTCGTCCAGTCCGGAGAGGGCGAGGATCTTCCCGTCCGAAAGTGTGGTGAGCGTCGGGTACCAGCGGGCCTCGTTCATCGGGTCGACGGTGATGTACCGCTCCGCCTTCGCGTCGAACTCGTACGCCTCACGGATGCCCTGGAAGTCCTTCTTGTCGAGGGCGAGCTTCTGCGCCATCCCGTATACGTTCCGTACGTCCGTCCCCTTGAGGCCGGAGATCCGGTAGTTGTCCTGCGTGCCGGTCTCGTGCTGCTGCCCGGCGAGCGGGGCCTCGACGTAGATCCGGCCCAGCCCCGGGTCGTTGCGCAGGAACCTGCCGGTGCTCTTGTCGAAGACCTTGGTGGCCCTGGGGACCAGGACGGGGTCCTTGGAGACGAACACCCTGCCGTTCTCCTTGCCCGTGAAGCGCGTGCCGGCGGGGAGCGTGATCGGCTTGTCCGGGTCCTCGTTGTGCACGATCATCAGGCCGCCGGCCTTGGTGACGTCACCCTTGAGCTTCTCGTAGCGCTTCGTGCCGCCCGCGATCAGCAGGTCCCCGTTGGGCAGTTGGGTGTGGCCCGAGCAGAACAGGTCCTTCGGCGTCGGTATGTTCCGGTAGGTGTCCTTCGCCGGGTCGTAGAGGACCGAGCGGAAGCTCTTGGCGTCGAAGTTCTTCTGGTTGTTGCCGGAGCCCGCGACGAGCAGGATCTTGCCGGTGTGGAGCAGTGCGGCATGGATCGTGTTGATCTTGTACTCGGACGGGATGCGCAGGGTCGCCCAGTGCCCGTTCGCCGCTTTGTACTCCGCCTTGTTGATCTTGTAATCGTGGTACTTGTCCGATCCGACCCGGTACAGCCAGGGCCCGTTCGCTCCCGCCAGCGCGAGGACCACCGCCGTCGTGATCGCCAGTCGGCGGGTGCGGCGGCTTGGACGGAAATTCATTTGTTGCGTCCCCCAAGGGCGATCTGCATGGTCTGGTCACCGGGCGCCCAGTCGGGTTTCTGCTGCGGCGGGTGGGGCGCCGGTGGCGGCGGAGGTCCCTGCTGCGGCGGCTGCGGCTCCTGTGCCTTCGCCTTCTTCTTGTCCTGGCGCATGGTCCAGCGCCAGATGAGGATCGGCGAAGCGGTCAGCAGCAGGGCGAGCGAGGCCCAGGTGAGCATCGCCGGATGACTGTGGCCGAAGACGAAGGACGCGGCGAGGGATCCGCCGAAGACCAGCATGAAGAAGAGGTGGATGCGGAACGTGCCGAAGAGGGTGTCCGGGCTCGACGAATCGCCCTTGGGGGTCACCACGAAGTTGCTCTTGCGCCGGAGCGCGGCGTCGAAGAGCGAGCGGGCGTAGACCGGCGCGGAGAGTGCGGACATCACCATGCCGGCCAGCCCGCCTGAGCCCTCGGGCTCGTGCGGCGAGACGTTGTGGCGGCGGTTCCAGATGTAGAGGCCGATCTGGAGGGCCGAGGCGTTGCCGTACAGCATCATCCACACCGACGGGTCGATCTGTACGCCCGATGCGCCCATGCCCAGGAAAAGGGTGCAACTGAGCGCCGCCAGGATCCAGTTCATGGCGGACATCGGGTAGAAGATGATCATCATCGTGTAGTTGAAGAACTTGCCGGGCGGCAGCGTGAAGGGCGCCTTCCAGAACTGCTTGAGGATCGTCTCGTACGTCCCGCGCGACCAGCGCAGCTGCTGGGTGAAGAAGTCCGTCCAGGCGGTGGGCCCCTCGCCGACGGCCAGCACGTCGGGGGTGTAGACCGAGCGCCACCTGCGGCCCGACTCGGGGTTCTTGGCGCGGTGCAGTTCGAAGCCGGTGGCCATGTCCTCGGTGATCGAGTCGTAGAGGCCGCCGATGCCCTTGATCGCCTTGATGCGCACGGCATTTGATGTCCCGACGAACATCGGGGCGCCGTACGCGTTGCCCGCGCGCTGGATCAGCGCGTGGAAGAGGAACTGCTGGGACTCCGCCGCCTTCGTCACGAAGGAGTCGTAGTTCCCGTACACCTGCGGGCCGATGACGAAGGCGATGTCCGGGTCGCGGAAGTAACCGAGCATCCGTTCCAGGTAGTTGGGGAGCGGTACGTGGTCGGTGTCGACGGAGGCGAAGAAGTCGTAGTCGCCGCCGTGCGCCTCCAGCCACGCGTTGTAGTTGCCGTGCTTGGTCTTCGCGCGGTGGGGGCCCTTGGGCCGGTTCCACCGGTCTACCCCCTTGCGGCTGAAGTGGTGCACCCCGAGCCGCGCGCAGACCTCCTTCACCGCGGGGTCGTCGCCCTCGTCGAGGAGCCAGACGTGCAGAAGCCCGCGGTGACGGATCTTCACCGCGGCCTCCAGGGTCTTCGTCACCATCTCGAGCGGCTCCTTGCCGGGCACGAAGGAGGTGAGGAAGGCGACCTTGGTGCCGGTCTCGGGCACCACGGGGACGGGATCTCTCGCCACGAGCGTGGCGTGCGCGTTGGAGAGCACGTTCATACAGCGGAAGAACTCGATCAGGCCGATCGAGACGAGCATGACGACGTCGAGGGCCTTGAGCGCGTCCGACGCGTAGTCGCGCTGGGTCCAGTGGCCGGGCTGCATCAGCCAGGCGAGCAGGCCCAGCGAGAGCAGCGGGGCCGCGCCGAGCAGCAGGGCCGCGCGGAAGCGGTGCGGTTCCTGCGAGAGCAGGCTGCGGTACTGCACCCGGTACGGCTTCGTCGGGTCGGGCTGGGTCAGCGGGCCCGCGAGCCGGCTGTAGTGCTCGTAGTCGTAACGCGGCAGGGCTTTCGCTGGCCGGTGCCGGGTTCCCCCCGGCCGTGGCTGCTGGGGCACCTGCGGTACTCGCAACTGGGTTGTCCGGGACGGGTCTTCGCCCCGTCGGGCGCCGTAAGGCGTCGACGTCATGAGTCATCCCCCCGCACGCATGCTGGCTGCGTGTCTGGTCGGTCACTTCCACCCGGGCCGGTCCCCCTCGACCTTCCCGGGCGCAATCACAGGTGGCTGGCCGCCGTCCGTACAGACGTGTGAAGAGCGTCTTCCGGTTGCCTCGTGCGCACCTGGACATCTGTTCGTGTACGGGGTTCCCGATTCCCCCTACAGCCCCTATGCCCCATCCAACTCCTTTACGTTTGTGCCCCATTGGGGTCATTGGCGCCCGGCCAGATTGTCCGATCCCTGCCCTGAACGCAAGGGTGAAACACACTGTTTACCGGTCATGCGGTCGATGTGAGAGGCCTTTGTGACGGCAGTGTGAAGGGGTTGGGGCGGGTGATGTGAAAGCGTTGCTTTGGTGATCTCGCAGCGGGTACTCAGGCGACTCTCAGAAATTTTCGGCATGATGCCGGAGTGACCCATCGGATGCTGATCGCGGTGTTCCTGCTCACCGCCTCGCTGCTCGCCGGTCCGGTGCGCCCGGCCGCGGCCGCGGCACCCGGCGTCTCGCACACCGTGTGGAGCGTGGCCTCCACCGCCCCGGTCGGCGC
>NZ_JAFLRJ010000282.1 GCF_017315755.1 Streptomyces beijiangensis
CCCTGACCCCGATCTTCATCCGGCTCAAGCTCTCCCTGCTGCGCAACGGGCTGCGGCAGTCGTCCGGGCGCAAGGCCGTGTACATCACCTCGGTGGTCGTCGTCCTGCTCTTCGGCGCGCTCCAGCTCCTCGGGCTGATCGCCCTGCACGGGAACGAGCACGCGGGCACCCTCACGGTCATCCTCGTCGCGGTACTCGCCGTCGGCTGGACCGTGATGCCCCTCTTCTTCCCCAGCGGCGACGAGACCCTGGACCCCACCCGTCTGGTGATGCTCCCGCTGCGGCCCGAACCCCTGGTGCGGGCCCTGCTCGCGGCATCGCTCGTCGGCATCGGGCCGCTCTTCACGCTCTGTCTGGTCCTGGGATCGGCCATCGCGGTGGCGACCAGCTGGGCCGCGGCGGCGGTCGCCGTGCCCGCCGTCCCTCTCACCATCCTCGTCTGCGTCGCGCTGTCCCGTGCGGTGGCCGCGGGCAACGTGCGTCTGCTCACCTCCCGCAAGGGCCGCGACCTCGCCGTGCTGAGCGGGCTCGTCATCGCGGTGGGCATCCAGGTCGTCAACTTCGGCGCCCAGCGCCTGGGCAGGACGGGCGGCCTCTCGGCGCTCGACCCGGCCGGGAACATCATCCGCTGGCTGCCGGGGCCCTCCGCGATCGGCGCGGTCCAGTCGGTGAGCGAGGGCTCCTACGGACGGGCGGCGGCCCAGCTCGTCATCTCCGCCGCCGGCCTGTTTCTGCTGCTCCGCTACTGGCAGGGGTCGCTCGTCAAGCTGATGACCTCGCCGGACGGCTCCACCATCGCCGCCGCGGAACCCACCCGTAAGGAGTCCGCGTCCGGCTTCGTCCGACTGCTCCCCGAGGGCCGCACGGGTGCGGTCATGCACCGCACGCTGCTCTACATCTGGCGCGACCCGAAGACCAAGGCCGCCTGGATCACCTCGCTCGCGATCGGGCTGATCGTCCCGCTCTTCAACGCCCTGCAGGGCAGCGGCTCGATCTACTTCGCCTGCTTCGCCGCGGGCATGCTCGGCGTCCAGCTCTACAACCAGTTCGGCCAGGACACCTCGGCGTTCTGGATGGTCGCCCAGACCATCTCGACCTCCAGGGACGCCTACCTCGAACTGCGGGCCCGGGCCTTCGCGCTGCTCGTGGTCGCCCTCCCGTACACACTCCTGGTCAATGTCGTCACCGCAGCCGTCATCGGTGACTGGCCGGCGCTGCCCGAGGCGCTCGGCCTCTCGCTGGCACTGCTCGGCGCGATGATGGCGACGGGGGCGGTGGCCTCGGCACGCTTCCCGTACTCGATCCCCCAGGACAGCGCCCACCGGAACGTGGCCCCCGGCCAGGGAGGCATCGCCGCGATCTCCATCTTCGGCGGCATGGTCTCCGGTGCCGTGCTCTGCGCCCCGGTGATCGCGCTACTGATCTGGCTGCACGTCTCCGCCGCCCACGGGCTGCTCTGGGTGCTGCTCCCGGTGGGTGCGGCGTACGGAACCCTGATCGCCTGGGCAGCGCTGCGCGTCGCGGCCCCGCAGACGGCGGCCCGGCTGCCGGAGATCCTTTCGGCGGTCAGCAAGGGGTGACCGCCGCGCCCTACGGGGTGAGGACGGAGTCCAGGAAGGACTCGACCGCCACGCGCCAGGCCTCGGGCTGGTCGTAGTGGACAAGATGGCCGGCGTCGGCGACCTCCGCGTACTGCCCGCGCGGCAGGACGCGGACCATCTCCTGGGCCTCCGCGCGCCCCAGTTCCCCGTCCAGGCCGCGGACGACCAGGGTGGGGCACTGGACCTGGGCGAGCTCGTCCCAGTGGGCGTCGTACACCCAGGTCTCGCGGGACGTGAGCATCTGGCGGCGGGAGAAGACGGGGCGCCAGCCGTCGGCGCGCTCGGCCATCACCTCGGCGAAGAACTCACCGCGGGCCGGGCTGGGGCGCTCCACCCAGGGGTCGTCCTCGCCGAACCACTTGCGGACGTCGGCGAGGGTGGCGAAGGGGACGGGCCAGGACTTGAACCAGTCCTCCCATTCGCGCTGGGACGCGGCGCCGAGGGCGGAGGCCCGCATGTCGCAGATGACGACGGCCCGGACGAGGTCGGGGCGGCGGGCGGCGAGCTGCCAGGCGGTGAGGGCGCCCATGGAGTGGCCGATCAGGGTGACCGGGGCGAGGTTCAGCTGTTCGATCGCGGCTTCCGCGTCGGCGATGTAGGCCTCGCGGTTGTACGGGCCTTCGGCGGGCTTCTCGCTGCGGCCGTGGCCCCGCTGGTCGAGGGCGACCGCGCGGTGGCGCTCGGTGAGCCAGCGGGCCGTGGACGCCCAGTGCGAGGCGCGGCCCATCAGCCCGTGGAGTAACAGGACCCCGGGGGCACGGTCGGTCTCCGCGCGCCCCTTCGGGGGCTCGGCGAACTCCCAGGCGGCGAGGCGTACGCCGTCGACTCCGGTCACATCGATACGCCGCACCATGCGTCCGGCACCCCCTTCTGGATTCCCCCGAATCGAACAAGTCGCTTCAACCACGCCAGGCTATCGAACTCGTATTCGAAAATGCCCGTCTCCCGCGCAACACCCCTCTTTCGAGTGACCGTGCTCAAGGATTGACCGCCGCTGCCGAGGGGAGATCTTCAGCGGGGGGCGGACCGCTCGGGGATGACGGTCCGCAGGGGCTGACCTTGAGAGCTCGGGGCTCCAGGTCAGCGCAGGGGAGGACAGGCCCCGGCGCCTTCGGGCGCCGGGGCCCTCCGCGCGCAGGGGCAGGTGCGGATGCGACGGGCGCACAGCAGCTCCCTTCCCGGCCGAACGGGTCCTCCCCTGCTCGAGCACATTCGAGAGCTCGGGGAAGGGCGGGCCGAGCCGACACTTCCGGGTCTGTACATTTCCGGGTCCGAAACGTCCGGGTCCGACACCTCTGGGCCCGGCCTCAGGTCATATGCCTCAGCCGACAGCCTTGCACGGGTCGCGCCCGCGCGCTGCCTATATGCCCGTTCCCAACAGACCCACGGGATACGGGTGTTATCCCCGGATCAGCGCTTGGCCACGAAGACGTGCGAGGCCACCTCCGCGTTGAGCTCCGCGGCCTCCCCGCTGCTGCCGACGAGCACCCCGCCGGGCGAGTCCGTCACGCTCACCACCGAACCGGGCTGCACGCCCGCGCGGCGCAGCGTGTACATCAGCTGGGCGTCCGTCTGGATCGGCTCGCCGATACGCCGCACGACCACGGTCTTGCCCTCGGGACCCGGGTCCAGATCGGCCAGGCTGACCATGCTGTCGTCCAGGAACGGGTCGGCCTCGGCCTTCTCGCCCAGCTCCTCCAGGCCCGGGATCGGGTTCCCGTACGGAGACTCGGTGGGGTGGCGCAGCAGCTCCAGGACGCGCCGCTCCACCGCCTCGCTCATCACGTGCTCCCAGCGGCACGCCTCTGCGTGCACCTGCTCCCACTCCAGGCCGATCACGTCGACGAGCAGACACTCGGCCAGACGGTGCTTGCGCATGACACGCGTCGCCAGCTTGCGGCCCTCGTCCGTCAGCTCCAGATGCCGGTCGCTCGCGACCGCCACCAGGCCGTCGCGCTCCATCCGCGCCACGGTCTGGCTGACCGTGGGACCACTCTGGTCCAGTCGCTCCGCGATCCGGGCGCGCATGGGGACCACACCTTCCTCCTCGAGTTCGAGGATGGTGCGGAGGTACATCTCGGTTGTATCAATCAACCCCGACATTTGGTGCCCCTTGTTTGACTTGTGCGCTGGCCCTGGCTCAATTCTGACGCATAGCGCTGACAACCGGGCCGCGCCGAGGTCGAGCGGTATTGACAGCCCACTGGTCCAGACCGCAACGTGATCGGCATGACCCATGCGAGCGGCAGTCTGGCCGGGCAGTTCTTCGACTCCGCCATCGAGCTGTTGCAGCAGGTCCGCGACGGTGAGGCCCAGAGCGTAGCCGCCGCAGGAACCATGATCGCCGACACTGTCGAGGCGGGCGGCCGGCTGTTCGCCTTCGGCGCAGGCCACTCCTCGCTCCCCGCCCAGGATGTCGTCTACCGGGCCGGCGGCCTGGCCCTGATGAACCTCCTCGTCGTCCCCGGCACCCTCGGCGTCGACGTCATGCCCGCCACGCTCGGCTCCGCCCTGGAACGGGTCGACGGCCTCGCGGGCGCGGTGCTCGACTCCAGCCCCGCCATGCCCGGCGACGTACTGGTGATCATCTCGATGTCCGGGCGCAATCCGCTGCCCGTGGAGATGGCGATGAACGCGCGGGCGCTGGGGCTGAAAGTGATCGGCGTGACGTCCACGGCGTACGCACGCGAGACGAAGTCCCGGCACGCCTCGGGCACGTACCTCAAGGACCACTGCGACGTGGTGGTGGACAGCCGCATCCCGATCGGCGACGCGGAGCTCACCACGGAGGGCATCGACGCACCGTTCGCACCCGCGTCGACCGTGATCACCAGCGCCCTGATGCAGGCGATGATGGCGACGGCCGCGGGAGAACTGGCGGCGCGAGGCGTAGAGGTCCCGCTGCTCCGCTCGGGGAACGTGGACGGCGGACACGAATGGAACGGCCGCGTACTGAAGGAGTACAGCGACCGGATCTTCTACCGCCACTAGGAATCCGTGCCGGGCACCATCAAGCTCCCACGGGCACCATCAAGCCCACGCCGGGCAAATTCAAGCCCCTCCGGCGCTTGAGGAGCGGGGGTCCGGGGGCGGAGCCCCCGAAGAAGGCGGCGCTGCCCGCGTTCTCAGCCGCCCCCGACCGCCCGGGCCAGATCCACCGCGGCAGCGACCCGCACAGCAACACTCTCCGCATACACCGCATCAGGCCGCTCGAAAGCCGCCCGAGAAGCCCCCCGCAGAAACGTCACCGCCCCCAGCGTCCGCCCCCGGCTCCGCAACACCGCACACAGCGCGTGCGCGGTCCCCGGCGGCCACTGCCGGTCCGGCGCCCAGTCGGGATCCGCCGGCGCACCACTCGCCCGCACCGGCCCGATCCGCTCCACGGCCTGCAGCACCGGGTGCCCGGCCGCGTACCGCAGCGGGATCCCCGAGGAGTTCAGCAGAGAGGGCCCCGGCTCGGGCGAAGGCGTAGCAGCCGCCCGTACGAGCTTCCCGCCCCCCTCTTGCCGCTCCGCCCCCTCCGCGAACAGATCGATCAGCGCATGGTCGGCGAATCCCGCGAGCGCGTAGTCCAGATACGCGGCCGCCGCCTCCATCGGGTCCTCGCACTCGGCGGCCGCGTGCGACGCCCGGTACAGCTGATTGGTGCGGAAGCGCAGCCGGTCCGCCTCCTGCGCGGCCTCCTTGGCCGCCGTGATGTCCTGGAAGAGCCACCCGACCCCGAGCGGAACTGGTTCCTCCGCAAGCGGCGAGGCCAGCCGCAGGAATCCGCACCGCCAGCACCGCCGCCGCTCCCCCTCGGCAGTGCGCAGCGTCACCCAGATCTCGGCGGGCGCCGGAAGCGCGCCTTCCGCCAGTACGTGATGAAGCGCGCCCTCCAGCTCGTCCACGCCCTGCACGATCAGCTCGCCCAGCGGGCGGCCCAACAACGTGGAACGCCCGGCCGAAAGGGCGCGCGCGGCATGGGCGTTGACCACAGTCGGCCGCAGATCCACATCAACAAGAACCACACCCCACGAGGCGTCCTCGAAGAGCGCCTCGCTCAGCGCGATGGCCCGCTCCAGATCGATCTGGGCGTGCACCTCGCTGAACGCGCAGTAGACCCCGGCCGGCTTCCCGTCCGCGCCGCGCACCCCGGCGGACTGTGTCCGTACGAGAACACGCCCCCCGTCCTTCCGCAGCAGCGCGAACTCGTGCACCTGCCGCCCCGGCGCGCCCATCACGGCCATCAGCCGCCCCTGCACCTCGTCCGCGTCGGCGGTCCGCACCGCCCACCCCGCGAACCCCCGCCGGCCCACGGCCTCTTCGGGCGGCCAGCCGAGGATGCGCTCGGCCTCGCGGTTCCAGTGGGTTATCAGACCCTCCGCGTCGAAGGCGCAGAGAGCCGCGTCCATGCCGTCGAGCAGCGCGGCGAGAAGATCGCTGGTGGGCTGCTCGTGTTCGGGCTCGATCCGGGAAGCACTCATCC
>NZ_JAFLRJ010000283.1 GCF_017315755.1 Streptomyces beijiangensis
CCGGGTGATCACCCGGCCGTAGATTCCGGCTACAGGGCCCCGAGGCGCGCGAGCGGACATTCTTCCGGCAAGATGGCGCCTATGACCAACAACATTTTCTTCCGTATCAACATCGATGACCAGCCGGCCGGGGACATCGTCTTCAAGCTGTACGACGACGTCGTACCCAAGACCGCGCAGAACTTCCGCGAGCTGGCCACCGGGGAGCACGGCTACGGATACGCCGGTTCGGCCTTCCACCGGGTCATCCCGGAGTTCATGCTCCAGGGCGGCGACTTCACGCGCGGCGACGGCACCGGCGGCAAGAGCATCTACGGCCCGAAGTTCGCCGACGAGAACTTCACCCACAAGCACACCCGTCCGGGCCTGCTCTCGATGGCCAACTCCGGCCCGAACAGCAACGGCTCGCAGTTCTTCATCACGACCGTGGAGACCCCGTGGCTCGACGGTAAGCACGTCGTCTTCGGCGAGGTCGTAGAGGGCTTCGACCTGGTCCAGCAGATCGAGAAGCTCGGCTCGCGGTCCGGTTCCACCAAGGCGAAGGTCGTCATCGCGGAGTCCGGGGTCCTCTAAGTCCCGGGAATTGCCGCAGGAGATCACTCCTGAGGCGTGGGCGGGTTACGGGCCGACCGGTCCCGTAACCCGCTCAGTCATCTGTCAGACGGTGAGCGCGATCCCGGCTTCCGGCGTGTGGAGGCTGAAGGTGAGGCTCTGCTGCAGGTAGAGCTGGATGGTGGTCGCGTCGTGGGTGAGGTATCCCACGGAGAGATCCTGTCCGAGATGCAGCTCGAAGTCTCCGCCCCGGGTGGACACGACCGCGCCGCCCTTGATGGCGGGGGCCCACACGATGGGACCGGACAGCACACGGGCGAGATGTTCCCGTACGGGATAGCCGTGGTCCGAGGTCTCGTTGACCGCGGTGTACGCGTCGGCGCCCAGAAGCAGGGCGTAAGGACCGTCGACCCCGGCGAGGCGCAGAGCCGTCATGGCCCGGCTGACGCTGTCGGGATATTCGGCCACGTCCGCGGCCAGCGGCAGGGGGCTGTTGCTCGACGCGCTCCTGATGCCGTCGATGCCCGCTTCGGCCCAGCCCTCGAAGATGATCCGGTCCTCGGTGAGGGCCATGGTGCGGGCGGCCTCCTGCGCGGGGTGCCAGTCGCTGTCCTGGGCGCCGTACTCCACGTTGTCGACGGCTTCGCGTTCCAGTGTGAACGGCACGCGCAGTTCGATGGCGGGGTGCGACTGGTGGGTGCGCGCCTCGACGCTCGGGGTCGGAGCGGCGATCGGCCTGAGGTGGCCTGAACCGACGGCGGCGAGTGCCGGGCCGCCCGGCTCGTCGACGTCGACGACACGCCGGCCCGCGAGGTGCAGGACGAACGTACGGCGGACCTCGTCCTCGATCTCGTTCCAGGCGCTCGTGCTGATGGGTGCCAGGTCGCGGTGCAGATTGTCCATGGGGTTCACAGGACTTTCGGTGAAGTGGCGGTCATGGCGGCGGGGACCTTGAGGCTGCCGATGCCGAGCGAGGTGTCCTCGGGCCGGGGGCCGGCGGCGGGCGCCTCGAAGACGGCAGGAGCGCCGGAAGGCGCGGGCGGGTCGTCGAGGAAGTCCGTGCTGGGCACGTAGAACAGGGATCCCGTGGTCGCGGTGGAGAAGTCCAGGATCCGGTCGTGGGTGGCGTCCGGCGTGCCGAGGAACATGTTGCGGAGCATCTGCTCGGTGACGGCCGGGGTCCGGCAGTACCCGATGAAGTACGTTCCGTACTCGCCGCGCGTCAGAGACCCGAAGGGCATGTTGGCGCGGACGATCGGCTGCTCTTCGCCTTCGGCGTCCTCGACCTTGTTCAGGGCGACGTGGGAGTCGGCCGGCTGGGCGTCCTCCGCCAGCTCGATATCGTCGGACTTCGTACGGCCGACGACACGTTCCTGTTCCTCCGCCGGGAGCGTGTCCCACTGGTCGAGGTTGTGCAGGTACTTCTGGACGATCACATAGCTGCCCCCGGCGAACGCGGCGTCCTCCTCCCCGACGAACACCGCCCGTCCGGCACGTGCGCCCTCGGGATTCTCCGTGCCGTCCACGAAGCCGAGCACGTCGCGCTGGTCGAAGTAGCTGAATCCCTGGGTCTCGTCGACGATGCGGGCACGGCCTTCCAGTCGGCGGGTGATCAGTGCCGCCAGCTCGAAGCAGAGGTCCGTGTGGCGTGCCCGGATGTGGAACAGCAGGTCGCCGGGGGTGGAAGGAGCCCGGTGGCGGGCGCCCTGCAGCGGTTCGAGAGGGTGCAGCTCGGCAGGCCTGGGGCCGTCGAAGAGGCGGTCCCAGGCGAGGGAGCCGATACCCGCCACACAGGACAGGCGGTCGTCCGGCACACGGAAACCGACCGCACGCACCAGCCCGGACAGGTCGGCGAGGAGCTCGCGTGCCGCTTCCTCCCCGCCGTGGTCGACGGTGAACACCAGGAACACCGCGGCCCTGCTCGTCCCGGCCAGCACCGGCTGGGGGGTGTGCGGTGGCTGCGTACTGCCCACGGAAGCATCCCTCCTGGAACGACTGCCACGGCCGGTCGCATCGGGCCGCGGCGGGGTTCCAGCGTGCTGTCCCGCACCGCGCCCCGCCCCTTGGGAGGGACGCCATGTGCTCCGATCGGCCCAGTCGTCAGCCTGCCGGGGGCGTCATCATCCGCTCTTCCGCCACGTCGAGTGCGTGGCGCACCGCTCCGATCGCGACGGCCCGCTCCCCCAGGGTCGAGGCGCTGACCTGCACGGGTGTCAGGGTGTGGAGGGCGAGATGCCGGCGCACCGGTTCCAGGAGGGTGTCCCCCGCGCGTGTGACCCCTCCGCCGATCACGACCCGGCCGGGGTCTAGCAGCAGGAGCAGTGCCGACAGTCCGCGGGCGAAGCGGGCGGCCACCAGTTCCACCACCTCGGCGGCGGCCCGGTCGCCCGCCGCGGCCGCTTCGAAGAGCGGTGCGATGTCGTCCTCTCCGCTCCCGGCCGGCGCACCGGCGCGCAGCGCGAGCCCGCGTATGGCGGCCGCACCGACCAGCCGCTCGAACGGTCCCGTGCCGTCGGCGGGGCGGGAGCGCGGGGTGCTGTCGAGGCCGGTGGTGAGGTCGATGAACCCCAGTTCGCCGGCCGCACCGGAACTTCCGCGATAGGGCATCCCGTTGATGATGATTCCGGTGCCGATACGGCGGCCCCACTGCACGAACACCAGGCTGTCGGCGTCGGCCGCGACCCCTTGCCAGCGTTCACCGAGAACCGCGAGGTTGACGTCGTTGTCGATGGACACCGGGCAGTGCAGCCACTCGCGCAGCAGCGGTACGACCGGCAGTCCGGCCCAGCCGGGGATGCTCGGCGCGAGCAGGACCTCGCCACGGCTCCGGTCGACGATGCCGGGGGTGCCGACGCTGACGGCCCACAGCCCGGACAGGCGTACGCCCGCCTCGGCCGCGGCATCGGTCAGCGCGCTCCGTACGGTGTCGAACACCTCGGGCCCCGCGGCGCCCGCGCGCACCGTGGCGCGGCGCGTGGTCAGGACCTGGCCCGCGAGGTCCGCGATCATCACCAGGACCTTGCGGGCGCCGATGTCGATCCCGGCTATGTGGCCGGCCTCCGCGCGGAACCTCGCGTACTGGGCGGGTCGCCCGTGCTGCTGGGTGCCGCCCGCCGCGGTGAACTCCACCAGGCCGCGGTCGCGCAGCCCGGCGAGAGCCCTGGTCACGGCGGGGCGCGAAAGGCCGGTCGAGGAGGCAAGGCCGCTGACGCCGGCGGTGCCGGCCTCGCGCAACGCCGACAGGACGGCAGCGACGTTCATCTGCCGCAGGACGTGCGGTCCTGTTGCCGCCGTTCTCCCGACCGGCATGCGCCTCAGCCCCTTTGCCACTGGTGGTCGCGGGCACTTTACCCATCCGGCCCAACTTCCCCGTGGGTACGGCTACTTGACGGGCGTGGCGGCGACCCTCATATTAACGAACGCTCCGTTACTATCCCCCGATCGGGCGAGGTAATCAGTGAGAAGCCTCAGATTCTGGGCCGCCGCCTGCGCGGCCACCGCCCTTGCCGTGGTCGCCACGCTGCTGGGCGGCCCGTCCTCCTTCCTGCCCGGCGCCTCCGCCGCGCCACCCGCCTTCGCACCCGGAGCGGCCAGGGCGACCCTCGCCCGGCTGCTGCCCCACCACACCTCCCAGTTCACCCTCGTTCCGGTCGGCCGCCCGGCATCGGGCGACTACTTCACCGTCTCGGGCCGCGCGGGGAGGATCCGTATCGAAGGCACCAGCCCGGCGGTCATCCTCAGCGGCGTCAACTGGTACCTGAAGTACACGGCGAAGGTCGACATCGGATGGCCGGGCACCAGCACCTCCAGGCTGCCCGCCGTTCTTCCCGCGCCCGCCGGGACCGTCCGGCAGGAAGCCTCGGTGCCGCACCGCTTCGCCCTCAATGACACCGACGACGGGTACTCCGGCGCCTACCGCGGCTGGGCCTCGTACGAGAAGCAGATCGACCTCCTCGCGCTGCACGGCGCCAACGAGGTCTTCGTGCAGATGGGCGCGGACGCCGCGTACTACGCGACGCTGCGGGAGTTCGGGTACTCGAAGGACGAGCTGCGGTCCTGGATCCCCGGGCCCTCGCACCAGCCGTGGTGGCTGATGCAGAACATGTCGGGCTTCGGCGGCCCGGTCACGGACAGGCTGCTGGCGGACCGCGCCGCGCTCGGGCGGAGGATCGCCGACCGGCTCCGGCAGCTCGGCATGACGCCGGTGCTGCCCGGCTACTTCGGCACCGTGCCGCCCGGGTTCACCGCCAAGAACCCCACCGGCCCTGTGGTCCCGCAGGGCGACTGGGTGGGCTTCGGCCGGCCCGACTGGCTCGATCCGCGCAGCGCGATGTTCCCGCAGGTCGCCGCATCGTTCTACCGCCACCAGCGTCAGCTGTTCGGCGACTCCACGATGTACAAGATGGATCTGCTGCACGAAGGGGGCCGCCCGGGCGACGTACCCATCGGCGATGCGGCGAAAGCCGTGATGGCCGCTCTGCAGACCGCCCGTCCGGGCGCCACCTGGGTCCTGCTCGGCTGGCAGAGCAACCCGTCCACGCAGATCATCGACGCGGTCGACAAGAGCAAGCTGTTCATCGTGGACGGTCTGGCCGACCGCTACAACGGGCTCGACCGCGAGGCGGCGTGGCACGGGGCGCCGTACGCGTTCGGCACGATCCCCAACTTCGGCGGCCACACCACCATGGGCGCCAACACCGCTGTGTGGACCAGCCGGTTCGACCAGTGGCGTACGAAGCCCGACAGTGCGCTCCGGGGCATCGCCTATCTGCCGGAGGGGACCGGCGGCAATCCGGTCGCCTACGAGCTGTTCACCGAACTGGCTTGGCGCACGGGCCCTATGGACCAGAGCGCGTGGTTCGCCGCGTACGCCGAACGCCGTTACGGAGGTGCCGACCCGCACGCCGCGAAGGCGTGGGAGCTGTTGCGCAGCGGTCCGTACAGCACACCGGCCGGCACCTGGAGCGAGTCGCAGGACAGCCTCTTCACCGCCCGCCCGAGCCTGACGGTGAGCTCGGCGGCCAGCTGGAGCCCGGACTCCATGCGTTACGACGCGAGCACCGTGCAGCGGGCTCTGGACGAACTTCTGCAGGTCGCACCGGGGTTGCGGACCACCGACGCCTACCGTTTCGATGTGGTGGACGTGGCCCGGCAGGCCCTTGCCAACCGGAGCCGTGTCCTGCTCCCGCAGATCAAGGCCGCGTACGACAGCAAGGACCTCGCCTCCTTCCGGCGGCTGGCAGGCGAGTGGCAGAGCGAACTCGCTCTGCTGGACAAGCTGCTCGCTACGGACAGCCGGTTCCTGCTGGGGCCCTGGCTCCGTGACGCCAGGGCCAGGGGAACCACCGACGGGGAGCGGGCCGCGGCCGAGTTCGACGCCCGGTCGGTCCTCACCACGTGGGGCGACCGCTCCGGCAGCGATTCCGGGGGCCTGCACGACTACGCCAACCGCGAATGGTCGGGGCTGGTCTCCGGCTTCTACACGGTGCGCTGGACGCGATACCTCGCGTCGCTCGACACCGCGCTGACCACCAGTCAGGCGCCTGTCCCCATCGACTGGTTCGCCGTGGAGAACGCCTGGAACCACCAGCGGGACACCTATCCGGTGAACCCTTCGGGCAACCCGGTGGAGCAGGCCGTCGCCGTGCGCGACGCCCTGACCGGTACGGCGCGGCAGCCCGGCTAGTCCGCGAGGGTCCGGCGGGGCGGCACACCCGCGCCCCGCCGGACCGAGGCCTTGTGCGATCTCTGTACGCCATCTCGGTGCTCGTGTAGCGTCGCCTCCGTTCGTAGGGAATGAAACGTTTCACCAGACGTTTCACCAGCTTCCGATGAAGGGAAGAGCGCGCTATGCCGTCGAGCGGGAACCATGGCCAGGCACCAGAATCCGGACCGAATCGGCGTGCCGTGATGGCAGCGGGACTCGGTACCGTCGCACTGTCGACGACCGGCCTCTCGCTCTTCGGCGCGGGCCCTGCCGCGGCCGGTACGAGCGCGGCGCCGCACCTCGGGAAGGACGCCTGGCACCGCTACGTACAGGCGCCGTCCAGCACGACCGTCAGGCCCGTGAAGACCCTCGGCACGACAGGTCGAGTGACGCGACCCGACGCCCTGTTGAAGCCGGGCGGCGGCGTCACCGTCCTGAACCGGCCGAAGCCGCCCGAGTCGCCCAAGTGGCCCGCGGGCACAACAGCCGAGGCCTCATCCGCGCACGCCGGCAACCAGGGCAACGACGGCAAGCCGCGTACGTACGTAGCCGACAACGCCATCGACGGCGACCCGGACACCTTCTGGAATGACGACACCTCGGCCGCCTTCCCCGACATCCTCACCATCACGCTGCCCGAGGCCCGCGCTCTGCCGGGACTGACGCTGATCTCCAACAGCGACGGCGTGCCGGAGGACTTCACCGTCGAGACCTGGCAGGACGGGGCCTGGAAGCAGACGGCGTCCGTCACCAAGAACAGTGCCGTCCAGCGTGCGGTTCCGTTCGACGCCCCCGTCTCCACGGCCAAGGTGCGCATCACCGTCACAGCCGACCAGGATTCGCCGAAGGGCGCCTTCACCCGTGTCAACGAGGTGTGGCCCGAGCCCCTGGAGCCCGTCGAGGCGCCGAGCGTGACCATCGACTTCGGCAAGGTGGTCGTCGGATACCCGAGGGTGAAGTTCACCTCGGCCTCGGACAACAGCCCGGGTGTCCGCCTCGCCTTCTCCGAGACCCGGCAGTTCCTCACCGACCGATCCGACTTCACCCGCGCCGACCAGGCGGGCGGTACGGGCCGGGGCACCGACCAGTTCGCGGTGCCCGCCAAGGGCGCCGACTGGAAGGACGTCAAGGGCTTCCAGGCCGGGGACAAGGTGTTCGCGGACGGCCTGCACGGCTTCCGGTATCTGAAGATCACTCTCGACGCACTCGACACCGACGCGCCGGCCGCCCTGCCGTGGGGCACGGTCTCCATCGACTCGGTGTCCCTGGAGTTCACCGCGTACCTCGGCACGCCGGACACCTTCCGCGGCTGGTTCCTCTGCTCCGACGACGATCTGAACCGCTATTGGTACGGAGCCGCGTACACCAATGAGTTGGTGACCGACACCTTCCGCCGTGACGACGTCGATCCGCGCAACGCGTGGAGCGAGTCGCTGGAGGGCAAGCTGGTGCTCCAGGACGGCGCCAAGCGCGACCGCGACCCGTACGTCGGTGACCTGGCGGTCTCGGCCCGTACGCTCTACCTCACCCACGACGACACCGCCGAGGCCGCCCGCAACGTCCTTGCCGACCTCGCCGACCACCAGCGCGCGGACGGCTGGATCCCCCCGGCGTCCATCAACAACTACACGCTGCCGCTGTTCGACTATCCGCTCTGGTGGGTGACGTGCAGCTGGGACTATGTGCTCTACACGGGCGACCGCGCCTACGCGAGCCGCTACTACCCGCAGCTCCTCAAGGTCCTCGACACCTGGTACCCGAGCGTCACCGACGACGCGGGCCTGCTCAGCAAGGGGCTCAACGGCACCGGCGGGTACGGCGACTACGCCTTCCTCAACCGCACGGGCCGCATCACCTACTACAACGCCAACTATGTGCAGGCACTCAACGACGCCGCTTCCCTGGCCACTTGGCTGGGCAACGAAGGTGATGCCAAGCGATGGTCGGCACGGGCTGACAACGTTGCCAAGGCCGTCAACACCTATCTGTGGGACGAAGCGGCGGGCGCCTATCTGGACTCCGCGACGGGTCCGGTCCGGCACGCGCAGGACGGCAACTCCATCGCCATCACCTCGGGCATCGCCGGCAGCGAGCGGGCCGGCTCCGCGCTCGACCACCGCGACAGGACGACCCAACTCCGTTACGGCAACGCCTTCATGGACAACGACACGATCTTCGGAGGTGCGTCGCAGCGGGTCTACGCGTTCACCTCGTACCCGGAGATCGTGGCGCGCTTCGACAGCGGCCGCGCCGAGTCGGCCCTCGACCAGATCAGGCGCACGTACGGGTGGATGGACAGCCATGACCCCGGCATCACGAACTGGGAGGGCATCGGCCCGAACGGCTCGCTGTACGAGGACGCGTACACGAGCATGGCGCACGGCTGGTCGACCGGTGTCCTGCCCGCGCTGACCCATCAGCTTCTGGGCGCGAAGCCGACCTCGCCCGGCTATGCCACGTGGGAGGTCCGCCCCAACCCGGCTTCCGTCGCCTGGGCGCAGGGTCAACTGCCCACACCCCACGGTCCGTTGGGTGTGGAGTGGACGAATGAGAAGAACACGTTCACGGTGACCGTACGCGTCCCCCGGTCCACCCGGGGAGCGGTCGCGGTGCCGACCGGTGGTCACCGTGTGGTCGTACGCGACGGCCGCCGCACCCTGTGGGACGGCGACCGGGGCATGACGCGGGGCGTGCGTCCGGACGGCGGGCACATCCTGGTCGCGGATCTCGGGCCGGGGACCCACACGCTGACGGTCGTCCGCGCCGGGTAACCGCCTCGGGAGGAGGGAGCGGAGTGCGGACGCCGCACTCCGCTCCCCCGCCGCTGTCAGCGGTGGGTTCTCACGTAGGCCGCGAGCCGCGCGTCCCGTACTCCGGTGTACGTACGGTCCGGTCCCACCGGGGTCACCGTGACGTACCCCCGTTGGAGCGTGGCGAAGTCGGCGTCGCGCTTCGTCTCGGGGCGGCAGCCCTCCGTCGCCGGATCACAGAGAGCGCTTCCGATCGTGAAGGTGTTGCCGCTGCCCGCGTAGACGCTCTTCACGAGCTTCTGTGTTCCCACGGAGGTCCAGGCCGTGCCCCGGGGACGCTGCCCCTGGGGCAGATACGGGTAGTTGACGTTCACCACGAAGTCCGGCCTCAGCAGGTCGCGCCGCCGGAGCTGTCCGATGAAGTCCGCGGCGAACTCTCCGGTCTCGCGGTAGGTACGGTCCGCGACCTCCAGGGAGGTCGTCACGGTCGGGTCGTAGGAACTGCTGAGCGCGACCGCCGGCACCCCCTCCTCGATCGCGGCGAGCGCGGCACCCACCGTGCCCGAGTCATTGACCACCGAGGCGACGTTCTGACCGTAGTTGGCACCGGAGACGACCAGGCCCGGGCCATCCGTCCAGCCTGTCTTCGCCGCTAACCCGCCGCCGAGCGCGAGGCGTACGGTGTCGGCGGGTGTGGCGCTCTGCGAGGCCGGACCGCACGGCGACGCCCCCTTGCACACCCCGTAGACCGCGCCTTCGGCGGGCGCGCCGGAGCAGTCGTGCGCGTAGCCGGGTGGCAGCGCGGTTCTTCGCTCTACGGTCAGTTGGCCTCCACTGGTGGAACCGGTGCCCGCACCGCTCTGGTTGGCCCAGGGCGCGATGACGACGACGTCCGCCCCGGCCGCGCACAGCGCGCGCCTCACCTCGTACAAACCCTTGCCGTCGGAGGCGTTGGGGCGTGCCATCTGCATGGAATCGTCATTGCTGAGCAGAATGCGAAAGCCGGCGAGCGGCGCAGTGGCCACGGAACCGGCAGCGCGGGGGCGCGTGCCGTCCGAACTGGCGGGCTGCGCCTGTGCGAGGGCGGTCATGGCGAGCAGGAGTGTGCTCGCGGCGGCCGCGACGGCGGTGGCCTTTCGGCTCACGCGTGTTTTCAATGGACTCGGTCTCCTCGCGTATCCGATACGGAAATGAACGGCCTGCGACAGGGCTCTGGTTCGCGCCGACGGAGCCTAAATGACACGTGTCAATGAAGGAAGAGCTCCGGCCGTACCGTCAACTGCGGGAGAAGGCAGCCCCCGCTCGGCCTGAGGCCCTAGCGTGTCCGGCATGACGGCGAAGTGTGAGGTCTGCGGGCGTCCCATCGACCGCGGCGGCAGGCCGGGGCGGGCCGCGACGTACTGTTCACAGGCGTGCCGGCAGCGCGCCTACCGGGTGCGGAGACAGCCCTCCGGGGCACCTGTCGGTGAGCTGATCAGCGATATCGGGGCCCGTTTACGGCAGCTGCGGCCGGATCCCGCAGTCACGTTCCATGCCGATGTGGAGGCCCTGGCGCCCCGGTTCGCGCAGTTACGGCGCTTCGCCCGGCAGGCGCGTCAGGAAGACACCGCCGCGGAACCTGCGGAAAGCGTCACGCCCCACCGTGTGACGAATCCCGACGACGGCGCGCTCTCCACGCTCGTCGAGGCACACACCGATGAGCTGAGGGTCCACTGCTACCGGCTGCTCGGGTCGTACGACGAGGCCGAGGACCTCACCCAGGAGACCTTTCTGCGGGCCTGGCGGGCCAGGGACACGCTGGAGGACATCGGCAACCCCCGGGCGTGGCTCTACAAGATCGCCACCCATGTGTGCCTCGACTTCCTGCGCAAGCACAACCGGCGTCCGACCGTCTACGAACCCGTCCCCGGTATGGACTCCGGCGACAGACCGCCACCAGCACGGCTCCCGTGGCTCCAGCCCTTCCCCGACGACCAGCTTCCGGAGGCCGAGGCGCCCCTGCACGAACCGGACGAACAGGCTGTGGCGAGCGAGACCCTCGAACTCGTCTTCCTCACCGCGATCCAGCAGCTTCCGCCCCGGCAGAGAGCAGCGGTCATCCTGCGGGATGTCGCGGGCTGGTCCGCCCAGGAGACGGCCGACCTGCTGGAATCCACTCTCGCCTCGGCCAACAGCGCCGTACAGCGCGGCAGATCAGCCCTGCGCGAGGCGCTCCCGGACCGGCGCGAGGACTGGTCGGCGAGCCGGGCGAGCACCGACGAGTTGGCGCTTCTGCGCCGCTACATGGACGCGGCCGCCAACGCCGACATCGACGCCATGGTGGAGCTGGTGTGTGAGGACGTGGTGCTCACCATGCCGCCGAACCCCTTCTGGTTCACCAGCCGCGAGGCGCTCTTCGCGTTCGTCCGGCCCAATCTGGATCCCGCGTCGCCGATGTTCGCCGGGCACTGGCGGCACCTCCCGGTGCACGCCAACGGGCAGCCCGCGGTGGCCGGCTATCTGCGGCGCCCGGGAACCAGTGTCCACCGCGCCCAGCTGATCGATGTGCTGCGCGTCGAGGGCGGGCGGATCGCCGAGATCACCACGTTCGAGCCCCATCTGTTCCCGGCGTTCGGGCTGCCGATGACGCTGTGACGGTGGTGCCGCGATGAGTTTCCGTCCGCGCGCCGTCCTATGGGTGACGGGTGCACACGGCGCCCCCACCCAGGGAGACGAGAAACATGCTGCAGGACAAGGTCG
The DNA here is from genome assembly GCF_017315755.1 of Streptomyces beijiangensis. Lineage (GTDB taxonomy): Bacteria > Actinomycetota > Actinomycetes > Streptomycetales > Streptomycetaceae > Streptomyces > Streptomyces beijiangensis. Next base: position 11,749 of record NZ_JAFLRJ010000283.1, read on the forward strand.
CGGTCATCTACGGCGGAGCGGGTTCACTGGGCGCGGGCGTCGCGAAGGCGTACGTGGAAGCGGGAGCCCGGGTCTTCCTCGCCGGCCGTACGGAGGCCACGCTCAAGAAGGTCGCTTCCGCGGTCGGCGCCGAGTACGACGTGCTGGACGCCCGTGACGAGGAGGCCGTCGAAGCTCATGCCGCGTCGGTCGTCGAGCGGGCCGGACGGTTCGACATCTCCTTCAACCTCGTACCGCGCGGGGACCTCCAGGGCATCCCGCTGACCGACATGTCGGTCGAGGACTACACCCGGCCCGTCGTGCGGGGCATCGCCTGCCAGTTCATCACCGCACGGGCCGCGGCCCGCCGGATGACCGCGCAGGGCTCGGGCGTGATCCTGGCCCTGGACAGCGCGTCGGGCAACGGCAGTCCCATGATGGGCGGCACGGCCTCGGCCGACGGCGCGACCGACGCACTGATCCGCCAGTTCGCCCAGGAGCTCGGCCCGACCGGTGTCCGCGTCTGCGGCATCTGGACGGCCGGTGTCACCGACAGCCTCACCCCGGAGAAGCTGTCCGCCGCAGGCGCCCCCGCCATGGACGAGGCCGCCGTACAGGGAATTCGTGGTCACCTCGACAGCCTGCGCATGACCAAGCGTTCCCCGCGGATCGCCGACATCGCCGCGCTGGCCACGTTCCTGGCATCCGACGGAGGCGTCTCCATCACGGGCACCTGGGTCAACGCGACAGCGGGGATGTTCCCCAGCTGAGCGGACGGGACAGCAAGCGGTGGTCCGCCCTCCGGCCCCTGGGTATCCGGAGGGCGGACCACCTGTCCGTCAGGCGGTGAAGCGGTGGGCTCCCGAGCCCACCTCGAACACGGCGCAGCCGTCCTCGGTCCGTACCGGCTCGGCCTGCGTGCCCTTCACCCGGTCAGGGCGGTCCGTGGGCACCCACACCTCGGCGGTGGTGTTGGGCGGCACGGTGCACTCCAGTACGAAACTGCCCGGCTTCTGCTGCCACTGGGTGGTCACGGGACCGTACAGGGAGGCGAACCTGGCGCTCGCGGAGGTGACCTGTCCGCCCGGACGGGGCCGGACGACGATCTGCCGGTAACCCTCCCGGCCGGCGGCGATCCCCGCGATGTTGGTGTACATCCACTCACCCACCGAGCCGTACGCGTAGTGGTTGAAGGAGTTCATCCCCGCGTCCTGGAAGGTGCCGTCGGGCTTGATGGAGTCCCAGCGCTCCCACATCGTCGTCGCGCCCTTGTCGATCTGGTAGCCCCAGCTCGGGAAGGTGCGCTGGTGGAGCAGCCGGTACGCGACATCGGTGTGGCCGGTGTCGGTGAGGACGGGCAGCAGCCGCGGGGTGCCGAGGAAGCCGGTCGACAGGTGCCAGTCCTTCGCCTCGATGAGGGCGACGAGACGGTCGGCGCCCGCCTTCCTGAGCGCGTCGGGCACCAGCTTCATGGAGAGCGCGAGGACGTACGCCGTCTGCGTGTCTCCCTTCACCCTGCCGTCGGCCGTGACGTACGCGTTCTGGAAGGCCGTGCGCACCCGGTCGAGGAGACCGGTGTACGGGGCGGCGTCCTCGCCGAGCGCCGTGGCCATCTGGGCCGCGAGGTCGGCGCTGTGCGCGAAATACGCCGTCGCGATGACGTCCTTGGGCGTCTCGTCCGAGACGTTGAGCCAGTCGCCGTACCCGCCGGCCGGCCGCAGCAGGCCGTCGCTGTTCTTCTCCAGGTAGCGCAGCCAGGCCTGGACCGACGGCCAGGCGTCGGCGATGACCTTCCTGTCGCCGTACGCCTGGTAGAGCGCCCAGGGGACGGTGACGCCCGCGTCGCCCCAGCCCGCGACGCCGTTGCCGACGGTGCCGACCATGGGGGCCACGTCGGTGAACGCGCCGTCCGCGGTCTGGCCGTCGCGCAGGTCGACCAGCCACTTGGTGAGGAAGCGGGCCGACTCCATCGTGTAGGAGGCGGTGGGCGCGAAGACGTTGATGTCGCCGGTCCAGCCGAGCCGCTCGTCGCGGGCGGGTGTGTCCGTCGGGACGGAGACGAAGTTGCCGCGCTGCCCCCAAGTGATGTTGCTGTGCAGCTTGTTGAGCATCGGGACGTTCGTCTCGAACTCGAACGTGAACGGCGCGGAGGTGTGCATGACCCGCCCCGTCACCGCTTTCGCCGTGGGGGTGCCGGGGAAGCCGGTCAGTTCGACGTAACGGAACCCGTGGGAGGTGAAGCGCGGTTCGTAGGTCTCCTCTCCCCCGCCCTTGAGCGTGTACGTGTCGGTCGCGGCGGCCGTGCGCAGGTTCGTGGTGTAGATCGTGCCGTCGGGGTTGAGAACCTCCGCGTGCCGCAGCCGTACGGAGTCCCCTGCCTTGCCCGTGACGCGGAGCCGCACCGAGCCGACCATGTTCTGCCCGAGGTCGAAGACGAAGACGCCCGGTGCGGGCTGGGTGATCTTCTGTACGGGAAGTTCCTTCGCGATCCGCACGGGCCCGTCCACCTGAGCGATGATTTCGCCGGGGACATCGTTGTCAGAGCCACGCACCGCGAGCCAGGACCGGTCGTCGAAGCCGGGTGAGGTCCACCCGGCCGTCTCCTTGCGCGCGTCGTAGTTCTCGCCGGACATCAGGTCGGCGGAGACGATCGGTCCCGATGTGGCACGCCAGTCGGTTCCCGAGGTGATGCGCTCGCTCGTACCGTCGGTGTAGTCGATCTCCAACTGCGCGAGGAGCGAAGGGCGTTCGCCGTACTGGTGCGGGCCGAACATGCCGACGTTGCCCGCATACCAGCCGGGAGCGACATAGGCACCCAGGGCGTTGGCGCCGGAGCGGAGCAGTCCGGTGACGTCGTAGGTCTGGTACTGCACGCGCTTGCGGTAGTCGGTCCAGCCGGGGGCGAGCTGGTCCCGCCCCACGCGGCGGCCGTTGATGTGGGTCTCGTACAGGCCGAGCGCTGTCGCGTACAGACGCGCCCTGGCGACCTTCTTGCGCGGCAGCCGGAATTCATGGCGCAGCTGGTTAGCCGCGAAGGAGGCCGCGACGAGGCGGCCCCACGGTCCGCCGCCCCAGGGGGCTGCCACCTTCGCCGCCGGCCAGGCGGTGTCGTCGAAGTCCTGATCGCGCCAGGCCGCGGAGGGCTCGGTGTCCGTCGACTTCCACGAGGCGTCGGTGAAGTACTTCTGCTCGCCGGCTGCCGTGGTGACGACCAGGGTGGCGATCAGACCCGCGGCGCCGACCGTGGCGTTGGTCGCCGATACGGCCAGGATGTTCTTGCCGGTGCGCAGTTGTGCGGCGACGTCGATGACGGCGGGCCGGCGCCAGCTGTCGTTGTCGGTCGCCAGGTCCGTGCGCGCGATCTCCGTGCCGTTGAGGTTGACGGTGTAGACGTTGTCCGCACTGATGGCGAGTACGGCCGCGGTGATCCCGGCCGGAAGGTCCAGGGCGTGGCGGAACCAGCGGGTGGCGGCGGGAGCACTGTTCGCCGGATCGCCCTCGGGGAACCAGATCCACGAACCGCCCTCCAGGGAGGGGGCGTCCGTGAGGACCGTGGGAGCGGATATCCACTCGGCGGTCCACTGGGACTGGTTCATCAGACCCGTCTCCCACCAGGTCGGCGTGCTCCATCCGGACACACCGCCTGCGGCGTCCCAGACGCGCACCGTCCAGAAGTAGCGGGTGCGCGGCTTGAGTTGAGGACCCGCGTACGGGACGAGTACGGAATCCGCGGAGACGACCTTGCCGCTGTCCCACACGTCCGGGTGCGAGAGGCCGGCGGCGGTCGACGCGACCCGCAGCTGATAGGCGCTCTGCAGCTGGCCCGGCGCGTCGGAGGCCATCGGCCAGCTCAGCCGCGGGTGGGCCGCGTCCAGCCCCAGAGGCTGCTGGACGTACTCCGCTGTCGGTGTGGTGAACCGCAGAGCGCTCGCGCCTTCGTGCTTCTCGGCAGCGGCGGATCCGGGTGCGGCGACGGCCTGTCCGGCTCCGGCGGCCACGGCGCCCACCGTGACCGCTGCGCCCGCCAGGATGTTCCTTCTACTGATCACAACGGCCCCTAGTGAGAGAAGGTGAATCGATTCACAGCGGTGAACGTAGGTGGCGCACGAGGCGTGCGTCAATGAGCGTGCGCGGAATTTCTCAAGTGCCGCCAGGCGACCAGCAGGTATGGCTGCGGCACACTCAACTCGGGTGCGACAGGCTTGAATTGAACCCTTTCAGTTCAATGACCCGCCGAGAGGGACTTCAGCGCGGTACGAGGCTGGAGCGGCGGACCACGAGTTCCGGCTTGAGGATGACCCTGCGGTGTTCGTGAGGCTGCCCGTCCCCGGTCTCGGTCTCGGTCTCCGCCAGCAGGAGTTCGGCGGCCAGGGCGCCCAGCGTGACGGCCGGCTGCCGTACAGAGGTGAGCGGGATGGCCGCGGCGGCCGCGAACTCGATGTCGTCATAACCGACGATCGCGAGCTCGCCGGGGACGTCCACTCCTGCCGCGAACATGGCCTGCAGGACTCCGAGGGCGAGCAGATCGTTGGCGCAGAACACCGCCGTCGGGCGTCTGGAAAGTCCCAGCAGCCGGGCTCCCGCGTCACGGCCGGAGGCGACGTCGAGGCGTTCGGTCGGCAGCTCCCGCAGCGCGTCGGGGCCGAGCCCCGCGGCGGAGAGCGCCTTGAGCGCACCCGTCCTGCGGTCCCTGACCTGGTTGAGGCTCGGCGGCCCGCTCACGTACGCGAGGGAGCGGTGGCCGGCGTCGACGAGATGCCGTACGGCCAGCGCACCGCCCAGCACGTCGTCGACCGAGACCGAGCACTCGGTGGTGTCGTCGGAAACCCGGTCGACCAGCACGAACGGGATGCCGTGGCGGCGGAACGCCTCGATGTTGCGCCCGGTCGCGTCGGCGGGCGTCAGCAGTACGCCGCGTACCCGCTGCTCCGCGAAGTGCGCGAGGTACTCGGCCTCCTCGTCCGCGCTCTGCGCGCTGTTGCAGACCATCACACCGAGCCCGGCCTCCCGCGCGGCGCGCTCCGCGCCGCGCGCCACGTCCACGAAGAACGGGTTGCCCATGTCGAGGACGAGCAGGCCCATGATCCGGCTGTGCCCGGCCCGCAGCTGGCGCGCCGACTCGCTGCGGACGTAGCCGAGCCGGTCGATGGCGGACAGCACACGGGCGCGGGTCCTGGCGGCGACCGCCTCCGGCCGGTTGATGACGTTCGAGACCGTGCCGACGGACACTCCGGCCGCGCGGGCGACGTCCTTGATACCCACCGACTGGGCCATCGGGCGAGAACCTCCAGGGAGACGGTGGGGCAAGGCGGGCGGATCAGAAATTGAACTGGTCGATGTTCTTCGCGTTGAAGACGGTCGGCTTGCCGAGGTTGATCACGCCGTCCTTGCCGATGGTGAAGCTGCCCATGGCGCCGGCCTTGAAGGACTCGCCCTCCTTGCCGGTGATCTGCCCCGAGGACAGTGCGACGGCCGTACGCGCGGCCAGCTCGCCCAGCTTCGCCGGGTCCCACAGCTCGAACGCCTCGACGGTGCCGTTCTTGACGTACTTGCGCATGTCGTTCGGGGTGCCGAGGCCGGTCAGCTTGACCTTGCCCTTGTACTTCGAACCCGACAGGTACTGCGCGGCGGCCTTGATGCCGACGGTGGTCGGAGAGATGATCCCGGCCAGCTTCGGGTGCTCCTGGAGGAGGCCCTGGGTCTGCTGGAAGGACTGCTGGGCGTCGTCGTTGCCGTACGCGACCTTCACCAGCTTGATGTTCTTGTACTTCGGGTCCTTCAGCTCCTCCTTCATGAAGTCGATCCAGGCGTTCTGGTTCGTCGCGGTCTGTGCGGCGGAGAGGATCGCGATCTCGCCCTTGTAGCCGATCTGTTCGGCGAGGAGCTGCACCTCGGTGCGGCCCAGGTCCTCGGAACTGGCCTGCGAGACGAAGGCGTTGCGGCAGTCGGTCTTGGTGTCGGAGTCGTAGGTGACGACCTTGATCTTGTTCTTCATCGCCTGCTTGAGCGCGGTGCACAGGGCGCCGGGATCCTGGGCGGAGACGGCCATCGCGTCGACCTGCTGCTGGGTCAGGGTGTTGACGTAACTGACCTGCCCGCTGGTGTCGGTGGCGGTGCTGGGACCGGTCTCCTTGTAGCTGGAGCCCAGCTCCTTGAGCGCCTTCTCGCCGCCCTTGTCGGCCGAGGTGAAGTACGGGTTGTTGACCTGCTTGGGCAGGAAGCCGACGGTCAGACCCTTCTTGGTGGCCGCGCCCGGGTCGGCCTTACCTGCGGCGGCACCCGAGCCGCCCGTGTCCTTGGCGTCGTCCTTGGTGGTGCCGCCGCAGGCGGTGACGGCCAGGGCGAGCGAGGTGGCGGCGGCGAGAGCCGCGCAGGCACGGCGGATCGATGACTTGCTCATGACGAAGGTCCTTTACGGAGGAGAGGGGTTACGAGGTCGGGGTGGAGGCGGCCGGCCGGCCCGCCCGTGCGACGGAGATCTGCCGTGCGACCCGCGGGCCGAGCACGGAGACGACGAGCAGAACGCCGGTGACGACGATCTGCGACTGAGCGGAGACGTTCAGCAGGCTCATCACGTTCTGCGCCGCGCCGAGCAGGAAGACTCCCGCGATCGCGCCGCCGAGGGTGCCCTTGCCGCCGTCGAAGTCGATGCCTCCGAGGAGTACGGCGGCCACGACGGAGAGTTCGAGACCGGTGGCGTTGTCGTAACGGGCGCTCGCGTAGTGCAGCGCCCAGAAGATGCCGGTGAGCGAGGCCATGAAGCCGGTGGCGACGAACAGCAGCAGCTTCTGCCGCTTGACCCGGATGCCGGCGAACCGCGCGGCCTCCTCGTTCGCGCCTACGGCGAAGAGCGAGCGACCGAACGGGGTGGCGTGCAGCACCACCGCGGCGATCACGAGCAGCACCAGGAAGGGCAGGAACGCCCGCGGGAGGAAGGTGTCGCCGATGCTCCCGGCCGCGAAGTCCTGGTACTGGGTGGGGAAGTCGGTGACCGCGTCCGAGCCGAGCACGATCTGCGCGATGCCGCGGTAGGCGGCGAGGGTCCCGATGGTGACGGCGAGGGACGGCAGTCCCAGCCGGGTCACGAGCAGGCCGTTGACAAGACCGCAGACCACACCGAGCAGCAGGCACAGCGGGATGATCGTCTCGATCGCCATGCCCTGGTTCCACAGGGCGCCCATCACCGATCCCGAGAGTCCGGCCGTGGAGGCGACCGACAGGTCGATCTCGCCGGCGACCACGAGCAGGGTCATCGGCAGGGCGATGAGCGCGATCGGCAGCGTGTTGCCGATCAGGAAGGAGAGGTTGAGCGCATTGCCGAAGCCGTCCACGAAACCGAAGGACATCAGGAGGAGGACGAGGAGGAGCGCGCCGACGACCGTGTCCCAGCGGATGGCGCGTGCGAGGGGCGAGTCAGCCATGGCGAGCGTTCCTCTTCTTCAGGGCTGCGGCCACGCGCAGGGCGACGATCCGGTCGACCGCGATGGCGAGGATGAGCAGGATGCCGTTGATGGCGAGCACCCACACGGAGCTGACGCCGAGTGCGGGCAGCACACTGTTGATGGAGGTGAGCAGCAGCGCGCCGAGCGCGGCGCCGTAGACGCTGCCCGAGCCGCCGGTGAAGACGACACCGCCGACCACGACCGCGCTGACGACGGTCAGTTCGTAACCGGTGCCGGTGCCCGAGTCGACGTTGCCGAACCGGGCGAGGTAGAGCGCGCCCGCGAGCCCGGCGAGGCCTCCGCAGAAGATGTACGCGGCGAGGATCCGCTTGCGTACGGGGATCCCGGCGAGGCCCGCCGCCTCGGGGTTGGAGCCGAGCGCGTACAGCTCGCGTCCGCTGCCGAACTGCTTGAGGTAGTACGCGGTCGCCACCAGCACCGCCAGTGCGATCAACGCCAGGTACGGCACGGCCGAGATGCCGCCGGAACCGAAGTCCACGAAGCCGCCCGGGAGGTCGGCCGCGGTGATCTGCCGTGAGCCGACCCAGATCGAGTCGACGCCCCGGATGATGTAGAGCATGCCGAGCGTGACGACGAGCGCGGGGACCTGGCCGAGGCTGACGAGGAGGCCGTTCAGGAGGCCGCAGCCGACGCCGAGCAGAACGGCGAGGGCAATGGCCACGACGGGGTTTCCGCCGCCCTGGAGGTAGGTGCCTGCCGCGAAGGCGCTGATGCCCATCGTCGAGCCGACGGACAGATCGACGTTACGGGTGATCACGACCAGCGACTGGCCGGTGGCGACGAGCACCAGGATGGTCGCGTTGAGCAGCAGGTCCTTGATGCCCTGTTCGGACAGGAACTCGCTGTTGCCCATCTGGGTGATGACGATCATCACCAGGAAGACGGCCAGGATGGCGAGTTCGCGCATCTTGAAGACGCGGTCGACCAGCCGGGTGCCGCTCGACTTGGGCACCTCGGCGGCGGGGACTGGATTGGGTGCGGTCACCGTCATGCGGCGGCCCTCCCGGTGGCTGCGGCCATCACTGCTTCCTCGGTGGCTTCGGAACGCGGTATCTCGGCGGTGATCCGGCCCTCGTGCATGACCAGCACGCGGTCGGCCATACCGAGGATCTCGGGGAGGTCGGAGGAGATCATCAGTACGGCCACTCCGTCGGCGGCCAGCTCGCTGAGGAGCCGGTGGACTTCGGCCTTGGTGCCGACGTCGATGCCACGGGTCGGCTCGTCGACGATCAGCACCTTGGGGCCTGTGGCGAGCCACTTGGCGAGGACGACCTTCTGCTGGTTGCCGCCGGAGAGCGTGGAGACGGCGTCGGCGATCCGTGCGTACTTCACCTGAAGCTTGACGGCCCAGTCCAGGGAGCGGCTGCGCTCGGCGTCCCGGTCCACGAGTCCGCCCTTCACGGTCGTACGCAGTCCGGTGAGCCCGATGTTGCGCTCGATGGACATGCCCATCACCAGGCCCTGGGCGCGCCGGTCCTCGGGGACGAGGGCGAGCCCTGCGGCCATCGCGAGGGAGGGAGCGCCGTTGGCGAGGGTCCGCCCGTCGACCTCCACTTCGCCGGCGTCCCGGCGGTCGATGCCGAAGACGGCCCTGGCGACCTCGGTGCGTCCTGCACCGACGAGACCGGCGAGACCGACGATCTCGCCCCGGCGGACGTCGAAGGAGATGTCGGTGAAGACGCCCTCGCGGGTCAGCCGCCGTACGCTCAGGGCCACCTCACCGGCCCGGACGTCCTGCTTGGGATAGAGCTCGTCGAGGTCGCGGCCGACCATCCGGCGCACGAGGTCGTCCTCGGTCATGCCGTCGAGGGGCTCGCTGGAGATCAGGGCTCCGTCGCGCAGGGTCGTGACGCGCCGGCAGATCTGGAAGATCTCCTCCAGGCGGTGCGAGATGAACAGCACAGCGGCGCCCTGGTCGCGCAGCGCTCGTACGACACCGAACAGGCGCGCCACCTCGCTGCCGGTCAGGGCGGCGGTCGGCTCGTCCATGATCAGGACGCGGGCGTCGAAGGAGAGCGCCTTGGCGATCTCGACGATCTGCTGGTCGGCGATGGACAGGCCGCGGGCCGGACGGTCGGGGTCGAGTTCGACGCCGAGGCGCTGCATCAGGGCCAGGGTCGCGGTGTGCGCGGCCCGGTGGTCGATGCGGCCGAGGGAGCGGCGGGGCTGACGCCCCATGAAGATGTTCTCGGTGATGGAGAGGTCGGGGAAGAGCGTGGGCTCCTGGTAGATCACGGCGATGCCCGCGTCCCGGGCGTCGGCCGGACCGTGGAAGACGGTCGGCTCGCCGTCGAGCAGCAGCTGCCCGGCATCGGGACGGTGGACTCCGGCAAGTGCCTTGATGAGGGTCGACTTGCCCGCACCGTTCTCGCCTGCCAGGGCGTGCACCTCGCCGGGGAACAGCTCCAGGGAGACATCCCGAAGGGCGCGTACGGCGCCGAAGGACTTCGAGATGTCCTTGAGCGCCAGGACGGGGGCCGGATCCGTGTCGGACCGGTGGTTCATGAGGACTCCTCAGCGACGCGGCGGGTAGCCCTCACTGCGCCGTGAAAGGTTTCAACTGGGTTGCCGGGACGTTATTCATGACAACGGTGTCGCGTCAACGGGTGCCGGTCGAAATTCTTCACAGTCAGAGGTCACAACAGGGTCACGGCGAAGTGTCGTTGCATGAAGGGTTGACAGGCCCAAGGCAAGCCTTTACGTTCCGACTTGAATCGTTTCACAAAAAGGGTTCAACCAGCGGTTCAGCCAGCCCGTTCAGCCCGATGCCGTAGGAGCGCCACAGTGTCCGACCTCTCCGCAGTGAAGGCCGCCCTCAAGAACCAGGCCGTCGAGACGCCGTCATGGGCGTACGGGAACTCGGGGACGCGCTTCAAGGTCTTCGCGCAGGCCGGGGTGCCCCGTACCCCCTTCGAGAAGCTGGACGACGCGGCCACCGTGCACGAGTTCACCGGCGTGACGCCGGCCGTCTCGCTGCACATCCCGTGGGACAGGGTGGAGGACTACGCCGCACTGGCCGGGTACGCCGGGGAGCGGGGCCTGCGCCTGGGCGCCGTCAACTCCAACACCTTCCAGGACGACGACTACGCACTCGGCAGCATCTGCCACCCCGAGGCCTCGGTACGCCGCAAGGCCGTCGCCCATCTGCTCGAATGCGTCGACATCCTGGACGCGACGGGGTCCAGGAACCTCAAGCTGTGGTTCGCCGACGGCACGAACTATCCCGGCCAGGACGACATCCGTGAGCGCCAGGACCGCCTGGCCGAGGCGCTGCAGACCGTCTACGCGCGGCTGGGCGACGACCAGCGGATGCTGCTCGAGTACAAGTTCTTCGAGCCCGCCTTCTACGCCACCGACGTGCCCGACTGGGGCACCGCGTACGCGCACTGCCTCAAGCTCGGCCCCAAGGCGCAGGTCGTGGTCGACACCGGCCACCACGCACCCGGCACCAACATCGAGTTCATCGTCGCGACCCTGCTGCGCGAAGAAAAGCTCGGCGCCTTCGACTTCAACTCGCGCTTCTACGCGGACGACGACCTGATGGCCGGCGCGGCCGACCCCTTCCAGCTGTTCAGGATCATGTACGAGGTGGTGCGCGGCGGCGGATTGACGGCGGACGTGGCGTTCATGCTCGACCAGTGCCACAACATCGAGGCCAAGATCCCGGCGATCATCCGCTCGGTGATGAACGTCCAGGAGGCCACGGCGAAGGCGTTGCTCGTCGACCGCGACGCCCTCACGGCCGCCCAGCGCTCCGGCGATGTGCTCGGCGCCAACGCGGTCCTCATGGACGCGTACAACACCGATGTCCGTCCGCTGCTCGCCGAGGTACGCACCGAACTCGGCCTGGACCCGGACCCGGTCTCCGCGTACCACCGCTCAGGACGCGCGGCGAAGACCGCGGCGGAGCGCGTCGGCGGACAGCAGGCCGGCTGGGGCGCCTGAGCCCCCGCACCAGCCCCGTAACGGACACCCCACTCACCACCAAGGACACCCATGCCTTCCCCTCTCCCCCCTCTGCACCCCGAAGCGGCCGCACTGCTGACCCGCTCGCACCGCCTGGGCGCCGACCCGCGCAACACCAACTACGCGGGCGGCAACACGTCGGCCAAGGGCACCGCGGCCGACCCGGCAACGGGCGGCGATGTCGAGTTGATGTGGGTCAAGGGCTCCGGCGGCGACCTCGGCACGCTCAGGCCCGAAGGGCTCGCCGCCCTGCGCCTGGACCGGCTCCACGCGCTCAAGGACGTGTACCGGGGGGTGGAGCACGAGGACGAGATGGTCGCCGCTTTCGACTACTGCCTGCACGGCAGGGGCGGCGCGGCCCCCTCCATCGACACGGCGATGCACGGTCTGGTCGACGCGGCACACGTGGACCACCTCCACCCCGACTCCGGCATCGCCATCGCCTGCGCCGCGGACGGCGAGAAGCTGACCGCCGAGTGCTTCGGCGATTCGGTCGTCTGGGTGCCGTGGCGCCGTCCCGGCTTCCAGCTCGGCCTGGACATCGCCGCCGTCAAGGAGGCCAACCCGCAGGCCGTCGGCTGTGTACTCGGCGGGCACGGCATCACCGCGTGGGGCGCGACCTCGGCGGAGTGCGAGGCCAACGCGCTGCACATCATCCGCACCGCCGAGGCCTTCCTGGCCGAGCGCGGCAGGCCCGAGCCCTTCGGTCCCGTACTGGCGGGATACGAGCCCCTGCCCGAGGCCGAGCGCCGAGAGCGGGCCGCCGCACTCGCCCCTCACATCAGGGCCATCGCCTCCCAGGACAGGCCGCAGGCCGGGCACTTCAACGACGCGGACGAGGTCCTCGACTTCACCTCTCGTGCCGAGCACCCGCGCCTGGCGGCCCTCGGCACGTCATGCCCGGACCACTTCCTCCGTACGAAGGTGCGGCCGCTCGTCCTCGACCTTCCGCCGGACGCGGAGATCGACGTGGCGATCGCCCGGCTGAAGGAGCTGCACGCCGAGTACCGCGAGGAGTACGCGGCCTACTACCGGCGGCACGCCGACGGCGACTCCCCCGCGATGCGTGGTGCGGACCCGGCGGTCGTCCTCGTGCCGGGGATCGGCATGTTCAGCTTCGGCAAGGACAAGCAGACCGCGCGCGTGGCCGGCGAGTTCTACGTCAACGCGATCAACGTGATGCGCGGCGCCGAGGCGGTTTCGTCGTACACGCCCATCGAGGAGAGCGAGAAGTTCCGCATCGAGTACTGGGCGCTCGAGGAGGCGAAGCTCCAGCGGATGCCGAAGCCGAAGCCCCTGGCCACGCGGGTGGCCCTGGTGACGGGCGCGGGCAGCGGAATCGGCAAGGCGATCGCGCACCGGCTGGCCGCCGAGGGCGCATGTGTGATCGTCGCCGACCTCAACGCCGCGAACGCCGAGGCGGTCGCGGCGGATCTTGGCGGCCCGGACACCGCTGTCGCCGTCACGGTCGACGTGACCTCCGAGGAGCAGATCGCTGCCGCATTCAAGGCGGCCTCGCTCGCCTTCGGCGGCGTGGACCTGGTGGTCAACAACGCGGGCATCTCCATCTCCAAGCCGCTCCTGGAGACGACCGCCAAGGACTGGGACCTCCAGCACGACATCATGGCGCGCGGCTCCTTCCTGGTCTCCCGCGAAGCGGCCCGGATCATGATCGCGCAGGGCCTGGGCGGCGACATCGTCTACATCGCGTCCAAGAACGCCGTCTTCGCCGGCCCCAACAACATCGCGTACTCCGCCACCAAGGCCGACCAGGCCCACCAAGTACGGCTCCTCGCAGCCGAGTTGGGCGAGCACGGCATTCGCGTCAACGGCATCAATCCGGACGGCGTGGTGCGCGGTTCGGGCATTTTCGCCGCCGGCTGGGGAGCCAAGCGGGCAGCCGTGTACGGCGTCGAGGAGGAAAAACTCGGCGAGTTCTACGCCCAGCGCACCCTCCTCAAGCGCGAGGTGCTCCCGGAGCATGTGGCGAACGCGGTCTTCGCGCTCACCGGCGGCGACCTGACGCACACCACCGGCCTGCACATCCCGGTCGACGCGGGCGTCGCGGCGGCATTCCTGCGATGAGCGAGCACCTCACGACCTTCGCCGCGGTCGACCTCGGGGCGTCCAGCGGACGCGTCATGGTCGGCCGCGTCGGCCGGGACACCCTCGAACTCACCGAGGCCCACCGCTTCCCCAACCGGCCTGTTCACCTGCCCGAGGGCCTGCGCTGGGACATCCTCTCGCTGTACGCGGGCATCCTCGACGGACTGCGGGCCGCGGGCGCCACGACCGACGGACACCTGGCCTCCATCGGCGTGGACAGCTGGGCTGTGGACTACGGCCTACTGGACGCCGACGGGGCTCTGCTCGGCAACCCCGTCCACTACCGGGACAGCCGTACCGACGGCGCGGCGGAGAAGGTGTGGTCGTCCGTCCCTGCCGACCGCCTGTACGCGGCGACGGGGATCCAGTACGCCCCGTTCAACACGCTCTACCAGCTCACTGCCGCTCACGGCACGCCCCAACTGGCAGCGGCAAAACGTCTGTTGCTGATACCGGACCTGCTCACGTACTGGCTGACAGGTGAGGTGGGGACCGAGCTCACCAACGCCTCGACCACCCAGCTCATCGACCCGCGCACCGGCGGCTGGGCGCACTCCCTGGCCGACGGACTCGGTATCGACCTCGGCCTCTTCGGGCCGCTGCGCCGCCCCGGCGACCCGTCCGGGATCCTGCTTCCCTCCGTACTGGAGGCAACGGAACTGACCGGTCCCGTCCCGGTCACGACGGTCGCCTCGCACGACACGGCGTCGGCCGTGGCCGCCGTCCCCGCGGCGCGCGGCGAGCGGTTCGCGTACATCTGCACGGGTACCTGGTCGCTCGCCGGCCTTGAGCTCGACGCGCCAGTGCTGACCGAGGACAGCCGGGCCGCGAACTTCACCAACGAGCTGGGCATCGACGGCACCGTCCGCTATCTGCGCAACATCATGGGCCTGTGGCTGCTGCAGGAGTGCGTACGGGACTGGGGCGATCCGGACGTGACCGAGCTCCTGCACCGGGCGGCCGCGGTCCCGGGGCTCAGGTCCGTGGTGGACGCCTCGGATCCCGCGTTCCTCGCACCGGGTGGGATGGAGCGGCGCATCGCCGCCGCGTGCCGTGCCACCGGTCAGCCGGTACCCGCGACACCTGCGGAGACCACGCGCTGCATCCTGGACTCCCTGGCGCTCGCCCACCGAGCCGCGATCGAGGACGCACAGCGGCTCGCCGGACGCACCGTGGACACCGTGCACATGGTGGGCGGCGGCGCCCGTAACGCGCTGCTGTGCCAACTGACCGCCGACGCCTGCGGACTTCCGGTGGTGGCCGGCCCGGCGGAGGCATCGGCTCTCGGCAATGTCCTGGTGCAGGCGCGCGCTCAGGGGCTGATGGGCGACCGCTCCGACATGCGCGCCCTTGTGTCCCGTACTCAGCCGCTGGTCCGGTACGAACCGCGGGGCGGCCGGGCCGAACGGGCCGACTGGGACGCCGCAGCGGCACGCATCGCAGCGTGATGACGGGTGCGAACCGACCTACCTCTTCTCTGATCGATACCAAGGAGCCGCGATGCGAGTCGCACTGTTCCTCACATGTGTGAATGACGCGCTCTATCCGGACACCGGGCGCGCCGTGGTGAAACTGCTGGAAAGGCTGGGCGTCGACGTCGAATTCCCGATGGGCCAGACGTGCTGCGGCCAGGCCCACTACAACACCGGCTACCGCCGCCAGGCCGAGCCGCTGGCCAGACGGTTCGCCGAGGTCTTCGGGGAGTACGACGCGATCGTGACCCCCTCGGGGTCGTGCGGGACGATGGTCCGCGAGCTCTACCCGCGCATGGGCGCGCGGGCCCGGGCGGAGGGGCGCGGCGACTCGCTGGCACAGGCGGTGGCCCCCGTGGTGCCGAAGACGTACGAGTTGACGGAGTTCCTGGTGGACGTGTTGGGGGTGACCGATGTCGGTGCGTACTTCCCGCGCACTGTCACCTACCACCCCACCTGCCACGGGCTGCGCGGCCTGGGCCTCGGCGACCGCCCGCGTCGACTCCTCGAGTCAGTCAGAGGACTTGAGCTGAGGGAGTTGCCGGGGGCGGAGGAGTGCTGCGGGTTCGGTGGGACCTTTGCCGTCAAGAACGCGGACGTCTCGGTGGCGATGGGTGAGGACAAGATCCGCAACGCCGCATCGACCGGAGCCGATGTGCTGTGCGCGGCGGACAACTCCTGCCTGATGCACATCGGCGGCACCATGAGCCGGTTGAAGGTCGGTATGCGGCCGGTGCATTTGGCGGAGATTTTGG
>NZ_JAFLRJ010000284.1 GCF_017315755.1 Streptomyces beijiangensis
CGTGACAGTGCCCGCGCGGCGGCCCGGCCCTCACCGTCGTCCGGACCCACAGGCGCCTCGAACCGAAAGCCGCGAGCCACCGCTTCCCACCGCCGCTGCCGACGATCGGGACCGGGCTCGGCATCGCGGACGAGCCCGAACCCGGCCAGATGCCGCAGATGCCAGCTGGCGACGGACGGGGTCGCGCCCACCTCGGGGGCGAGCTGTGTCGCGGTGGCGGGGCCGTGCCGCTGGAGGCGTTCGAGGATCGCGAGGCGCACGGGGTGGGCCAGCGCGCGCATCGCCTTCGGGTCCGTGACCTCTATGTCGCCCAGGCGGTTACTGGAGTCCATGACGTGAGAGAGTCCTCTCATAATGTGTGAGAGTCAAGTCTCAGATCGGCCCAGCTTCAGCAACGGCCGGGTCAACGGGGCGCCGACGGGCGGTTGTTCACACACTCGTACCCCAACTCCCTGGCATTGATCAGGTCGGTCGCGGAGGATGACGAACATGAAGCGCACCAGCCAAAGCGTCCCTGTCATCGCCTTCCGGGCCCTCACTTCGGCGGCCTTCGTCGCGGCGGTCACCACCGGGCCGCTCGCATGACCGTCCTCGCGACCTACGCCCGCGTGTACGTCGACGACCTCGACACCGCCCTGCCGACCTTCGTCGAGCTCACGGGCGAGCAGCCCAACCTCCGCTTCCCGTACCGCGATCTGGAGCTGGCGAGCATCGGCAGCTACCTCCTCATCGCAGGCACGGACGAAGCGCTCGCCCCGTACAGAGACACCCATGCCACCGCGATCGTCGCGTCCGTCGAAGAGATCCTCGATCTCGCCGAACGAACTGGCGCCACCATCACGGACGGCCCCAACGAGGTGCCCACCGGACGTAATTTGACGGTCCGTCATCCCGGTGGCGCAATCATCGAGTACGTGCAGTTCACCGCGACCACCTGAGCAGGGGACGGCAAGCATGGCGAGCAATGCGCTCCTCGTGATGGACGTCCAGCGGGCATCCCGGTCATCTACGTGGTGATGGGGCTCCGCCCCGGCCAGCCGGAGGCCAGCGCGCGCAGCAAGGTGCTCATCGGCGTCCTGCAGGCGGGCCTGTTCACCGAGGGTGCTCCCGGCAGCGAGATCCACGACGACATCGCGCCCGAGCCGGGCGACATCGTCGTCACCAAGCGGCGCGGGAGCGCGTTCTCGGGGAGCGACTTCGACCTGGTGCTCAGGGCGCGCGACATCACCAGCCTTGTACTCATGGGCCTCGCCACCAGCGGCGTCGTGCTCCACACCATGTGCCGGGCCAACGGCCTGGACCTTGGGCTCACGGTCCTGTCGGACGCCTGCCTCGACACCGACCCCGAGCTGCACCGGGTCCTCACGGAGAAGCTGTTCCCGCAGTGGGCGGATGTCGTCACCGTCGACGACTGGCTCAAGGCCGTCACGCCGTAGGCCGCGCCCGCAACGGGCAACCCGTACCGACGCGCTCGGCGAGTTCGGCTCGCAGAGCGGCTAGTTCGCCCATGCGCACATCGATGACCTGGATCTTCTCCTCGAAGAGCGCGGACAGGGCGCTCGCGGTGTCCGGCACCTTGCGCAGCTCCTCACCCGTCCGTGCGATCTCCGCCAGGGAGAAGCCGAGCCTCTGTGCGGTGCGGACGTATTGCAGCCAGGCGACTGTCTCGGGCGCGAAGTCCCGGTAGCCGTTGGGCAGTCGAACGCCTGTGACGAGGCCGACCTTCTCGTAGAACCGGATGGTGTCCCTGGTGACACCCGTCTGCGCGGACAGCTCTCCGATACGCATGAATCCCCGTCGGTGGTGGGCTTGACCTTGGACCGTACTCCACTGTTTACCGTGAGGCTTCGCTGACCAGAGACCCGGCAGGAGCCCCCGAAATGATCCCTCCCTCCGCTTCCGCACGCCCCGGATATCTTCGCGTCGTCCGCGCGAGCGCCTGGTACGACCTCGTCGCCACGGCGGGATTCGCGACACCGTGGACGTACGTGCTGGTACACGACGCGCTGTCGTCGCTGGGCCGCGCATGGGGACTCGGCGAGATGCCCGAACTCGACCCCATGCAGACCCTCTTCGCGAACCTGATGGGGTCGGTGGTGGTCGTCTGGGCCGTCCTGCGCATCGTCAGGCCGCTGCCGGTGCACGGCCTGTTCGACGGCGCCGCACGCACACTCTTCGCGGTCTGGCAGGCGTACGCACTCGCCCATGGAGCCCCGCAGCTCCTGTGGCTGTTCCTCGTCGTCGAAGTGGCATTCGGGGTCGCCCAGCTCGTGCCGTGGTGGCGGCGGCCCGGCCCCGCGCGTGTCCTCGCTGTTCAGTCCAGGTCGGACATGTCGAGTACGAAGCGGTAGTGGGCCTCATTGCGCCGCAGGCGGTCGAGGGCTTCGTTCACCCGCGCCGAGGGAAGCACCTCGACGTCGGCGGTGATGCCGTGCGCGGCACAGAATTCCAGCATGGCGGCGGTCGCGGGCCTGCCGCCGCTGCCCGCAGAGCTGAGTTTCTTACGGCCCACGAGCAGGTCCATGGTCTCCACGGTGACGGGACCGAGGTGCCCGAGGTGGCTGAGGGTGCCGTCCATGGCCACCAGGCGCAGATAGGGGCCGAGGCCGTGCGGGGCGGAGATGGTGTCGATGACGACGTCGAAGCGGTCCCGTGCCCCGGCCATCTGTTCGGGGTCGGAGGAGACGAGGAGGCCGTGGGCGCCGAGCCGGCGCGCGTCGTCGGCCTTGTCGGGGGAGCGGCTGAGGACCGTGGTCTCGGCGCCCATCGCCACGGCGAACTTGACCGCGAGGTGGCCCAGGCCGCCGAGTCCCGCCACGGCCACGCGGGTGCGCGGGCCCACCCCGAGCGCGCGCAACGGTTCCCAGGCCGTGATCCCCGCGCAGAGCAGCGGGGCGGCGGCCGCCGGGTCCAGACCGGTGGGCAGGGGGTAGGCGAACCGGTCGCGTACGACGTACTCGCGGGAGAATGCGCCCAGGGTCGTCGAGCCGTCGTGCCGGTCGGTGCCGCCGTAGGTCAGGGTCGGGAAGGCATGGCAGAAGTTCTCCTGGCCGGCCCGGCACATCGCGCACTCACCGCACGAGTCGACGATATTGCCCACTGCCACGGGGTCGCCGACGGTGAATCCGGTGACTCCAGCGCCGATCGCGGTCACCACACCGGTGAACTCGTGCCCCGGGACCAGCGGCGGGTCCGCCGAGTCGGCAGCCCCGTCCCGGCTGTCGACGGCGTGCAGATCGGTATGGCAGACGCCGCAGTGGTCCACGCGGACCGCGAGGTCGTCGGGGCGCAGCTCGCGCCGTTCGAGCGGCACCCGCCGCAGCGTGGGCGTGGGGCCGTCCGCTTGCCATCCCATGGTGGTCCTCATGCTGACTCCTTACAGACAGACTGTTCGGTCTATTTGAGGGTAGGCGCCGAATGGGTATCAGGCAAACCAACTGTTCTGTTTGATAGCGTGTGGTCATGAATGAGCAGCCCCTGACCGCGCGCGGAGCGGCCACGTACCGCCGCATGCTCGACGTGGCGACCCAGGAGTTCGCGGAGCATGGGATCGCCGGTGCCCGCATCGAGCGGATCGTGACCGCCGCCCGCTCCAACAAGGCGCAGCTCTACGCCTACTTCGGCAGCAAGGAAGGGCTCTTCGACGCCATCTTCTTCGGCTCCCTGGAGCGGATCGTCAACGTCGCCCCGATCGACGCCACCGATCTCGCGGACTGGGCCGTACGCCTCTACGACGAGTACCTCCGCCGCCCGGACCTCATCCGGCTGGCCACCTGGGCGCGCCTGGAGCGCCGCCCGGCCGGTCACCTGGTCGACGACCCCGAGCGCCTCGAAGACAGCAAACTGCGCGCCATCAGTGACGCGCAGGCCGCCGGTCTGGTCCGGGAAGGGGATCCGTTCGACCTGATGGCGATGGTGATCGCCATGTCCATGGCCTGGTCGCCGGTGAGCAATGTCTACGCCGCGACGGCCGAGGAGCCCGACGCACTGCACGACCGGCGTCGCGCCCTGCTCCGCGAGAGTGTCCACCGCGCCGTGGCGGCCGGCTGAGTCACCTTCCGCGGCTCGCGCCGGAACCTTGATCGCCGTCCCGTGCGTCGTAGCGGGCGGGGTGGGGCG
>NZ_JAFLRJ010000285.1 GCF_017315755.1 Streptomyces beijiangensis
GCCGGCCGCGGCTGCCGCCGCTCCTCCGGCGGCGGCAGCCGCGGCCGGCGCCGTACGCCCGCCAAGCGGTCCGCTCTTCTCACCGTCGCCGTGCCCTCCGCCTGCGTGATGGGCGTCGCCGGTATCGCCGCCGCCTCCGTCACCGGACTCGGCTCGGACTCCAAGAGCGACAGCACGACGACCCAGGCCGCGGCGGACCCCTCCTCCGTGAAGCCCGTCGCCGCCAACACCAAGGTCGACACACAGCTCGCCAACCTCAGCCACGAGGCCGACGACTTCGCCGACCGGGCCAGCCGCACGCAGGAGCGACTCGACCTCAAGGAGCGTCAGGCCGCCGCGAAGCAGAAGGCGGAGGAGGAGGCCGCGGCCAAGGAAGCGGCCCGCCCCAAGTTCCTTCTGCCGGTGAAGCAGAAGGGCCTCAGCGCCTACTTCGGCCAGGCCGGCGTCAACTGGATGTCCGTCCACACCGGCATCGACTTCCCCGTCTCGTACGGCACCCCCGTGATGGCCGCGACCGACGGCACGATCCGCACGCAGTACAACACCGCCTACGGCAACATGGCCATAGTGACGAGCCCCGACGGTACCGAGACCTGGTACTGCCATCTCTCCAGCACCAAGCTCCGTTCCGGTTCGGTGAAGGCCGGCGACGTCATCGCGTACTCCGGGAGCTCCGGGAACTCCACCGGGCCGCACCTCCACTTCGAGGTACGACCCGGCGGCGGCTCGGCGATCGACCCGCTGCCGTGGCTCCGCGGCCACGGCCTCGACCCGACCTAGAAGAGCCTCAGAGCTTCTCGACCGGCGCGTACCTCAGCAGCAGCTTCTTCGGGCGCTCGTCCCCGAAGTCCACGGTCACCTGCGCGTCCGCACCCGACCCGGTCACCTGCATGACCGTGCCCAGACCGAACTGGTCGTGCGTGACCCGGTCCCCCACGTTCAGCGTGATCACCGGCTTGTCGCTCGCACGGCGCGTGGCGAAGCCCGTGGCGCCGCCGCCTCCGCGTGAACGCGACGAGGACAGCGACGCGGCGATCCCCGACGTCGGCCCCGCAGGAGCGGCCATCGCACCCGTCCGCTTCCACTCCAGATGCTGGACCGGGATCTCCTCCAGGAAGCGCGAGGCCGGGTTGTACGAGGGCTGGCCCCACGCACTGCGCATCGTCGAGCGCGTCAGATACAGCCGCTCGCGCGCACGCGTGATCCCCACGTACGCAAGACGCCGCTCCTCTTCCAGCTCCTTGACCTGCCCCAGCGCGCGCATGTGCGGGAAGACCCCGTCCTCCATGCCGGTCAGGAACACCACAGGGAACTCAAGGCCCTTGGCCGTGTGGAGCGTCATCAGCGTTATGACGCCGGAACCGTCCTCGTCCTCGTCGGGGATCTGGTCCGAGTCGGCGACGAGCGCGACCTTCTCCAGGAACTCCGCGAGCGTGCCCGCGCCCTCCTCCCCCGCGGCCGAGCGCTCCTGCTCGAACTCCAGCGCCACGGCGGCGAGTTCCTGGAGGTTCTCGATACGCGTCTCGTCCTGCGGGTCGGTGGACGCCTGCAACTCCGCGAGATAACCGGTCCGTTCAAGAACCGCTTCCAGCACGACGGCCGGTCCTGCCCCCGACTCGACGATCGTCCGCAGCTCCTCCATCAGCACGTTGAAGCGCTTGACGGCGTTCGAGGAGCGCGCCGCCATGCCGTACGCCTCGTCGACCCGGCGCAGCGCCTGCGGGAAGCTGATCTTCTCCCGCAGCCCGAGCGCGTCGATCATCGCCTCGGCGCGGTCGCCGATCCCGCGCTTGGGCACGTTCAGGATGCGGCGCATCGAGACGGTGTCCTCGGGGTTGGCGAGGACCCGGAGGTAGGCCAGGACGTCCCTGACCTCCTTGCGCTCGTAGAAGCGCACCCCGCCGACGACCTTGTACGGGAGCCCGACCCGGATGAAGATCTCCTCGAAGACACGGGACTGGGCGTTCGTACGGTAGAAGACCGCGACGTCTCCCGCCTTCGCGTCGCCCGCGTCCGTGAGCCGGTCGATCTCCTCGGCGATGTACTGCGCCTCGTCGTGCTCGGTGTCCGCGACATAGCCGACGATCTTCGCGCCCTCACCCGCGTCGGTCCACAGGTTCTTGGGGCGGCGGCTCTCGTTGCGCTCGATGACGGCGTTGGCGGCGGAGAGGATCGTCTGCGTGGAGCGGTAGTTCTGCTCCAGGAGGATCGTGGTCGCGTTCGGGTAGTCCTCCTCGAACTGGAGGATGTTGCGGATCGTCGCACCCCGGAAGGCGTAGATCGACTGGTCCGCGTCACCGACGACGCACAGCTCGGCCGGGGCAGGTCCTGTCCCCACCAGCTCCTTGATCAGCGTGTACTGGGCGTGGTTGGTGTCCTGGTACTCGTCGACCAGGACGTGCCGGAAGCGGAGCCGGTAGTGCTCGGCCACGTCCGGGAACGCCTGGAGCAGGTGCACCGTCGTCATGATGATGTCGTCGAAGTCCAGCGCGTTCGCCTCGCGGAGGCGGCCCTGGTACAGCGCGTACGCCTCGGCGAGCGTCTTCTCGAAGCCGTCCGCCGCCGTGCCGGCGAAGGTCTCCTCGTCGATGAGCTCGTTCTTGAGGTTCGAGATCTTGGCACTGAAAGCCTTGGGCGGGAACTTCTTGGGGTCCAGGTCCAGGTCACGGCAGACCAGGGCCATGAGCCGCTTGGAGTCGGCGGCGTCGTAGATCGAGAAGGACGACGTGAAGCCGAGCTTCTTCGACTCGCGGCGCAGGATGCGGACGCAGGCGCTGTGGAAGGTCAGGACCCACATGGCGTGGGCGCGCGGGCCGACCAGGCTCTCGACGCGGTCCTTCATCTCACCGGCGGCCTTGTTGGTGAAGGTGATCGCGAGGATCTGGCCGGGGTGGACACCGCGGGAGCCGAGGAGGTGGCCGATGCGGTGAGTCAGTACCCGGGTCTTGCCGGAGCCGGCGCCGGCCACGATGAGCAGCGGGGAGCCCGAGTGCACGACCGCTGCGCGCTGCTCGGTGTTCAGGCCGTCCAGGAGCGCGGCGGGGTCCACGGCGGGCCGGGGCGCACCGTCACGGTAGTACGCGTCCCTCGGCGGGCCGTCGAAGGTGCCGCCGAAGAGGTCTGTCGGGACCTCCTCCGGGGCGTGCTCCTCGGGGGGCGGGGGCGTGTCCTCGGTGGGCTGGAGGTTCGCCAGGAAGCTGTCGTCAAAGAGGCTGCTCATCGTCTACCGAGTCTAGGCCGGACCAGTGACAGTCCGGGGCCGCATGGGGAGGCGGGGCCTGGGCGGGCCTGCGCCCTTTCGGGGGCTCCGCCCCCGGACCCCCGCTCCTCAAGCGCCGGAGGGGCTGAATTTTACCCTCGCAGGGAACGGCACCCGCACGCTCGTCCGCTTCCCGCTCCGGTGCGCGACCTGGGTGGAGGATGGGGGCGGACTCCGCAATTCCGGACATCCGGCGCCAAGTGGGACACGCTCCTCCGGGATGTGTACCTCCGGAAACGTCAAGGTCACGAAAACGTATAGGGCATATCGAACATCAGACTTCCCACCCGCCACAGGAGTTGGCTACCGTGCTCCGTCAGGCGGCCCGTACCCCCCTCGGCGAACCGCGCCGAAGCGTGCTGCCACGCCGAGTCCGCTCTGTCTTATGACGTACGACAGTTGGAGCCGGGGACCCACCAAGCACCACTGGGGTGAATCGGTCCGTACCCCCAAAGGACCGTAGGGCGGCCTTCCGACAGCCCGAACCCGACAGCTAACCCGGTAGGCGGTCCACGGAAGGAACACCCCTGCCTTGGCAGACCATCGAAAGCCGCGTACCCGCATACGCGCCGCCGTACCCGCCGTCTCGCTCACCACCGCTGCCCTCGCCTCCGTCTCGCTGCTCACGCAGAGCGCGCAGGCCGCGCCCGTGCAGCCGAAGCCGAGCATCGAGGACGTACAGAAGAAGGTCGACGACCTCTACCGGCAGGCAGGCACCGAGACCCAGAAGTACGACCGCGCCAAGGAGTCGACCGCACTCCAGCGCAAGAAGGTCGACAAACTCCTGGACGCCGTCGCCAAGCGCACCGAGCAGCTGAACGAGTCGCGGCGCGAGCTCGGGCAGTACGCGGCCGCCCAGTACCGGGGCGGCCCCCTCGCCTCCACCGCGACCATGCTGCTGGCCGACGACCCGCAGTCGTACTTCGACCAGAACCAGATGATGAAGCAGGTGTCGGCGCAGCAGACCCACGCGGTCGACGACTACACCACTCAGCAGAAGGCGGCGGCGAAGCAGCGCGGCGAGGCGACGGCGCAGCTGGAGACGCTCGCCTCGTCCCAGGCCGAGCTGAAGGCCACCAAGGAGCAGGTGCAGTCGAAGCTCGGCGAGACGCGTGAGCTGCTGTCGAAGCTGACGGCGGAGGAGAAGGCGCGGCTGGCGGCGCTGGAGAAGGCGCGGCAGAAGGCGGCGGCGAAGAAGGCCGCCGAACTCGCGGCCAAGCAGGCGGCCGCGGAGAAGGCGGCGAAGGCCGCCGCCGCGAAGAAGCCGGGCTCCGGCTCCTCCACGCCCACCACGGGTTCGTCGGGCTCGTACTCCGCCAAGGCCGCCAAGGTCCTCGCCTTCGCCCGCGCCCAGATGGGGAAGCCGTACGTCTGGGGGGCGACAGGGCCCAGCTCCTACGACTGCTCGGGCCTGACCCAGGCCGCCTGGAAGGCGGCCGGCATCGACCTCCCGCGCACCACGTGGGATCAGGTGAAGGTCGGCACGCGGGTCGCGACGGCCGATCTGCAACCCGGTGACCTGGTCTTCTTCTACGACGACATCAGCCACGTGGGGATCTACATCGGCGGCGGCAAGATGATCCACGCCCCGCACACGGGCGCGAACGTCCGCGAGGAGTCGATCTACTACATGCCGATCTACGGTTCGGTGCGGCCCGCTTAGCTCGGGGCCGCACTCAGGGACGCACTCGCGTCCACACTCAAGGACGCACTCACGTCCACAGCACCGCGATGAAGATGTTGGCCACGGTCAGGCCGCCGACCGCACCGAACAAGCCCTTCTCGACCTTCTCCTCGTCCCGCTTCACGTACACCAGGCCGAGGACGACGATCAGGATCGCCAGCTTGACGCCGATCTTGATGTTGTTGAGGGTGTGGTCGTCGGCCTGGTTGAGGCCGACCAGCGCGACCCCCGTGACCAGCATCGTCAGCGCACCGTGCAGCATCGCGGGCACAAAGCGCGCCGTGCCCGCGCCCATCGCCTTCAGCTGAGTCAGGAAGCCGCCGAGCAGCGAGGCGATGCCGATGATGTGCAGGGCCACGAAGACATTGATCAGTACGTCCATGGGCCCGACCCTAGCCACCCGTTAGCACCGTCATTCACCCAGGTGGCGTACTTCCCCGCCTTCGGTCACAGAGCTCCGGAATTCAGAGCTCTACCCTCACCCCACCAGTCACCGGCGCTCACTCCATGGCCAATATGGACCAGTTCCAGTCAATCCATCACTTTCGCGCAACCATCAGGTTTAACGTCCTTCACCAGGTGACCGGCTCCCCACCGCCGTCCCGTCCGAAGGACCGGACGACTGTCGGTCACCACCGCCGAAAGAACCGGCGGCGGCCCGCTCCCCCTGTGCGGGCCGCCGCCGGACGCACGTAACGGACGTAACGGACGTCATACGGAAGGACGTGACCCGCCCCCGTGGCCGCTCACCGAAAGCCCAGGCAACGCCCGCTCACCGGCCCCGCCGCCCGCACCGCGGCCACCCTCGCGATCGCCACCGCCGCATCCGCGACCGCCTTCGAGGGCTTGGGACACGCGGAGCCCAATCTCAGCCCCGCGCAGGTCAAGGCCAAGGTCGACAAGCTCTACCAGGAGGCGGAGGTCGCCACCGAGGCGTACAACGGCGCCAAGCAGAAGACCCGGAGCACCGAGAAGGCCCTCTCCTCGCTGCAGGACGAGGCCGCCCGCAAGACAGGGATCCTGAACGCCGCCCGGCAGCAGATCGGGCAGAGCGCGGCGGCCCAGTACCGCACCGGGGGCATCGACCCGACCGTGCAGGTGCTGCTCTCCTCGGACCCCGCCCAGTTCCTGGACCGGGCCTCGCTGGTCGACCAGGTGGGCGCGCGCCAGTCCGCCGACCTCGTGGACATCCAGCAGCAGATGGGCCGGATCGACCAGCTGCGCACCACGGCCGACAGCCGGCTGGCCGACCTCCGCACCCAGCAGGCGGACCTGAAGAAGCACAAGTCGGACGTCCAGGCCAAGATCCGCGACGCGCAGTCGCTCCTCGACCGCCTCAGCGCCCCCGAGCGCACCGAGTACGAGAGCGGCGCCGCAGCCCCCGCCGAGGCCGCCAGCCGCTCCGTGACCCGCTCATCGGCAGTGGCCCCCAACTCCCGGGCGGCGCAGGCGGTTTCCTTCGCGTACGCGGCCCTCGGCAGCCCCTACGTCTGGGGTGCGACGGGCCCCGACGCCTTCGACTGCTCGGGGCTGACGCAGGCGGCGTACCGCTCGGCGGGCGTCTCGCTCCCCCGCACCACGTACTCCCAGATCAACGCCGGGCAGCGCGTCAGCCAGTCCGAACTGGCCCCCGGCGACCTGATCTTCTTCTACTCGGGCATCAGCCACGTGGGCCTGTACGTCGGCGGCGGCCAGATGATCCACGCCCCGCACCCGGGCGCACCCGTCCGGCTCGCCCCGATCGATCAGATGCCCTTCGCGGGTGCGGTCCGCCCCGGGTAGGGCGCCGACTCCGAGGTCAGCCACTGGAAGACGCCGATCACCTGGCGCTTCCACAGCGCGCCGGTGTGCGGCCCGATGACCGCGACCGTCTGCACGCTGGTGGGCGACTTGGCCGCCCGCTGCAGTGCGAGACCGTCCAGATACCCGTCGTGCCTGCCGCCCGAGAGGAACAGGGCGACGCGCGGCGGGGTCTTGGCGTGCTTCATGATCCACAGAGGGTTGTTCACCCGGCGCAGATGCGGGTCCTTGGCGGTGATGGAGACGCGCTCGGCGGCCGGGTCGTTGTAGCCGGAAAGGCCCACGGCCGCGTGGTACCGGTCGGGGTGCGCCAGCGCCAGCTTCACCGCGCAGTGCGCGCCGGCCGAATACCCGGCCACCGACCACCCCTTGGCGCCCGGCGCGGCCCGGAAGTTGTCCGTCACGGCCTTCCGTACGTCCACACTGAGCCAGCTCTCGGCGTTGACGACACCTGGCACATTGGCACACCCGGTGTCCTGCCCGTCCAGCAGATTGGTCCGCGGCTCCACCAGGATGAACGGCGCGATCTCCCCGCGCTTCATCCGCGGCGCGAGCTGCGAGTTCACATGGAGGGCGCTGAACCACGCCCTGGCGGAGCCGGGGAACCCGCCGAGCAGCTCCACGACGGGGAACTTGTGGTGTTTGTAGGCGGGATTGCCGTACTGCGGCGGCAGCCACACGTACACCTCGCCCTTCACCCCCGACACCGCCCCGTCGAGCTGGGCGACCTTCACCCCGCCGCCCATCCGCGCGTCGCCCACATCGCTGAACTTCTGCCGCAGGACGGGCTCGTTGGCGAGGTTCTTCCCGCCGAGTCCGTCCTGGCCCAGGTTCGGC
>NZ_JAFLRJ010000286.1 GCF_017315755.1 Streptomyces beijiangensis
GCTGTACGGGGGCGGGCTCGGGCAGCTCGGCCGGCAGGCCCTGGCGGTGGTGGTCGTCGCCGCGTACGCCTTCCTCGTCACGTACGGGATCGGCAAGGCCATCGACCGGCTGATCGGCTTCCGTGCCGACGAGGAGCACGAGCAGCAGGGTCTGGACCTGACCGTGCACGCCGAGAGCGCCTACGATCACGGCGTGCTGGGCCACGGGGCCCCGCTCTCCGGCACTCCCAAGACACCGAAGGTGCACGCATGAAGCTGGTCACGGCCGTCGTGAAGCCGCACAAGCTGGACGAGGTGAAGACCGCGCTCCAGGAGCTCGGCGTGCAGGGTCTCACCGTCACGGAGGCGAGCGGTTACGGCCGTCAGCGCGGGCACACCGAGGTGTACCGGGGCGCGGAGTACCGCGTCGACCTGGTCCCCAAGGTGCGTATCGAAGTGCTGGTCGGGGACGAGGACGCCGAGGCGGTGATCGACGCCGTGGTCCGTGCCGCGCACACCGGCAAGATCGGCGACGGCAAGGTCTGGGCCGTCGCCGTCGAGACCGTGGTGCGCGTCAGGACAGGCGAGCGCGGCCCCGACGCACTCTGACGACGGCCACCGCACCCGCGACGAAGACGCCGAACAGCAGCAGCGCGGCCAGCCACGGCAGCGCGAAGAACGACGCGCTCGCGGACTCCTTCAGGTCCTGGGCGCGGGCGGTCAGCGTCACATCGCCCCATTCCAGCTGGGGTGCGCCCGCCCACGGCTCGGTGAGTTTCACCTGCTGTCCTGGGAGCAGTTCGCCGGGGACCTTGCTGAGGTCGCGGGTGAGCAGGGTGCGGCCGAAGAGGCCCTCCGCCTTGAGCTGCACCTTCGGGTCGAGGGTGACGTTGCCGGTGTTGCGCAGGGTGTACGAGATGAGGGTGCGGCTCTTGCCCGTACCGGGAATCAGCGGCTGGCTGTGGGCGAGGCTGACGTGCTCGACGGCGAGCCCGGTCACGGTCGGCCCGGTCACCCGCAGATAGACGCGGGCCCCGACGGCCCACCGGACGCCGACCGCGACATCGCCCTTGGCCTTCTCGACGCGCTCGTCGAGGGCGACGAGCGCGCCCGGGTGGTCGCCTGGCATCGCGCCTTCGGGGACGGTGAGGGTGAAGGGCACGGTGACGGCGCCGTGCGGCGGGACGGTGATCCGGTCCAGGCCGGGGCGGACCCAGGCGCCGACGCCGGTCTGCTTCTCCTTGAGGGAGCGCACGGCGAATCCGCCGTCGCGCTCGGTGTTGTACGCATCGGCCCCGTAGAGCCGGAAGTTCAGCGGCTGTGCCGTCTTGTTGGTGACGGTGACCTTGTCGTTGATGGTCGTGCCGGGGTCTGCGGAGAGATAGAAGTACGGTCGGCCGCCGAGCTTGGAGACGGCCGGGTAGACGGACCAGCTGCCGTTGTCGGCGGCGTGGGCGGGCGCGTTCATCAGCACCGCGGAGAACGCGGCGGTGAGCAGAGTCAGCAGGAGTACGTACAGCTTGCGCACGGTGCGGAGTCCCCTGGGATAGGGGTGGGCCGAGTGGTGCGCCACGGCCCACCGAGCGGTCAGCTGAGGGTCAGGGTCAGCACGCCGGAGTAGGCGCCGGGTGCGGTGAACGCCGGGACGTTCAGCGAGACCTTGGCGCCGGCGGTGAACTCACCACCGGTGAGGGCCCCGTTGGGGGTCGAAGCGAGGGTCGCGCCCGCGCTGCCGACCGTGCCCGCCGAACCGGCGGCGCAGGTGCTGGGGCTGCCGGTCTTGGTGGCGCAGGCCGGGGTCCAGCCGAGTGCGTCGGCTCCGATCTTCGCGCCGCCGGGACCGGTGAAGTCGGTGACCTTGCCGGTCAGCGACCAGCCGGCAGGACCGCCGCGGAAGTCCTTGACGGTCACGGTCTGCAGATCACCGGTGGACGCGCCGCCCTGGCCGAAGTCGACGGCCGACATCGCGACGGTGTCTCCGGCCTGGGACATCGACAACGTCCCCGCCTTCACCGAGGAGTTGAGCTTCTGGGTGAGACTGCCGGGGGTCTCGCCGCCGCCACCGGTGACGGTGTAGGCAGCGGGTCCCGCACTCTTGGTCGGGTCCGCGCCCGTACCTTCGTACGCGACGATCCCGGTGGTGGCCGGGTCGTTGACCGTCAGCTGGGCCGTGAAGCCGCCGGTGGCCGACGACGTGGCGGTGGCGGTGTCGGCGGTGACGCCCGTACCGTTCCAGCCGATGACGGTGACGGCCGTGTTCGGGGTGAACTTGGCGCCCGTGACGGTCACCGGGTCACCTGCCTTGCCGGAGGCCGAACTCAGCGTGAGAGCACGGTCGTTGGTCTGGCCGCCACCGTCCGTCGCCGTGACCGTCTCGGAGACGGGGGCGGGCGCGTTGGTGACGGTGCAGGGGGTGTCCAGCTCCATGATGTAGCTGGTGTGGATGTTGTAGTCACCGGGCGAGAGCGTGATCGCGCCGGGCGCGGTCACCTTGAAGGTCCCGGTCATGGAGAACGCGGGGAACGCGCCCTTGGCGGGCACCGGGTCGTTCTTCTTGGGTCCTGCGACAGTGACGCTGCCGGTCTGCGCACCCGCCAGCGCGACCTTGCCGCTGGGCGTCATGATGTCGGCGGGGAGCGCGAGGTCGACGGGGTTGCTCGCGGCGGGCTTGACCACGGTGTACGTCACGGTGACCGTGTCGCCCACCTTGGGGGCCGCGTTGTCGACGGTGATCTGCGCGGTCGTGGTGCCGTCGATCGGCGGGATCCCGGCGATCGCGGGCGGGATGCAGTGCGTCGGGAAGTCGACGGCGGCGGAGGCTGCGGCGGCGCTGGCGCTCGCCGATCCGGCGAGCACCCCTCCCCCGCCGACCGCGAGTGCGGCCACTCCTAATGCGGCGGCCCAGCGGCGTCTTCGTATTCCTCTTGCCATGGCGTTGCCCCTCCTGGGGGACGTGGGCGCAGCGGCTCTTCTGCGCCAACAGGGGCCCCATTGACAAGCGGTGGCCGGAAGAAGTCAATGCAATCGAAATGCACCAACTGATGACCCATCAGATACTGTCAAGATCCTGATTTCCGCAGGTCAGAGCGGAGGAGGGCATTCAGCAGTCATCAAGCGGTCATTCAGCGGACGGCGACGCCGCACCGCCCTGCTTGCGCCCGGCGATCCAGGTCATCGCACCGACGCCCACGAACAGCACCACAAGCACCCCGATCGTCAGGTCCAGCCAGTCCACGGATTCGCCGTGCACCAGATGCGCCGCCTGCGGGATCCCCGTCCAGATCCCCACGGCGACGAGCAGCCCGCACGCCAGGTAGGTCGCGCCTCGGGCCGCCGTACGCCTCCCCGTCCCCTTCAGCAGGGTGGCGACAGACCCGGCGGCCACCGCGAACGGCCAGAAGGACTGGGCTTCCACACCGTTGCCGCGAGCCCATTCGACCATGTTGCCCACACTCAGAATTGCGCTCGCAACCAGAGCGACCCAGGCCCAGCGGCGCTCGATGCGCCGCTCGCGCGCCTTCCGCCCGACCGGCCCGAGCACCGCACCGCCGCCCATCAGCCGGCCGCGACCGAGGCGCGCAGGGTTCCGTCCGGGCCGGCCAGGAGGACCGGGGTTTCCGGGCCGCCCAGGTCCCGTACCGCCGCACGGTCCTGCTCGGAGGCCGCGCCCGCCTCGCTGACGACCGCGGCGGCCTCCAGGGACTGCGCCCCCGACGCCACCGCCATCGCGACCGCGGTCTGCAGCGCGGAGAGCTTCAGCGATTCCAGGGACACGGTCCCCGCGACATACGTACGTCCGGTCTCGTCGCGTACGGCAGCCCCCTCGGGCACACCGTTGCGCGCCCGCGCACTGCGCGCCAGCGTGATGATCTTGCGGTCTTCGGGGCCGAGGCCGTCGGATGCCGTGTTCTCGCTCATGGGGCGAGCATAAGGACTAGCCGGGGACCGGGTACATCGACCCCCGGCGCCCCTCCGGCGAATCCAGCCACTGGAGCTTGGCCTCCGTGCCGGTGTCGGGCAGCGGGGTGTGCAGCACGATGGAGAGATCGGGCCGGGCAGGGACCCTGAGGTTGGTGGACTCGACGAACAGCGTGCCGACCACCGGGTGCTCCAGCTCCTTGCGCACCTGGCCGCTGGGGGCGATGTCGCGGCGCGCCCACAACTCCGTGAATTCCGGGCTCCGTTCCTGCGCCTCCTCGACCACCGCACGGAACCCGTCGTCGTCGGGGTGCTCCGAGCAGGCGGCACGGTACTGGGCCACCACGTGGTGCGCGATGGCCTCCCAGCCCTGGGCGCGGGAGCGGTAGATGGGGTCCGTGAAGAAGGCGATCAGGCAGTTCTGGACGATCTCGGGGCGCATCGCGAGGACCATCGCCGCCGCATCGTTGTACCGCACCGTGTTCCAGTAACGGTCCATGATGTGGGCGGGGAACGGCATCCAGGCGTTGATCAGCCTCTGCAGCCCCTCGCACATGTCCTGGCTGGCGGGATCGACCTCGGCGGGCGGCGGGTTCAGCCCGGCCAGTACGTACAGATGCCGCCGCTCGGCGCTGCTCAGCTTCAGCACGCGCCCCACCGAGTCCAGGACCTGGGGCGAGACGGTGATGTCGCGGCCCTGCTCCAGCCACTGGTACCAGGAGACCCCGACGCCGGCGAGGACGGCGACCTCTTCGCGCCGCAGCCCCGGCGTACGGCGCCTGGCCCCGCCGTCGGGGAGGCCCGCCTCGACCGGGGTGACCCTGGCGCGGCGGCTCATCAGGAACTCGCGCAGCTCACTGAGCCGGTGCGCCTTGGTGTCCTGTGCGGTGTTCCGTACCGGGCTGGCCACGTCGACTCCCCCTGCTGATGCTGGCTGGTGGTACGAACACCAGCATAAGTTGCCGCTCCCCACCCCTGCCGGTGAAGCCCGAGGGTTGAGCACATGGCGATCGACACCGCACCCACAGCGCACACCCCGGCCCCCGCGCCGGCTGCCCCCGAACGGCTCTCCCCCCGGGCCAGACTCGTCCTCTTCGTCCTGTGCGCCGCCCAGTTCATGGTCGCGCTCGACTTCTCCGTACTGAACGTGGCACTGCCCGTCCTGGGCAAGGACCTCGGCATGAGCCAGGCCGGTCTGCAGTGGGCGGTCACCGCCTTCGCGCTCCCCTCCGGCGGATTCCTGCTGCTCTTCGGCCGCATCGCCGACCTCTTCGGCCGCCGCAAGCTCTTCCTGACCGGCCTCGCGGTCTTCGGTACGGCCTCCCTGATCGCCACGTTCGCCTGGAACCCCGAGGTCTTCCTCGCCGGGCGCGCACTCCAGGGCCTGGGCGCGGCGGTGATCGTACCGACGGGAATGTCGCTGCTGACCACCACCTTCCCCGAAGGCCCGCTGCGCGACCGGGCGCTGGGCATCAGCGGCACGCTGCTCTCGCTGGGCTTCACCGTCGGCATGGTCCTCGGTGGCGTACTGACCGACACGCTCGGCTGGCGCTCGACGATGGGGCTGCTCGGTGTGGCCTCGGCGGTCGTGCTCGTCCTCGCCCCCGGCCTGCTCACCGAATCACGCCACCCGGTCCGCCCCCGGCTGGACATCCCCGGCGCGGTGACCGTCACCGGCGGACTGCTCGCCCTGATCTACTCCCTCTCGACGGCCGCCCAGAACGGCTTCGGCAACACCGACGTCCTGGTGACCCTGATCGCCGGAATCGCCCTGCTCGCCGCCTTCGTGGCCGTCGAGTCGAAGGCCGCAGCCCCGCTGGTCTCGCTCCCGATGCTGAGGCGCCGCACCGTGGCCTGGGGCAACATCGGTGGTCTGGTGACCTTCTCGATGATGTCGACGGTCGTCTTCGTCCTCACCCTCTACCTGCAGGAAGTCCTGAAGCTCTCGTCCTTCGAGACCGGTCTCGTCTTCGGGGTGCAGGGAGTGCTGTCGGTGGTCGCAGGAATGTACGCACCCAAGGCCATCGGCCGCTTCGGCGCCCGCCGCGTGCTGGTCGGCTCGCTGCTCGGCCAGGGCGTGCTCACCTCGGCCCTGCTGGGCGTCGGCGCGGGGTCCGGCGCGCTGCTCGCCACGGCCGCCGTGTCGCTGGCCAGCATGTGCCACCTCGGAGCGATCATCTCGTACGGACTGACTGTCACCTCCGGCGTCCCCGACGAGGAGCAGGGCCTGGCGACCGGACTGGTCACCACCACCCAGCAGGTCGGCATCACCATCGGCATCCCGCTGCTCGGTGTCCTCGCCACCACACAGGGCGATCTCTTCACCGGGGTGCGGACCGTACTGGGCATCGACGCGGCGATCCTGCTCGGCGCCGGGGTCCTGGTGGCCGTGGGCCTCGGCCGCGGGAAGACGCAGTGATTCAGGGCCGGTCGAGCCGCAGGCGCTCCGCCTTCGGCAGACCGGCCACCACCAGGTCGTACGAATCCTCGATGAGCTCCCGGACCATGCGGTCCGGGAGCTCTCCCACGGTCACGGTGTTCCAGTGGCGCTTGTTCATGTGCCAGCCGGGGACGATCGCCGGGTGCTCCTCGCGGAGGCGGATCGCGATCTCCGGCTCGCACTTGAGGTTGACCGTGAGCGGGTCGCCGTCGAGGTGGGAGAGCGCGAAGAGCTTGCCCAGGACCTTGAAGACGGAGGTCTCGGGCCCGAAGGGGAACTCCTCGACGCTTGCGTTGAATTCCAGGCAGAACGCCCTGAGTTCCTTCGGTGTCACGCTGCTCAGTCCCCCTCGACCGGCTCTGCCAGTACGGTGACGATCTTGTTCCTGCGTCCGGCCGGGGACTCCGCGGTGAGCCGCAGACTCCGCCCGTCCGGGAGGTCGACGACCGCCGTGGCGCCCGCGATCGGAACCCTGCCGAGTGCCTTCGCGAGGAGACCGCCGACCGTCTCCACGTCCTCGTCGTCGTACTCGTGGATGCCGTACAGCTCGCCGAGGTCGTCGATGTCCAGACGCGCGGTGACCCGGAAGCGGTTCTCGCCGAGCTCCTCGACCTGCGGCAGCTCGCGGTCGTACTCGTCGGTGATCTCGCCGACGATCTCCTCGAGGATGTCCTCGATGGTGACGATGCCGGCCGTGCCGCCGTACTCGTCGATGACGACGGCGACGTGGTTGCGCTCCAGCTGCATCTCGCGCAGCAGGTCGTCCGCGTTCTTGGTGTCGGGCACGAAGGTCGCGGGCCGCATCGCGGTGGAGACGAGGTCGGCCTCGGCCTCACGGTTGATGTGGGTCTTGCGGGCCAGGTCCTTCAGATAGACGATCCCGACGATGTCGTCCTCGTTCTCGCCGGTCACCGGTATGCGCGAGAAGCCCGAGCGCAGGGCGAGGGTCAGCGCCTGGCGGACGGTCTTGTGGCGTTCGATGCAGACCAGGTCGGTGCGCGGGACCATCACTTCGCGCACCAGGGTGTCGCCGAGCTCGAAGACGGAGTGCACCATACGGCGCTCGTCGTCCTCGATCAGCGACTCCGCCTCGGCCAGGTCCACCATGGCGCGCAGCTCCGCCTCGGAGGCGAAAGGACCCTTGCGGAAGCCCTTTCCGGGCGTGAGTGCGTTGCCGATGAGGATCAGCAGCTGCGGGATCGGGCCCATGATCCGGGCGAGCGGAAGCAGCACATAGGCGGCCGCCGTCGCGGTGTTGAGCGGGTGCTGGCGGCCGATGGTGCGCGGCGAGACGCCCACGGCGACGTAACTCACCAGGACCATCACGCCGATCGCGAGCGTCAGCGCCTGCCAGGTGACGGTGAATTCACGCAGGCACACGTACGTGACGAGAACACCCGCCGCCATCTCGCAGGCGACCCGCACCAGCAGTGCCACATTGAGGTAGCGGGTCGGGTCGTCGGCGATCTGGGCGAGCTTCGCGCTGCCGCGCCGCCCGGACCGGACGGACTCGGCGGCACGGAAGCTGGAGGTGCGGGCGATGCCCGCCTCCGCGCAGGCCGCCAGCCAGGCGACGACGACCAGCGCGATCGCACCGACGATCAGCTGCGCGGTCATGAGACGGTCGGAGCGGGGGAAGGCCCGGTCATGCCCTTCTCAGCCCGCCAGCCGTCGACGATCGCCGCCTGGAGGCCGAACATCTCGGCCTTCTCGTCCGGCTCCTCATGGTCGTACCCGAGGAGGTGCAGCAGCCCGTGGACGGTGAGCAGCTGGAGCTCCTCGTCCATGGTGTGCTCCGTCGGGGCGTCCTTGCCCTGCTGCTCGGCGACCTCGGGGCAGAGCACGATGTCACCGAGGAGCCCCTGCGGGGGCTCCTCGTCGTCCTTGACCGGCGGACGCAGTTCGTCCATCGGGAAGGACATGACATCGGTCGGACCCGGG
Organism: Streptomyces beijiangensis; assembly: GCF_017315755.1. Classification (GTDB taxonomy): domain Bacteria; phylum Actinomycetota; class Actinomycetes; order Streptomycetales; family Streptomycetaceae; genus Streptomyces; species Streptomyces beijiangensis. The sequence goes on from NZ_JAFLRJ010000286.1 coordinate 8,279, forward strand.
AGGTCCATCCACTGGATGTGCAGCTGCTCCATGGCGTCGGCGTCCACGACGATCACCGAGAGCTCGGAGAGCGGGTGGATGCGCATCCGCGCGAGGGCGTAGCGGGAGATGTCGAGAATCGCCTGCTCGTCGACCTCTGCTCCGGACTCGTTGTTGACGTCGATCGACATGGTGCGTGTTCGCTACTTCCCGGTTTGGTCGTCGTACTTCTCGTACGCGTCGACGATACGGCCGACGAGCTTGTGCCGGACGACATCCTCGCTCGTGAGCCGCGAGAAGTGCACGTCGTCGATGCCCTGGAGGATCTTCTGCACCTCGCGCAGCCCGCTCTTCGTACCGCCGGGAAGGTCGACCTGGGTGACGTCGCCGGTGACGACGATCTTCGAGTCGAAGCCGAGCCTGGTCAGGAACATCTTCATCTGCTCGGCGCTGGTGTTCTGCGCCTCGTCGAGGATGATGAACGCGCTGTTGAGCGTGCGACCGCGCATATAGGCCAGCGGCGCGACCTCGATCGTCCCGGCCGCCATCAGCCGCGGGATCGTGTCCGGGTCGAGCATGTCGTGCAGGGCGTCGTAGAGCGGCCGCAGATACGGGTCGATCTTGTCGGACAGCGTGCCGGGCAGGAAGCCGAGCCTCTCGCCCGCCTCGACGGCGGGGCGGGTCAGGATGATCCGGTCGACCTGCTTGGCCTGCAGCGCCTGGACCGCCTTGGCCATGGCGAGATACGTCTTGCCGGTGCCGGCGGGGCCGATCCCGAACACGATCGTGTTCTCGTCGATCGCGTCGACGTACCGCTTCTGGTTGAGGGTCTTGGGGCGGATGGTACGGCCGCGAGAGGAGAGGATGTTCTGGGTGAGCACCTCTGCCGGGGTCTCGCTCGGTCCGTTGCCGTTCGCGGCCGCCTTGAGCATGGCGATCGACCGTTCCACTGAGTCCTCCGTCATCGGCGCGCCGGTGCGGAGCACCAGCATCATCTCGTCGAACAGTCGCTGGATGACGGCGATGTCCGCCGGGGCCCCCGTGGCGCTGATCCGATTTCCCCGGACATGGATGTCGGCCGCCGGGAAGGCCTTCTCGATCACGCGCAGCAGCGAGTCGCCGGATCCCAGGAGCATCACCATCGGGTGCGCGGCCGGGACAGAGAACTGGGCGCTTGCCTGCGGCTGTGTGGGTGTCTGAGTCATGGGCCGGCCTCTCGGGCCTGCACATACCTCCCATTACAGGGTTCTCGCTGCTCGACAACCTCTGGAATACCCAGCCTACGACTCACCACTGACAACACCGAGAGGTTTTACGAGGCGCGGAAGCCAATTGTCGGAACCGCCCGGCGCAATGGCCACGGTCTGGACGCCGTGGGCAGCAGCTCCTCCAGGAAGGCGTAGCGCCGCAGTGCCGCCGGGTCCTGGGCGTGGTCCTCGAGCATCGTCACGTGCTGCCACCAGGCGGCCACCTCGACCCAGCCGGGCGCGGAGAGCGAGCCGCCGAATTCCTGGACGGAGAGTGCGGCGGTCAGCCCGGCGAAGGCGAGGCGGTCGGCGAGCGGCCAGCCCGCGAGGGTCCCGGTGACGAAGCCCGCGACGAAGACGTCGCCCGCACCGGTGGGGTCCAGTGCCTCGACGGCGATGGCGGGGACCTCGGCGGTCTCCCCGGTCGAGCCGTCCACGGCGTACGCACCGTCCGCGCCCAGCGTCACGACCGCGACCGGGACCTTCTCGGCCAGGGCGTGGGCCGCGGCGCGCGGGCAGTCGGTGCGGGTGTAGCGCATCGCCTCCTCGGCGTTGGGGAGGAACGCCTCGCAGTGGCCGAGGTCTTCGAGCGCTGCCAGCTCCCAGCGGCCCGTCTCGTCCCAGCCGACGTCGGCGAAGACCCGGGTCCCGTGCCCGGCCGCGTGCCCGACCCACTCCTCGCGCCTGCCGGGGCCCAGGGACGCGACCGCGGCGCGGGCGAGCGGCGGGCAGCTGGGGACCGAGCCTTCGGGCGGCGGGGCCTCGTGACCGTGCGACACCATGGTGCGCTCGCCCTCGTACGCCATGGAGACCGTGACCGGGGAGTGCCAGCCGGGGACGGTGCGGGAGCGGCTCAGGTCGATGTGCTCGCCCTGCTCCAGGGCGTCCCAGCAGTACTCGCCGTAGTGGTCGTCGCCGAAGGCGGCGGCGAGGGAGGTGCGCAGCCCGAGCCGGGCCAGCGCGGTCGCCATGTTGGCGACCCCGCCGGGGCTCGATCCCATGCCGCGCGCCCAGGACTCGGTGCCGCGGACGGGAGCCGAGTCGAGCCCGGTGAAGATGATGTCGAGGAAGATGGTGCCGGTGAGGTAGACGTCGCAGGCCGGGTCGTCGGGGCGGCGCGATTTCTTCAGCGGGTCGACGAGGGGGTCGGCAGCTACGTCCACCGCATGCTCCAACGGGTCGGGTACGGGCCAGTGGCGCCAGTCTGCACCACCGGCCCCGGCGGGCGCCGGACCTCCGGTCAGGCACCCGCTGTCAGACCCCGGCGATCCGCGACGCCGCGCCGGGGGCCGGCTTGCGGACCGGCTGTGCGGGGGCGGCCGCCGGTTTCGTACGGACCTTGTCGTTGCGCCCGCCGCCGCGCACCAGGAGCACGCTGAGCGCGGCGAGGAACCCGATCACGGGGAGAGGAAGACGGAGAGGCGGACACGAGCGGCTCCGGTCGTGGGCAGGGTGCGGGGCCGGGGCTGAAGTGGGGGAAAGCCCGGCCCCGCAGGGGGAGTTGGGGATCTACCAGCGGGGCAGAGCGGGGGTCTCCCAGTCCTCGTGGCCCTTCGCCTTGCGCATGGCTGCCGCGTCGTCGCGGTCGCGCATCGTGCCGTCGTCGTCCAGCCACCGCTGGTGCAGGCGCGCGAGGGTCTCGCGGTTGAGCTCGACGCCGAGGCCGGGGGCGTCGGAGACGGTGAGGCGGCCGTCGGTGAAGACATGGCGGGCCGTGATGACGTCGTCTGTCTGCCACGGGTAGTGGCTGTCGCAGGCGTAGTCGAGGTTGGGGACGGTCGCCGCGACATGGGTCATGGCGGCGAGGCTGATGCCCATGTGGGTGTTGGAGTGCATGGAGAGGCCGACGCCGAAGGTGCGGCAGATCGCGGCCAGTTCGCGGGTCGCGCGCAGTCCGCCCCAGTAGTGGTGGTCGGAGAGGACGACCTGGACGGCGTCCTTGAGGAACGCCTCACGGATCTCCGGGAGCGTCGTGACGCACATGTTGGTGGCGAGGGGCACGTCCGTGCCGGCCGACACCTCGGCCATGTTGGGGGTCCCGGGGGTGGGGTCCTCCAGGTATTCGAGTACGCCACCCAGCTCTTCGGCGACCTTCAGCGAGGTCTCCGGGGTCCAGCCGCCGTTCGGGTCGAGACGGAGGGGGTGGCCCGGGAACGCCTCGGCGAGGGCCTTGATCGCGGCGATCTCCTCGGCGGGCGGGAAGACGCCGCCCTTGAGCTTGAAGGAGGTGAAGCCGTAGTCGTCCACGAAGCGGCGGGCCTGCTCGACGACGCCCGCGGGGTCGATCGCCTCGCCCCAGGTGTCGGACTCGCCCGCGCCGCCGGGGTGCTCCGCCCAGCGGTAGAAGAGGTACGCGCTGTACTCGACGGTGTCGCGGATCTTGCCGCCGAGCAGCTCGTGCACGGGCACGCCGTACACCTTGCCGAGCGCGTCCAGGCAGGCCACCTCGAAGCCCGAGATGATGGAGAGCCGCAGCTTGTCGGCGGTCTGGACGCCGCGCAGGCCGCCGACGTCGACCGCGTTGTCGACGCGGGCCTCGTCCACGCCGACCTGCGCGGCGAGGATGGCGAGACCGTTGAGGTCGGCGATCGAGTGGCCGGCGAGGAGGTCCGCGAACGGGCGGGCGAGCTCCAGGTACTTGGTGTCCCCGTAGGTCTCGCCGACACCGGTGACGCCGTCGGCCGTGACGACCTCGATGACCAGGCGCGGGGTGTACGGCTGGTGCACGCCCTGGACGTTGAGCAGCGGCGGGTCGGAGATCAGGACGGGGGTGAGACGGACCTCGGTGATGGTCAGGTCGGCGGCGGCCCTGTCCGCGGTGTTCTTCTCTGCGGTGGTCATACGGCGGCTCCTACGAGGTCGAGTCCGGTGGCGAGCAGCTTCTCAAGTACGGCGAGGTCGTCGGCGCCCGGATCGGTCAGCGGTGCGCGGACCCGCCCGACCCGCTCGCCGCGCAGCCGGGCGGCGGCCTTGACGAGCGAGACCGCGTAACCGGGCACCCGGTCGCGGAGCTCGACGAGGGGGACGTAGAAGCCGCGGAGCAGCTCGTCCACGCGGGCGTTGTCGCCGTCGCGCAACGCGGTGAAGAAGGCGCCGGCGATCTCGGGGGCGAAGGCGTGGACGGCGGAGGAGTACGCGGGGATGCCGATGGTGGCGTACGCGCGGGCCTGGATCTCGGCGGTGGAAGCCCCGTTGAAGAAAAGAAAACCCTCGGGTGCGGCGAGGGTCAGGCGCTGCAGCCTGTCGAGGTCGCTGTGCCCGTCCTTGAGGCCGATCACGCCGTCGATGGCGGCGATCCTGCGCAGGCTGTCGGCCGTGAAGGAGACCTGTCCGCGCTGGTACGCGATGAGCGGCAGCCGGGTGCGGGCGGCGATCTGCTCCAGCTGCGCGACGAGGCCGTCCTGCGGGGCGGCGACGAGGTAGTGCGGCAGGACGAGGGCGGCGTCGGCGCCCGCCTCCTCGGCGATACGGGCGAACCGGGAGGCCTGCGCCCAGCCGTACCCGATACCGGCGACGACGGGGACCCGCCCGCCGGCCACCTCGACGGTGGCGGTGACGACCGCGCGGTACTCCTCCTCGTCGAGCGAGAAGAACTCGCCGGTGCCGCAGGCGGGGAAGACCGCGCCGGGACATGCCGCGAGCTGCCGCTCCAGGTACGCCCGGTAGCTGTCGAGATCGAGCTCGCCGCCCGCGCCGAAGCTGGTCAGCGGGAAGGACAGGACGCCGAGCCCCATCCCTTCCCGCAGCCGCTCCACCGTCTCTGTCTCCGTATGTAGATGCTGTCTACGCATGAAGATGGAGACTAGATACGTGGACGAGGAGCGTCAAGGGGCACGCACCGCCTTACGTACGATCGGGCCATGCCAGAGACCGGAGGCGTACGCGAGGTGAAGTCGGCGGGCCGCACCGTCGAGCTGCTCGAAGTGCTGGCCGCACGCGGCGACCGCCCCGCGAGGCTGCGCGAACTCGCCGAGGAGCTGGGCGTGCCGCGCAGCTCCATGTACGCCCTGCTGCAGACCCTGATCGACCGCGGCTGGGTCCGCACGGACGCGACCGGATCGCTGTACGGCATCGGCATCCGCGCCCTCCTCACCGGCACCAGCTATCTGGACACCGACCCCCGGGTGCGGGCCGCGCGGCCCCATCTCGACGAGGCGTCGACGGCGCTGGGAGAGACGGTCCACCTGGGCCGGATCGACCGGGACGACGTGGTGTACCTGGCGACGCGCGAGTCGCACGAGTACGTACGGACGATCAGCCGCGTCGGGCGGCGGCTGCCGGCCCATGTGGGCGCCCTGGGCAAGGCGCTGCTGGCCGAGCGGGAGGCGGGCGCGCTGCCGCGGGGGGAGCTGGAACGGTTCACGCCGAACACGCTGACCGACCGGGATGCGCTCGCGGCGGATCTGGCGCAGGTGCGGGAGCGGGGCTACTCGATCGACCGCGAGGAGGGCGTGACGGGGATCGTCGGCTTCGGCTTCGCGCTGCGGTACGAGGCTCCGGCGGTGGACGCGATCAGCTGCTCGGTGCCGGTGGCGCGGCTGACGGAGGCGCACGAGAAGGAGATCGTGGCGGTGATGCGGGAGGCGCGGGCGCGGATCGAGGCGGCGGCGGCGCCGCTGCCGGGGTCCCCGGACTGGCGCTGACCCCCGCCTCGGGGGCTCGCAAATCAAGCCCGTCCGGCGATTGAGGACATGCGGCCGAAGGTCGCATACAGGGGGTCCGGGGAACCCCCCGGTTTCGGGAAGGGGC
>NZ_JAFLRJ010000287.1 GCF_017315755.1 Streptomyces beijiangensis
GGCAATCCGGGGCCGGGGCGGGGGTGGAGGAGGTCCCCCGCGCCTGGTTGATCGGGTGGTGGTGTTCCCAGGCATGGCCTCGGGCGAGGCTCTGCGCTTGGAGGCGGGCGATGAGGGTGCCGTCCCCTATTTCCAGGCGGGCCCAGGCGCCGAGTGTGTGGGCGCGGGCGCATTCGGCGTTGTCGGCCGGGAGTTGGTAGTGCTCCTGCCCGGCGCGGTGGGCCCGGTGGAGTAGGCGGCTCAGCTCGGACGGGTCGGCTGGGGATGGGTGGACTCCGTGGATGCGGATTCCGTGGGCGTCTGCCCGGTAGGTGACGAGCCACTGGAGCTGTTGCCCTGTCACAACGTGTCCTGCCCACAGGCGAGCTCGCGTCGGAGAGCTCGCTTTGCGCTCTGCCTGATGCGGCTGTGGAGGTGCTTCTTGCCGCCGTCGGATTTGATCTCGTCGTCGTAGCGGTGGAGTCCTGCGGCGCGGCCTTGGAGGCTGACGCCGGGGCTGCGGGGTTTACGTCGGGACATGTGCGCGTCCTTCGTCGTCCGGTGGGTGGCTGGAGCGGTGTTGGGGTGCGCCGGTCGGCGCACCCCAGCTGTGGGATCAGGCGGCGGCCAGCTCCCCGAGCACTTCGAGGAGCTCCACCAGCTCATCGAGGCCGGGCTCCTGGGTGCCGGTGCGCTCCGGGACTGAGACCCGGCNNCTCCTCGCGCAGCGCGGTGGATTCGTTGCGGTCCAGCTGGGTTCCATTGACGAGCTGGGAGTAGTTGATGAAGTCGAAGTTGTCGGTCATGGGAGTCTCCGAGCGAAGTGTTGGTGAGGGGCTCTCCCTCGCCTTGTGTCTTTATTCTATAGGCACTTTGGGTGCGGAGAAAAGACTCCCTGAAAGGAGTCTCATCCCCTGGACGTCACGTTTCCGCAGGTCAACAGGCTGCAGGTACCGACTGGTTCGGCCACTCGACCCCTGCGAGCGCCCGCGCGTGGGTGGCCGGCACCGATGTCAGCGCATAGCCCAGCCAGTCCAGGCCCATCGCCGCCAGGATGAAGGCGTCGGCCTCGTCGTACCGGGCCGTTCCCTCGCATTCGATGCCGTACTGCTCCGCGACGGCATCCCTCACCCTGCCCTTGAGCTGGGTCCCCTTCTCCCCTGCCCACCGCGCCTTGCCCGTCGCGTAGATGATCCGACTGTTCGGCGGGACGACGGCGTAAGGGATGCCCCGTCTCCACAGCATGTGGCGGACCATCCAGCGCATCGCCGACAGCTGGTCCATTCCCTGCAGCCTCGCCTTCGAGAACGCCGCGCCCTCGATCACCACCAGGTCCGCATTGCGCACGAACGAGGCGACGCCGTCGAGTTGCTGCGCGAACCGCTCGTGCAAGGTCTTGCCCTTGGCCCGTATGTGGTCGGTCCAGTCCGCTCCGGCGACGCCGGTGGTACCGATCGCCACGTCCAGGCCGACGACGAGCGGGTAAAGCGCCGCAACCGGGGCGGGGGCGGGGCCAGTCAAGTCAGGCACGTGCGGTCTCCTTGTTGCCGGGCGGGGTGGTGTGCGGGTCAGGCGGCGAGGGTGAACTCTTCGCCGGTGAT
>NZ_JAFLRJ010000288.1 GCF_017315755.1 Streptomyces beijiangensis
CGCACCGGCAGTGGCCCCCGCCGCCGGCCTCCCCGCCGCCAAGCCGGCCCACAGCCTCGCCAAGGTGAAGTCCCGGGCCCCCGAGCTGGTCACCGCCTACAAGGCGGCCGGCGCGGCGCTCAAGACGACCGAGGCGGCCGGCGCCCGCGCCTCCGTCTACCTGGTCCTGGACCGCTCCTTCTCGATGCGCGCCTTCTACAAGGACGGCAGCGCCCAGGCCCTCGCCGAACAGGCGCTCGGCCTCTCCGCGCACCTCGACCCCGAGGCCACCGTCCCCGTCGTCCTCTTCTCGACGGACATCGACGGCACCGGCGAGCTCACCCTCGACGGGTACGAGAACAAGATCGACGAGCTGCACGCCGAGGCGGGCCGCATGGGCCGCACCAGCTACCACCGCGCCGTGGAAGAGATCGTCGCGCTCCACGAGAAGTCCGCCGACCCCACGGCCCCCGCCCTGGTGATCTTCCAGACGGACGGCCCCCCGGACACCAAGGGCCCTGCCGTCCAGGCCCTCGCGGACGCGGCGTCCAAGCCCCTGTTCTGGCAGTTCGTGGCCTTCGGTGACCACGACTCCAAGGGCTTCGACCTCCTCCGCAAGCTGGACGCGGACGCGACGACCCCGCACGCCGCCTTCTTCCACGCGGGCCCGGCGCCGCGCGAGCTCTCGGACGCGGAGGTCTACGAGGGCCTCCTCGCCGCCTTCCCGGCCTGGCTGGCGGCCCGCCCGTAACACCGCCCGTAACCGGAGCCGCATCCCCCTGATCCACTCACACCAGGGATAACGGTGTGAGTGGATCATCGGCGGGCCGTTAGGATTTCGACCATGGCGGCCACTGGATCCGAGAAGCAGGGGACGAAGACGTACTACGTCTCGACCCCCATCTATTACGTAAACGACGCTCCTCACCTGGGCCACGCCTACACGACCGTTGCAGGGGACGTGCTCACGCGCTGGCACCGTCAGCGCGGCGAGAAGGTGTGGTACCTCACCGGCACGGACGAGCACGGTCAGAAGATCATGCGCACGGCCGAGGCGAACAACGTCACACCGCAGGCGTGGTGCGACAAGCTCGTCGAGGAAGCATGGAAGCCCCTCTGGGAGCACCTGAACATCGCGAACGACGACTTCATCCGCACGACGGAGAAGCGTCATACGGACCGCGTCCAGGAGTTCGTCCAGGATCTCTACGACAAGGACGAGATCTACAAGGGCGGCTACGAGGGCCCGTACTGCGTGGGCTGCGAGGAGTACAAGCTCCCCGGCGACCTGATCGAGGCAGAGGACGGCACGAAGCTCTGCCCGATCCACAAGAAGCCGGTGGAGATCCTCAAGGAGGAGAACTACTTCTTCAAGCTCTCCGCCTACGGCCCGAAGCTGCTGGAGTTCTACGAGGCGAATCCGGGCTTCATCCAGCCGGAGTCGGCCCGCAACGAGGTGGTGAACTTCGTCAAGCAGGGCCTGCAGGACCTCTCGATCTCGCGCTCGACCTTCGACTGGGGCGTCCCGGTCCCGTGGGACGACAAGCACGTCATCTACGTGTGGGTCGACGCGCTCCTGAACTACGCGACGGCGGTCGGCTACGGCGCGGACGAGGAGAAGTTCGCCTCGACCTTCCCCGCCAACGTCCACCTGGTCGGCAAGGACATCCTGCGCTTCCACGCGGTGATCTGGCCCGCGATGCTGCTGGCGCAGGGCCTGCCGGTCCCCGGCAAGGTCGCGGCCAACGGCTGGCTGATGGTCGGCGGCGAGAAGATGTCGAAGTCGAACCTGACGGGCATCAAGCCGCAGGACCTGACCTCGCACTTCGGCGTGGACGCGTACCGCTGGTACTTCCTGCGCGCGATCGCGTTCGGCGCCGACGGCTCGTTCTCGTGGGAGGACTTCTCCGCCCGCTACACGTCCGAGCTCGCCAACGACTACGGCAACCTGGCTTCCCGGGTCGCGGCGATGGTCGGCAAGTACTACGCCGGCGCGCTCCCCGGGGCGACGGCGGCAGGCGACGCGGAGCAGGCGGTCCAGGACGGCCTGGCCAAGGCAGTCGCTTCGGCGGACCGCCTGATCGGCGAGGAGCTGGACTTCCAGGCCGGCATCCTGGCGATCTTCGACTTCGTGAAGCAGGTCAACGGCTACATCACGACCGAAGAGCCGTGGAAGGTCGCCAAGGACACGTCCGAGGCCGGCCAGGCCCGCCTGGCGACGATCCTCTACACGGCGGCCGAGGCGCTGCGAGGCGTGGCGGTCCTGCTGAACCCGATCATGCCGGAGACGTCCCAGGCCCTCTGGGAGTCCCTGGGCGCGGAGCCCGCCCTGGGCCCCTTGCCGACCCAGCAGGTCCAGGACGCGGGCACGTGGGGGCAGCTCCCGGCGGGCGCGACGGTGACGAAGGGCGCGGTGCTGTTCCCCCGCCTGGAGGAGAAGCCGACCGCGTAAGCACGCAGACGAAAGGGGGGCCCGGACCGAGCAAGTCGGTCCGGGCCCCCCTTCGGTCGTCTGCCGTTCAGTGCACCCAATCCTTGAGCGGCTCGGTGTCCAGCTCAATGCCCACGGGGCCGGGCAGGGTGACGGTCTTCCCAAAGGGAAGCCCTGGGATCCGCCGACAGCGAATCTGCCGAGTACTACACAGAACTGCTGGAAATCGCCCTGGGGAACACCCCGGCCAGAGACACATGGAGGGACCTGATGAGCGTGGGCACCTACTTCCCCGGTCGGGGCACGTACCGGGAGACCGCATATCTGGAGGGTCAGGCCGACGGTCAGGCCAAGGAGCGTGGTCAGCTGATCCTGCGCGTACTCGACCAGCGCCTCGTCCCCGTCCCCGCGGAGACCCGCGACCGCATCACCGCCTGCACCGACCTCGACACCCTCGGCCTCTGGCTGGACCGGGCCTTCAGCGCCAAGGCCGTGGAGGATCTGTTCGTGGAGGACGACGAGCGCGGGCAGGGCTGATCCCGTACGCGAAAGGCGGGCACGGAGCCGAGTGGCTTCGGGGCCGCCGCTCATGCGACGGCCGTCACGCTCGTCGTCGTACTCGCCATCACCGCCCTCTGCCTGCCCGCACTAGCTGGACAGCGCGGCTGCGTCGCCCATCACCACCACCGGCTGCTTCGACGGGTCCAGCCAGCGCAGGAGCTCCTTCATGCGGGGCTCTGCCAGGGAGACGCAGCCGTGTGTGGGGCCGCCATGTTCCACGTGAAACCAGACGCCACCCCCTCGGGAAGCGCCCATCGGGCGCGTCCAGTCGAGCGGGGTGGTTCCTGGTTTCCGGTTGTAGTTGATCGCCACCACGTAGTCGAAGGAGCCTGCCAGGGACTCTCCGTGGAAGCCCGTGCCCGGCGCCACGAAGGCGGGTCCTCGGTCGTACGGGAGGCGCGTGCCGGGGTTGGATTTGCGGCCGCCGGCGTCGGTGAGGGTGTAGACGCCCGTCGGGGAGTGCAGGTCACCCGCGTGGTGGTCCTCGGTCCAGCCGCGCAGGGCATTGTGCGCCTGCCAGGGGCCGGCGTCCGCGGACCAGCCGCCGGTCGCGTCGCGTACGTAGAGGGTGACGGAGGAGCGGTTCGAGTGCGCGGACTCGCCTGTCACCACGACCACCTGGCGGGCTGTGGCGGGGATCCGGTTCCGGGTCTTGGCGCCGAGGGACGGGATCTCGGTCAGCAGTTGAGGCTGGGGCTGGGGGGCCGAGCGGCCCGCGTGGCCTGCCGCGGCGGACTGGGTGGGCGGCGCGGCAGGCCACGCGGGC
>NZ_JAFLRJ010000289.1 GCF_017315755.1 Streptomyces beijiangensis
ACCCGCGCCTCCTTCGCCGCCGTCCTCCGTGCCCGTGGCCTCGACCCGGACGAGTACCTCTATCTGCCCGTCCACCCCTGGCAGTGGCACGAAACGATCCTTCCGCTCTTCGCGCCCGCCATCGCCCACAACGAGATCGTGCCGCTGCACACCGACAACGACCTCCGGCTCCCTCAGCAGTCCATCCGTACGTTCCTCAACATCACCCGCCCCGACCGGCACACCGTCAAACTGCCCCTCTCCATCCTCAACACCCTGGTCTGGCGCGGCCTCCCCACCGAACGCACTCTCGCGGCACCCGCCGTCACCACCTGGGTCCAGGGCCTGCGCGACGGACGCCTATCTGCGCGAGAGGTCGCCTCCGTCGCCGTCGAGCATCCTCTGTACGACCACCTCCCCGAGGTCCCCTACCAGTACCGGGAACTCCTCGGAGCGATCTGGCGCGAGCCTCTGGAGGGCCATCTCGACGCCGGTGAACGCGCCCGAACTCTTGCCTCCCTGCTCCACACCGACCCGCAGGGGTGCTCCTTCACCGCCGAGCTCGTCGCCCGCTCCCAGCTGGCACCGGCCGTCTGGCTCCGCCGCCTCTTCGCAGCCCTGTTGCCCCCGCTGCTGCGCTTCCTCTACCGCTACGGCACCGTCTTCTCCCCGCACGGCGAGAACGCCATCGTCGTCTTCGACGATCACGACGTCCCCGTCCGCCTCGCGATCAAGGACTTCGTCGACGACGTCAACGTCAGTGCGGAGCCGCTGCCCGAGCACGACTCCATGCCCGAGGACGTGCGCGCCGTCCTGCTCACCGAGGAGCCGGCCTTTCTCACCCAGTTCATCCACTCAGGCCTCTTTGTCGGCGTCTTCCGATTCCTCGCGCCGATCTGCGAGGACCAACTGGGGCTCCCGGAGGACGAGTTCTGGGCGCTCGTACGGGCCGAGATCCTCCGCCACCAGGCACGCTTCCCGGAGCTCAAAGACCGCTACGAGACTTTCGACCTGCTCACCCCCCGGCTCGACCGGCTCAGCCTCAACCGCAACCGTCTCCACCTCGACGGCTACCGCGACCGGCCCGACCGCCCGCACGCTGCCGTCCACGGCACCGTTCCCAACCCCCTTCACCAGGTGTGATCCCGATTGTCAGTGCCGCACCGTAGGGTGGTCCCGCTATGACTGCTTCCCCACACGCCTCCCTCCCCGAGCTCCTCCACGCCGCCGTCACCGCCGTCGGCGGCACGGAGCGGCCCGGCCAGGCGGCCATGGCCGAGGCCGTCGCCGGGGCCGTGGACGACCACTCCCACCTGCTGGTCCAGGCCGGTACGGGCACGGGCAAGTCCCTCGGCTACCTGGTCCCCGCCCTGGCCCACGGAGGGCGCGTCGTGGTGGCCACCGCGACGCTCGCCCTCCAGCGCCAGCTGGTGGAGCGCGACCTTCCGCGTACGGTCGACGCCCTGCAGCCCCTGCTGCGCCGCAAGCCCCAGTTCGCCATGCTCAAGGGCCGCTCCAACTACCTCTGCCTGCACCGTCTGCACGAGGGCGTGCCGCAGGAAGAGGAGGACGGCCTCTTCAACCAGTTCGAGCAGTTCGAGTCGTCCGCACCTTCCAGCAAGCTCGGCCAGGACCTGCTGCGCATGCGCGACTGGGCCGACGAGACCGAGACCGGCGACCGCGACGACCTCACCCCCGGTGTCTCCGACCGGGCCTGGGGCCAGCTCTCCGTCTCGTCCCGCGAATGCCTGGGCGCCACGAAGTGCGCCTACGGGGCCGAGTGCTTCGCCGAGGCCGCCCGTGAGCGCGCCAAGCTCGCCGACGTCATCGTCACCAACCACGCCCTGCTGGCCATCGATGCCATCGAGGGTGCCCCGGTGCTCCCGCAGCACGAGGTGCTGATCGTCGACGAGGCCCATGAGCTGGTCTCCCGGGTCACCGGAGTCGCCACAGGTGAGCTCACGCCCGGCCAGGTCAACCGCGCCGTGCGCCGGTCCGCCAGGCTCGTCAACGAGAAGGCGGCCGACGCTCTGCAGACCGCCTCGGAGACCTTCGAGCGCGTCATGGAGCTCGCCCTCCCCGGCCGCCTGGAAGAGGTCCCCGAGGACCTGGGGTACGCCCTGATGGCGCTGCGTGACGCGTCCCGTACGGTCATCTCCGCCCTCGGCGCCACCCGCGACAAGTCCGTGCAGGACGAGGACGTTGTACGCAAGCAGGCCATCGCCGCCGTCGAGAGCGTCCACGACGTCGCCGAGCGCATCACGCAGGGCTCCGAGTACGACGTCGTCTGGTACGAACGCCATGACCGCTTCGGAGCGTCGCTGCGCGTCGCTCCGCTCTCGGTCTCGGGCCTGCTCCGCGAGAAGCTCTTCACCGAACGCTCCGTCGTCCTGACCTCCGCGACCCTCAAGCTCGGTGGCGACTTCAACGGTGTCGGCGCCTCGGTCGGCCTGGCCCCCGAGGGCACTCAGGGTGAGGACATCCCCGTCTGGAAGGGTCTGGACGTCGGCTCGCCCTTCGACTACCCCAAGCAGGGAATCCTGTACGTCGCCAGGCACCTGGCCACCCCCGGGCGGGAGGGCACACGTACGGACATGATCGACGAGCTCGCGGAGCTCATCGAGGCGGCCGGCGGCCGCACCCTCGGCCTCTTCTCCTCGATGAGGGGGGCCAAGGCAGCCGCCGAGGAGCTCCGCACCAGGCTCGACAAGCCCATCCTGCTCCAGGGCGAGGAGACTCTGGGCGAGCTGATCAAGAACTTCGCCGCGGATCCGGAGACCTGCCTCTTCGGCACGCTCTCGCTCTGGCAGGGCGTGGACGTGCCCGGCGCGAGCTGCCAGCTGGTGGTCATGGACCGGATCCCGTTCCCCCGCCCCGACGACCCGCTGATGAGCGCACGCCAGAAGGCGGTGGAGGAGGCAGGCGGCAATGGCTTCATGGCTGTCGCCGCCACGCACTCCGCGCTGCTGATGGCTCAGGGCGCGGGCCGGCTCGTACGGGCGACCGGGGACAAGGGCGTCGTCGCCGTTCTCGACCCCCGGCTGGCCAATGCCCGATACGGCAGTTACCTGCGCGCCTCGCTGCCCGACTTCTGGTACACCACCGACGGGAGCCAGGCTCGTCGCTCGCTGGCCGCAATCGATGCAGCAGCAAAGGCGGACGGAAAGTAGTCCCGGCCGTCCCGGCACACAGCAGGGCCCCTGGAACCGGCGCAGTGGATTCCAGGGGCCCGGTTCATGACCGGCGATATGGGTCAGAGCCGCCGGAGCACTGCCACGACCTTGCCGAGGATCGTCGCCTCGTCGCCCGCGATCGGCTGGTACGCGGAGTTGTGCGGGAGCAGCCAGACATGGCCGTCCTCACGCTTGAACCGCTTGACCGTGGCCTCGCCGTCCAGCATGGCCGCCACGATGTCGCCGTTCTCCGCGACGGGCTGGCGGCGTACCGTCACCCAGTCGCCGTCACAGATCGCGGCCTCGATCATCGAGTCACCGACGACCTTCAGTACGAACAGCTCGCCGTCACCGACCAGCTGGCGGGGGAGCGGGAAGACATCCTCCACCGACTCCTCGGCCAGGATCGGGCCACCCGCGGCGATGCGTCCCACGAGCGGGACATACGAAGCGGCGGGCTTGCCCGTGGTGTCCGTGGGCTGGCTGGTCGTCTGGTCGGAGCCGCGGACCTCGTAGGCCCTGGGCCGGTGCGGGTCGCGCCGGAGGAATCCCTTGCGCTCCAGCGCCATGAGCTGGTGAGCCACCGACGACGTGCTCGAGAGGCCGACCGCCTGGCCGATCTCCCGCATCGACGGCGGATATCCGCGGCGTTGCACGGAATCCCTGATCACCTCGATTACCCGCCGCTGCCGGTCGGTGAGACCAGAACTGTCCGCCCTGATACCAGGAGGTCGGCCGGGCAGTGAGCGCGCAGGTCGCGAGGGCACGGTCCCCCCTGTGGATTCAGGGTTCGTGGCGGCTGCGTCATTCATGGCATGCACCGGCTCGAGTCGGTTCTGGGCAGTGATGGTGGCACTGTCTGCGGTGGTGGTCACGTCGGCCCCTCTCGAGATATTCGCTCTCCCTAGCTGCACAACGGTAGTTGCTTTCGAAAGGTTGCGCCAAACACACGTTCGAGTGAAAAACCGCAAAAACCTTCACGTGTGCGTATTGCTGGGTGTATGAGCGAGGCTCGAACCGAATGGCAATTCGGTCCATTACGGTACCCTCCACCGCTGGAGCTCCACCCCTCAGGGGGTGGGCCGTGCGGCGGGCCGTGCCGACCTCCCCAGTGTGTCATTCGGTGACGTCCGACGGCCCTGGGCGTCGGACGCCCGCGTGTCTCCCGTACTCTCGTCGCTGACCCGTGGCGTTCCGGGCCGCGCGACACGCGCTGTGGTCGAAAGTCGCGCCAAACCCCAGATCTAGTGGTTGGATTGAACCAGCCGCCCAGAAGTAGTGGTTCGTGGTCCTCAAGACCTCGGCCATCGCCTATGCTTGGGGCTGCTTCGAGGGCCCTTTCCGGGTCTGTTGAAGCCATTCAGTCGTGCTGCGAAGGAGGGTTTGGACCATGCACTGCCCCTTCTGCAGGCACCCCGACAGTCGCGTGGTCGACAGCCGGACCACTGACGACGGGACGTCGATCCGCCGTCGCCGCCAGTGCCCCGACTGCACCCGCCGTTTCACCACGGTGGAGACCGCCTCGCTGATGGTGATCAAGCGCAGCGGGGTCACTGAACCCTTCAGTCGTACCAAGGTCATCTCCGGCGTGCGCAAGGCGTGCCAGGGGCGTCCGGTCACCGAGGACGCCCTCGCCAAACTCGGCCAGCGGGTCGAGGAGGCGCTGCGCGCCACCGGGAGCGCCGAGCTGACCACCCACGACGTGGGTCTGGCCATACTCGGCCCCCTGCGGGAACTCGACCTGGTCGCGTACCTGCGCTTCGCGTCCGTCTACCGGGCGTTCAATTCACTCGAAGACTTTGAGGCCGCCATCGCGGAACTCCGCGAAGGACGGCCCCACCCCACCGACTGCGAGTGCGGCGAGACCCTCGAGGTCCCCGTGCCCGCCACTGCCTCCGACTGACCTTCAGGGGTCGGAGGCGCGAGACCTGCCTGCGGCGCTTGGTGCGCCGGAGGCACAAGACAGAGACAACACGACACCGTGCCCCGGGAAGATCTGGGCACTTCTGGGCGTTTTCGCCCGTATATGGGAGGCGGCAATGACCGAGACGACGAGCGGACCGGCACGAGGTTCCCGCGCAAAGGGATCCAAGGCCAAGGGTCTGCGCATCGAGCGCATCCACACCACCCCCGGCGTGCATCCGTACGACGAGGTGACGTGGGCGCGCCGTGACGTCGTCATGACCAATTGGCGCGACGGCTCGATCAACTTCGAGCAGCGTGGCGTCGAGTTCCCCGACTCCTGGTCGGTGAACGCGGTCAACATCGTCACCAGTAAGTACTTCCGCGGCGCGGTCGGTGCGGACAACCGCGAGAGCAGCCTCAAGCAGCTCATCGACCGTGTGGTGAAGACCTACCGCAAGGCGGGTGAGGAGAACGGTTACTTCACCTCCCCTGCAGACGCGGAGCTCTTTGACCACGAGCTGACCTATGCGCTGCTGCACCAGGTCTTCAGCTTCAACTCGCCGGTCTGGTTCAACGTCGGAACGGCGCAGCCGCAGCAGGTCAGCGCCTGTTTCATCCTGTCCGTCGACGACTCCATGGAGTCCATCCTCGACTGGTACAAGGAAGAGGGGATGATCTTCAAGGGCGGCTCCGGCGCCGGCCTGAACCTCTCCCGTATCCGCTCCTCCAAGGAACTCCTCTCCTCCGGCGGCAACGCCTCGGGACCGGTCTCCTTCATGCGCGGCGCCGACGCGTCCGCCGGAACGATCAAGTCGGGCGGCGCCACCCGCCGTGCGGCCAAGATGGTCGTCCTGGACGTGGACCACCCGGACGTCGAGGCCTTCATCGAGACCAAGGTGAAGGAAGAGGAGAAGATCCGCGCCCTGCGCGACGCGGGCTTCGACATGGACCTGGGCGGGGACGACATCACGTCGGTCCAGTACCAGAACGCCAACAACTCGGTCCGCGTGAACGACGAGTTCATGAACGCTGTCGAGTCCGGCGCGAAGTTCGGTCTGCGCTCGCGCATGACCGGCGAGGTCATCGAGGAGGTCGACGCCAAGTCGCTCTTCCGCAAGATGGCCGAGGCCGCGCACGTCTGTGCCGACCCCGGTATCCAGTACGACGACATCATCAACCGGTGGCACACCTCGCCCGAGACGGGCCGGATCACCGCGTCCAACCCGTGCAGCGAGTACATGCACCTGGACAACTCGTCGTGCAACCTCGCCTCGCTGAACCTCATGAAGTTCCTGCGCGACGACGACCAGGGCAACCAGTCGTTCGACGCCGAGCGCTTCGCCAAGGTCGTCGAGCTGGTCATCACCGCGATGGACATCTCCATCTGCTTCGCCGACTTCCCCACCGAGAAGATCGGCGAGACCACCCGCGCCTTCCGCCAGCTGGGCATCGGTTACGCCAACCTCGGCGCGCTCCTGATGGCGACCGGTCACGCGTACGACAGCGACGGTGGCCGTGCGCTCGCCGGCGCCATCACCTCGCTGATGACCGGCACCTCGTACAAGCGTTCCGCCGAGCTGGCCGCGATCGTCGGTCCGTACGACGGCTTCGCCCGTAACGCCGACGCCCACAAGCGCGTCATGAAGCAGCACGCGGACGCCAACGCCTCCGCCACGCGCACGGACGACCTCGACAACCCGGTCTGGGCCGCGGCCACCGAGGCCTGGCAGGACGTCATCCGGCTCGGTGAGAAGAACGGTTTCCGCAACGCGCAGGCCTCCGTGCTCGCGCCGACCGGCACCATCGGCCTGATGATGGACTGCGACACCACGGGCGTCGAGCCGGACCTGGCCCTGGTCAAGTTCAAGAAGCTCGTCGGCGGCGGCTCGATGCAGATCGTGAACAACACGGTCCCCAAGGCCCTCAAGCGCCTCGGCTACCAGCCGGAGCAGGTCGAGGCGATCGTCGCCCACATCGCCGAGCACGGCAATGTCGTCGACGCCCCCGGCCTCAAGGACGAGCACTACAGCGTCTTCGACTGCGCCATGGGTGAGCGTTCCATCGCGCCCATGGGTCACGTACGGATGATGGCGGCGGCCCAGCCGTTCCTGTCCGGCGCGATCTCCAAGACCGTGAACATGCCCGCGAGCTCCACGGTCGAGGACGTCGAGGAGATCTACCTCCAGGGCTGGAAGCTCGGCACCAAGGCGCTCGCCGTCTACGTCGAGAACTCCAAGGTCGGCCAGCCGCTCTCGGCCAAGACCAAGGAGAAGGCACCCGAGGAGACGGCGGCGCCGAAGCCTGAGAAGGTCATCGAGTACCGCCCGGTCCGCAAGCGTCTGCCCAAGGGCCGTCCCGGCATCACCACCTCCTTCACGGTGGGTGGCGCCGAGGGTTACATGACCGCGAACTCCTACCCGGACGACGGTCTGGGCGAGGTCTTCCTGAAGATGTCCAAGCAGGGTTCGACCCTCGCGGGCATGATGGATGCCTTCTCGATCGCCGTCTCGGTCGGTATGCAGTACGGCGTCCCGCTGGAGACCTACGTCTCGAAGTTCACCAACATGCGCTTCGAGCCGGCCGGTATGACGGACGACCCGGACGTACGGATGGCGCAGTCGATCGTCGACTACATCTTCCGCCGCCTGGCGCTCGACTTCCTGCCCTTCGAGACGCGCTCGGCGCTCGGCATCCACTCCGCCAATGAGCGTCAGCGCCACCTGGACACCGGTTCGTACGAGCCGAGTGACGACGAGGTGGACGTCGAGGGTCTGTCCCAGTCCGCCCCGCGCCAGGTGGAGGCCCCGAAGGTCGCTCCCGCCGCGAAGGCGAAGGCGAAGGAGCCGGAGGCTGCCAAGCCGGCTCCCCGGCAGGCGCACAACTCCACCGAACTGATGGAGATCCAGCTCGGCCTGAGCGCCGACGCACCGCTCTGCCTCTCCTGCGGTACGAAGATGCGCCGCGCCGGCAGCTGCTACCTGTGCGAGGGCTGCGGCTCGACCAGCGGCTGCAGCTGATCTGCCCGCTGATCGCTGAACACTGAGGCGGGGCACGGACCTTCGGGTCCGTGCCCCGCCTCAGTGCGGTATGCGGCGCGGCGGCCGGGAGACGGTCCCCTCCCTGAACCCCTCGATGGCGCTGCTCACCTGGCGCATCAGATGCGTGTTCTCGATGCGGTCCAGGTAGAGGCAGCGACGGGCCACGCCGTCCAGTTCGAAGACGAAGCAGAGCGACATCAGCGGATTGATGAAGAGCTCGCTGCCCTGGGTACGGCTGGTGAACCGGACGTCACCGAAGGCGCCCTGGACCGCGGCGGCTATCGAGCCGTTGACGATGCTCGGGTGGTCGGGCGTGTGGTGCTGGGCGTGGGCCACCGCGTCCACGTAGAGCGCCCCCTCCTTGGTCGTACGGGAGACGGAGAAGGCGCCGAGGCAGGCACCGTCGCGTTCGAGGGCGGCGATGTTCTCCAGCACCAGGCCGTGGCTCACCCCCGTGGTACGCGTCGACGCCGAAGCCGAAGCCGATCGAGACGATCAGGCTTTCGGGGACGTCGAGACCTGCGAGGGCGGCGACGCTGGTGAGGTCCTCCTCGGGGGTGCCGAGGCCGGATTCGTCGCCTCGCATCAGGATGTCCGTACCGCCGTCGACGAGTACGACCGCGTCGATGTCGTAGCGGTCGATCAGTGCGCGGTAGGCGGCGCGCAGCGGCTGAACGCCGACTCGGGCCAGCGCGTGGACGGTGGACGGGTAGTCGTGCAGTGCGAGCCACTGGGCGAGTGTGCGCTCGGGGAAGTAGGTCTGGTGGGGCGCTGTGTCCGGGGTCACCACAGCGACATCGGGTGCGAGCCAGGCGTCGATGGGGAGGCCCTCGACCGCACTGAACGAGAGATTGGCCAGGTGGACGTCCTTGCCCTGGTGCATGAGGGAGAGCGCCACGGGCAGGCCGGCGTAGATGTCGAAGCCCCCGCCCGCGCCCGCGACGAGAATGTGGTCGGCGTTCTCCAGGCGGGCGAAAAGCGGGTTGGCATGCAAGGCGGTCATGGCGATCATTGTGTTTTATGACGTGGAGCGGTGAACAGGTCGACCTTGAGGCGTACTTCGCCCGGATCGGCCACCAAGGGGAGACGGCGGCCACTGTGGCGACGCTGCGGGCGCTGCACCGTGCGCACGTGGCGTCGATTCCCTTTGAGAATCTTGACGTCGCACTGGGACGAGAAGTTCCCCTGGACCTGAAGTCGCTGCAGGACAAGCTCGTGCGGCAGCGGCGCGGGGGCTACTGCTACGAGCAGAACTCGCTGCTCGCCGCGGTCCTGGAGCGGCTCGGCTTCGCCGTGGCGGCGCGTGGCGCCCGCGTTCGCACACGGGGTCCCGGACTCCTTCCGGTGACGCATGCGCTCCTGGTGGTCGAGGCCGGGGGCGAACAGTGGCTTGTGGACGCCGGGTTCGGGGCTCAGGGCGTGCGGGAGCCGGTACCGCTGCATGAGGGCGTGCAGGTCGAGCAGGACGGCTGGGGCTTCGGGATCGAGCGGGGCGATGAGGGGATCTCCGTACTGAGGTCCCTCCGGCAGGAAGGGTGGACGGACCTCTACGCCTTCGCGCCGCAGACCTTGTATCCCGCCGACTTCACGATGATGAACCACTACAGCTCGACCCATCCGCTGTCGAAGTTCGTGGGCCAGATCGTGGCACAGCGGTATCTGCCCGGGGAGCGTGTCGTTCTCGTGAGGGATCAACTGACGATCGTACGCACGGATGGATCGAGCGATCAACGGACCGTTTCTGTACGGGATATACCCGATATTCTTCGGTCCGTGTTCGGTATTGAGCTGAGTCCGGAGGATTCTGCCGAGCTGGTACGGGTGTACTCCACCGGAGTGTGACCGGCGCCACGTTTCGCGCCGTACGATGGCGCGGTGCTGGTCAAGTGGATTCGCTGCACCGTGACGGACCCCCGAGGGTTCGAGCGGGGACAGCGGAAGTGGGCGGGGCTGCTCGGTGAGCCGGGCTTCCGAGGGCAGGGCGGCGGGTGGAGCC
>NZ_JAFLRJ010000029.1 GCF_017315755.1 Streptomyces beijiangensis
GGAAGTACGTGGTGCGCGGCGGCGCGATCATCGCCTGGTACGTCCCCGAGGGCGCCCAGGCGCACACCCCCTTCCGTATCGTCGGAGCGCACACCGACTCCCCCAACCTGCGCGTCAAGCCGCTGCCCGACATGGGCACGGCGGGCTGGCGGCAGGTGGCCGTGGAGATCTACGGCGGGACCCTGCTCAACACCTGGCTCGACCGCGACCTCGGCCTCTCCGGGCGGCTGACCCTGCGCGACGGGTCGCACCGG
>NZ_JAFLRJ010000290.1 GCF_017315755.1 Streptomyces beijiangensis
AGGAACGCGTGGCGCGCCAAGCGCACCGACACCGCGCGCCACGCGTTCCTGGTCTGGGGCGGCGCCCTGCTGATGACGACGGCGATCTTCAGCTTCATGGCCGGGATCTTCCACCAGTACTACACGATCGCCCTCGCCCCCTACATCGCGGCGCTCGTCGGCATGGGCGCCACCATGCTGTGGGAGGAGCGCTCGAAGTTCGGCTGGTCGGCGGTGCTCGGCCTGACGGCGATGGTCACGGCGATCTGGTCGTACGTACTCCTCAACCGGACCCCCGACTATCTCCCCTGGCTGCGCTGGGCCGTGCTGCTGCTCGGCCTCGCCGCGGGTCTCGCGCTGATCTTCGCGGGACGCCTCGACCGGCGTCTGGCGCTGAGTGCGGCGGGCGTGGGTCTGGCTGCTTCGCTGGCCGGCCCGTTGGCGTACACGCTCTCCACGGTGAACAGCGCGCACACCGGCTCCATCGTCACGGCGGGCCCCTCGGGCGCGAGCGCGCGGGGCTTCGGCGGAGGCGGAGGCGGTGGTGGTGGCATGGGCAAGATGCCCACCGGCGGCCAGGGCGGTCAAGGCGGCCAGGGTGCCCAACAGGGCGGTGGCGGCGGTCAGATGGGCCAGCCCCCGACGGGCGGCGGCACCGGCGGCGGCATGGGTGGTACGCCCCCGACCGGCGGCCAGGGCCCCGGCAACCAGAACGGCACCTCCAAGAACGGCCAGCAGGGCGGCTTCCCCGGCGGCACGGGCGGCAGGGGCGAAGGCGGAGGTGGCGGCGGCATGGGCGGTCTCCTCGACGGCGCCAGCGTCAGCTCCGCGGTGAAGTCCAAGGTCAGTGCCAACGCCGACGACTACACCTGGATGGCAGCGGCCATCGGCTCGCAGAACGCCGCCAGCTACCAGCTGGCCACCGGTAACCCGGTCATGGCGATCGGCGGCTTCAACGGCAGCGACCCGTCCCCGACCCTCGCGCAGTTCAAGCAGTACGCGCAGGACGGGAAAATCCACTACTTCATCTCGGGCGGCGGCATGGGCGGTGGCGGCTCCAGCAGCGGCTCCGCTTCCAAGATCACGTCATGGGTGGAGGCGAACTACACGAAGGTGACGGTGGGCAGCACCACCCTTTACGACCTGACGCAGCCCAAGAGCTGACGGTCCCACCCCGCTGAGGAGAGGGCGGCACCCACAGGGTGCCGCCCTCTCTCACGCCCTCTCCCTCAAAACTACTTGTACACCGTATAAGAGATGTTCTACGGTAGGCACCGCCATCTCCCATACACCGTACAAGGAGCCTTCGTGACGGCCACGACAGCCGAGACAAGATCCGCCCACACGGGCCACCCCCAGCGCTGGCTGATCCTCGGCGTGATCTGCCTCGCCCAGCTCACCGTGCTGCTCGACAACACCGTCCTCAACGTCGCGATCCCCTCCCTCACCACCTCCCTCCATGCCTCCACCTCCGACATCCAGTGGATGATCAACGCCTACTCGCTGGTCCAGTCCGGCCTGCTCCTCACCGCGGGCAGCTCCGCCGACCGCTACGGCCGCAAGAAGATGCTCATCGCCGGCCTCGTCCTGTTCGGTGTGGGCTCGCTCGTCGCCGGGATGGCGCAGTCCACCGCCCAACTCATCGCCGCACGCGCGGGGATGGGCATCGGCGGGGCGCTCCTCATCACGACCACGCTGGCCGTCGTCATGCAGATCTTCGACGACACCGAGCGCGTCAAGGCCATCGGCATCTGGTCCACGGTCAACTCGCTCGGCTTCGCCGTGGGGCCCCTGATGGGCGGCTTCATGCTCGACCACTTCTGGTGGGGCGCGATCTTCCTGATCAACATCCCGGTCGCCGTCATCGCCCTGATCGCCGTCGCCGCACTCGTACCCGAGTCCAAGAGCCCGTCGGGCGACCGCCCCGACCTGCTCGGGGCGCTGCTCTCCACCATCGGTATGACGGCGGTCGTGTACGCGATCATCTCCGGCCCCGGCCACGGCTGGACCTCCGGCCAGGTCCTGCTCTCCGCCGCCCTAGGCGTCGCCGCTCTCGGGGCCTTCGCCGCCTGGGAGCTCCACACCCCGCACCCCATGCTCGACATGAACTTCTTCCGCAACCAGCGCTTCATCGGCGCTGTCGCGGGCGCCATCCTGGTCGCCTTCGGTATGGGCGGCTCGCTGTTCCTGCTGACCCAGCATCTCCAATTCGTGCTCGGTTACGACCCGTTGGACGCCGGTCTGCGCACCGCGCCGATGGCCGTCACCGTCATCGTGCTCAATATGTCGGGGCTCGGCGCCCGCCTCCTGCCCAGGATCGGTACGCCCGCCACCATCGCCACCGGCATGACGGCGCTGGCCGCGGGTCTCGCCGCGCTGGCGGTGTTCGGCAGCGACGGGTACGGCGGCATGTTCGTCGGCCTGATCGTGATGGGCGCGGGCATCGCCATCGCCATGCCCGCCATGGCCAACGCGATCATGAGCGCGATCCCGCCGGAGAAGGCGGGCGTGGGCGCCGGGATCAACGGCACCCTGGCGGAGTTCGGCAACGGCCTGGGCGTCGCCGTACTCGGCGCGGTCCTCAACTCCCGGTTCGCGGCGCTGATCCCGGCCGCGGTGGGCGCGGCCTCGCTGCCCGCGGCGCTCGCTGCGGCGAAGGACCCGGCGGAGAAGGCCCGTATCGCGGACGCCTTCTCCTCGGGGGTCGAGACCAGCCAGCTGGTGGGCGCGGTCGCGGTCCTCGCGGGAGGCCTCCTGGCCGCCGTACTCCTGAAGCGTGCTGAACGCACGGACACCGCACCGGCGGCTTAGCATCGAGACAGAGTGACTGGACGGACCGACGTATTCCGGAGAGAGGCACGTCATGGCGGCTGCGGTACGCACCAGCGTCTGGCTGGACGGGAAGACGGCGCGCAGCCGCAAGGCGGATCAGCCGGCGGGCGGGCTCGACCGCGAGAAGATCACCGATGCGACGGTACGGCTGCTCGACTCGGAGGGCCTCGCCAAGTTCTCCATGCGCCGGCTGGCCGCCGCGCTGGGCGTCACCGCGATGTCGGTCTACTGGTACGTCGACACCAAGGACGACCTCCTGGAACTCGCCCTCGACCAGGTGATGGGCGAGCTCGACCTGCCGGACGAATCGGTCGACGCCTGGCGCGACGAGATCCGTCATCTCGCCGTCAGCTACCGGAAGGTGCTGGTCGGCCACCCCTGGATCTCCCCGCTGGTCGGCGAGTTCCTCAACGTCGGCCCGCATGCGACGGCCTTCTCCGCGGCCGTCCTGAACGTGATGACGCGGACCGGTCTTCCGCCGCACGGCCAGGCGGGCGGCATCGCCTCGGTCTTCCAGTTCGTGTACGGATTCGGCACCGTCGAGGGGCACTTCAGGGACCGGTGCGCCCGCGCAGGCATGACCCAGGACGAGTACTTCCGGCACGCCATGAGCGCCGTCTCCCGCAACGCCGACACGAAGGCGAACATCGAGCGGTCCCGGGCCATGATGGAGGCGCGCGGCGGTGAGACGGTCGAGGACATGCGCGACCGCGACTTCGAATTCGCCCTGGAGCTGCTGATCGCGGGCATCGAGGCGATGCGGGAGCACACCTCCTAAGCGTGGTGGGCGGGCATCAGGGCGTCCGCCAGATCGTGGTAGACCGGCACGTCCCGCCGTATGCGCATCAGCTGGAGCACCAGCGCCACCTGGTCCGATCCGACGGCGACGCGCGTCCGGGCCCCGGCCTCGCGCGCACGCTCCTGTACGGCGGGGATCAGCGCGGCCCCGCGCGAGTCGATGAACTCGGTGCGGGTGAGGTCGAGCACGAGCACATCGAGCCGGCCCTCGCGGTCGCTGATGACCCGGCCCGTCTCGGCGTACAGCGAGGGAAGATTGGAGATGTCGATCTCCACGGGCAGCGGCACCACGGTGCAGTGTGGAAGATCGACGGGGTGCAGCAGAATCGGCATACGAGACTCACCTGTCCTCTGGCAGGGATATATCGAGGGCCGCTTCCTGACCCGGCCCCATTGCAGCACTATCCGCTGCGCTAGGGCCAGTGTTCAGGTCGCCGGCGTCGACACATGACCGAAGCGGACCGACTCTGGCCGCTCTTGTCCGCAGCCGCCCGCATGCCGGCGTACCCGACTGAACCGCGCTGCCAGGGGCACCCGAATCCCATGGCAGAGAACCCGGACGGCCTCGACTTCACCACCCGGCCCACGACTTCGGCCGACTGGCGCGGCCTGGATGCCTTCCTCCAGGACCTGACCGTGCGCGCGGTGCGGGCGGTGGACGGCGCCGACGCGTGCAGCGTCACCATGAACAGGGACGGCCGGCTCGTCTCGGCGGCCGGCAGCGACGACGAGGCGCTGAAGCTGGACTCGCTGCAGTACGAGGCCGACGCGGGCCCGTGCGTATGCAGCGTCCGCGACGGGCGCAATCAGTACGCCCCCGACCTGGCCGCCGAGCAGCGCTGGTCCCCCTACCCCGAGCAGGCCGCCACGTACGGCATCGGCTCCGTCCTGGCCGCCCCCCTCAAGGTGAACGCCACGACGCTCGGCGCCCTCAACCTGTACGCCCACCACCCCCGCGCCTTCGAGCCCCACGAGGGCTCCATCGGGAGACTGGCCGACCAGGCGGCCGGGGCGGTGGCCGTGGCAGCCCGGATCCAGGAGGAGCGGACCGAGGCCGACGACCTGCGCGCCGCGATGCTCTCGCGCGCCGTCATCGACCAGGCCATCGGCATCGTGATGGCCCGCCGCTGCTGCCCGGAGGACGAGGCCCTGGCCACCCTGCGC
>NZ_JAFLRJ010000291.1 GCF_017315755.1 Streptomyces beijiangensis
ACGCCGTGATCGTCGGCGGCGACCAGTCCGTTGTGGCCGCCGCCGACGATCACGGCGTCGTAGGAGTCGTGCGCGGGTGACGGCGAGGGTGCTGGCGAGGCTGCGGGCATGTCCCTTCGTAACACGTGATGATCGCCGGCGGCCAGACCTCAGTGGGCTCCCGAGCCGCGCTGCTGGCGGCGGGCCGCGACCCGGCGGTAGAGCTCGACCGCCTCGGCGGACCTGCCGACCTGTTCCAGGCAGTGGGCTTCGTCGTTACGGCTGGCCAGGGCGTCGGGGTGGTCGGCGCCCAGGACCCGCTCGCGGGACTCCGCGACCGTACGGTAGACGGCCAGGGCGTCCGCCCAGCGCCCCAGCCAGCCCAGGCCGACGGCGACTTCGCGGCGGCTGACGAGGGTGTCGGGGTGATCGGGGCCCAGGACGCGCTCGCGGATCGCGCAGACGTCCCTGGCCTCGGTGAGGGCTTCCTCCCAGCGGGCGAGGCGGCCGAGATTGACACCCAGGCCGTGGCGGGCGCGCAGGGTCTCGGGGTGGCTCGTGCCGTGGACGCGGGTGCGGTCGTCGACCAGGGAGCGGTAGAGCTCCAGGGCTTCCGCGCTGCGGCCCAGGCGGCCCAGGCTGATGCCGACCTCGTAGCGCGCGGCGAGGGTGTCGGGGTGGTCGGGGCCGAGTGCGTGTTCGCGCGCCGCGGCGACCTCGCGGTAGGTCTGCAGTGCCTCGGGCCAGCGCCCCAACTGGCCCAGTGCGTAGGCGACTTCGTATCGGGTGACGAGGGTGTCGGGGTGGGTCGCGCCGAGCACCCTGGCGCGCGCGGACGCGACCTCGTGGGCCATCCGGTAGGAGTCCTCCAGGCGGCCGAGCCTGCTGAGGTTGAAGGCGAGGTTGTGGCGGCAGCGCAGGGTGTCCGCATGGTCGGAGCCGACCGTGCGTTCGCGGGCCGCGAGCACCGAGACGTACACCTGGTGCGCCTCGAAGTGCCGGCCGAGCTGGCCCAGGACGTAGGCCATCTCCTGCCGCGCGCCGAGCGTTTCCGCGTGGTCGGCGCCCAGGGACCTCTCGCGCCCCTCGGCGACCCGGGAGAACTCCGACAGCGCGTCGACGGCCAGGCCGGTGCGGCTGAGGGTGAACCCGACCTCGTAGTGGCTGGAGAGCGTATCCGGATGGTCGGGGCCCAGGAGCTGCTCGCGCTCGGCGGCGACCGCGCGGTGCACCTCGCCCGCCTCGTTCCAGCGGCCGAGACGGCTGAGACTGAGTCCTGTGTTGTGCCGTCCCGCGAGGACGGCGAGCTGCTCGGGCGGCGGGGTGGCGCGCTCGGGGCGGGGCTCCACGGTGGTGCCGGAGCGCATCGAAGCGGGCGTCGTCCACTCGCCGGTGAGCGATGCCGCGTGGTCGGGCGGGGTGGGGGTGAGCGTCCAGGTGCCCGTCGCCTTGTGCCCGGTGGTCATGCCGTGGGTCCAGGACGGCAGCCTCGGGGCGCGCGACGGCGGCTGCTCCGGGCGGTGCGCGGGGGCGCGCAGCGCGGGCAGTTGTCGCTCGGGGACGGTGTGACCGCGGCTGTCCCCCGCCTGGAAACCGGCGAAGAGCCTGCGCCCCAGGTCCCTGGCGTCCTCGGGCCGCTCCTCCGGGGTCTTGGCGAGGAGGTCGAGGACGACCCGGTCGAAGAACTCGGGAATTTCGGCGCGGTGGGAGCGCGGCGGCTCGGGGATCGTGTCGCGGTGGCCGACGAGCACCGCCCAGGCGTCGTCCAGGTCGAAGGGCGGGACGCCGGTGGAGATCTCGTACAGCACGCAGCCGAAGGAGTAGAGGTCGCTTCGGTGGTCCACATGGCCGCCGCTGATCTGCTCGGGCGACATGTAGTGCGGGGTGCCCATGGCGATGCCGGTGCCGGTGAGCCGGGAGGTGAAGCCGATGTCGTGGCCGAGGCGGGCGATGCCGAAGTCGCAGATCTTCACCGTGCCGTCGGTGAGCCGCATGATGTTGGCGGGCTTCAGGTCCCGGTGGACGATGCCCTGTTCATGGGTGTACGCGAGGGCCGCGGCGACCTGCTGCGCGATGTCGACGACGTCGGGCACCGGCAGCGGGTGCTGCTGGTTGGCCTCCAGGAGCTGGCTGAGATTGCGGCCGTCGAGCAGCTCCATCACCAGATAGAGGACGCCGTCGTCCTCGCCGAAGTCATGGACGACGGTGACGCCCCGGTGCTGGAGCGAGGCGGCGACCCGTGCCTCGCGCCGGAAGCGTTCGCGCAGCACTCTGGTGAACGACTGGTCCTGCTGCGGTCCCAGTGGCTTGAGGCATTTGACCGCGACACGGCGGCCGAGCGACTCGTCCACCGCCCGCCACACCTCGCCCATGCCCCCGCGCCCGATCAGATCGAGCAGCCGGTACCGGCCGTGGATCAGCCTGGTGTCCGCCATCTCGTGCTGTCGCCCCCGTTGTGTCGCTGCGCCCTCCCCGGCTCGTCCAGTATGGCTGCCGGGGCCGGGAGTTTGTACGGGGCGGGCCGCGCGTCGGGGCCCAGCCGCGTCATTGCTTTCAGAATGTGACCTGGCGGCAGCCGCCAGCGCATACGCCCGGGAATGCAGCGCAGGACGTTTCCCGTGACGGTGAGTTGACGGGTGACGGTCTCCGGGGCCGGTGCGGCCCTGCCGTACAGCTCATGGGCGTAAGGGGGCAGGGAGGCGTACGCGAGTGCCGCCACACGCCGCCAGATCAACTCGCGCGCCGGTACGAGCAGGGCATGAATGGGCGGCCGCCGCAGAAAGTCGTCGACCTCGCGGGCGTCGGCCCCGACGGCGAGTTCGGGCCGTACCCTCTCGAAGTACGCGGCCAGCTCCGCCGTACTGGAGGGGACTTCGGCGGGGTCGAGGCCGACCAGCCGGGCGCCCTGGCGGTGTTCGTCGACATAGCGGTCGGCCTGGGCCTGGCTGATCGGGTAGCCGGACCGGCGCAGCACGCTGAGGTACGAGTCGACCTCGGCGCAGTGCACCCACAGCAGCAGCTCCGGTTCGTCGACCCCGTACCGCTCCCCGGTCTGCGGGTCGGTGGCCCCGAGCATGCTGTGGATCTTTCGGATCCGGGCACCGGCCTTCTCGGCGGCCTCGGTGGTGCCGTAGGTGATGGTCCCGACGAACCCGGCGGTACGGATCAGCCGGCCCCAGGCGTCGCGCCTGAAGTCGGAGTTCTCCATCACGCCGCGCACGGCCCTGGGGTGGAGCGCCTGGAGGTACAGGGCGCGGATCCCACCGATCCACATGACCGGGTCGGAGTGCACCTGCCAGGTCACCGAACCGGGTCCGAAGAGGCCGGGGTCCGCGTCGCCGGGGTCCGCGTCATCACTCATGAGTGCCAGTGTCTCTCACGCATGGGCGGCTGCCCAGGCCGCCAGTTCGGTACGGGCCCCGGCCAGCAGGTCCGCGGACGGGCTCGTCGCACCGTTGGTGACCAGCGCGAAATGCGTGGTGCCTGAGCCGGGGGCGGTGAGCAGCAGACGGCGGCTGCCGGTGCCGCCCGGCTCGGGGGCGACGGCCACGGGGGTGCCCGCCGTGTAGGAGGGGGGTCCGGAGACCGCGCCGAGGTCGGAGACGACGGTGGTGGCGGACGTACCGAAGGACGCCGGCAGGTGCAGCTCGGTGGGGGCGGTGCTGCCGTCCGAGCGCCAGAGCAGCAGGCCGTACTGGCCTGAGCCGACGAGCTGGGAGACATGGGGCAGGGAGCTCGGTACGGGGTTCCAGGTCAGGGTGGTGGAGCCGTCGCGGGAGCGGTCCTCGTAGGTGAAGGCGAGGGTGTGTCCCGCGGTGGCGCTGGGGTAGAGCCGGTCGAGGAGGCGGGCGTCCTGGCGCAGTGCCGCGTTGCCGGAGTCGTCGAGCCGGACGGCGGACATGTCCTCGTCGTTCCATGCGTCGCCCGAGGTACGGACCTTGCCGGGGTTGCCGTTCATGAGTTCGTGGTGACGGCCGCTGTAGATGTCCCACTGCCATTGGGCGCCGGACAGGACAGGACCGGAGGCGGTGGGATTCGACCACCACTTCGAGCCGGGGAGACGGGAGTCGAGGGCCTGGTACATCGCCTTGTCCACGGTCGGGGCCTTGTCGGAGACGGTGCCGGACAGCGGATGCCCGAATTCACTGACGATCGCGGCCGTTCCGGCGGCGGTGGCGCGGTCGCGTACCGTGCCGAAATCGCCGGAGTACTGTCCGTCGGCCGCCTTGCCCCACATGAGGATGCCGGAGATCGCCTTCTGGTCGTAGAAGTGGGTGTTGAAGACATAACGCGGGCCGAGGGTGCCCGCGTCGAGGAGGCCGCCCTCCTGCTTCTGGCTGCTGATGTTGGAGTTCCAGAAGAGGTTCGGCTCGACGAAGGCGGGCTTGGCCTGCCATCCGGCGGCGTCCATACGGGCGCGGAACTTCCCGTAGAAGGGCCAGAGCACGTCCCGTTCCCATGTGCGGCTGGTCTGGCCGGAGTCGTAGGTGCCCGCGAAGGGCTCGTTGTACGGATCGAACCCGGCGACGGCGGCGAACTCGTCGGCGGTGAGGTGCCCGGCGAGATAGGCCATGGTGCTCTGGGCCGTGGCGAGGAATGCGTCCTGCACGCCGCCGGTGTTGTGCCAGAAGTCGTAGGCCGCTTTCTGCACGGCCTGGTTCTGGGTGATGTTCTGCCCCCAGAAGAGGCAGATGCCGCAGGACTCCTTGGGGTAACCGCCGGCGTCGACGACCCACTTGGGGGCGCCGTCGCCGGTGTACCAGCTGCCGCTGTTGAACAGATAGCGGGAGGAGAGGTCCTGGTGGAAGTCGGGGAAGACACGGATCCCGGCATCGAGAAAGGCCCGCATCTGCTCGGTGGCCGCGGCCAGATACGTGACGTCCACCTGGCCGCGCACGGGTTCGGCGTACGCCCACGACAGGAGGAAGCGCACGGAGTTGCCGCCGCCGAAGGCGCGCAGCGCGACCGCCGACTTGCGGGCGTCCGCTGCGGAGGCGAAGGGCAGGCCGTTGTTCTCCGCCAGTTTGGCCTCACCGGAGACGTTGTAGCCGCGCAGCACCACCTCACGGCCGAGCCCATCGGTGAAGCCGCCTGGGCCGGCGGTGACGGTGGACGCCGCGGGACCGTCGAACCAGAGGGAGCCGGCGACGCTGTCGGCGGAGGAGGGCGCCGCGCTCGCGGAGGCGAGGAACGCGGCCAGGAGAACGAGGACGCCGAGCAGACGCGTACACAGCTTCGCCATGTCCATAACAATCCTCGTCCGACCGGGCGCCCGTCAATGGCCCGTTCGCCGAGGCGGCGGATAGAGCGGATAGAGTCGGTGCGGTGGAATCAGCGCACCGGTCCGCCGCCCGTGTTCTCTGCCTGGACGCCGCCCATCGCCTGCTTCTGATGCGCTGGCGTGACCCGTACGACGGGGCGTGGATCTGGGAGCCGCCCGGTGGCGGCATCGAGCCGGGTGAGACCCCGTGGGACGCGGCACGGCGCGAACTCGCCGAGGAGACCGGCCTCGACCCGGCCACGGTGCTCGACCGGTCGGTGCCGGTCGGCCGTGATGTGCGGTGGAACGGCAGGCGGTACATCGGGACGGAGCAGTTCTTCGTCGCGCAGTTCGCCGACGAGCGCCCGACGCTTGTACGGACCGGTCTGTCCGCCGGCGAGCTGGCCAGCCTGGACACGCACTGGTGGATCGCGTGGTCGGATCTGGACTCGCTGCCGGACCCGGTCGAGCCGCCGCGATTGCTGAGTGTGCTCGCCGCCCTGATGCCTGACGGGCCGTGGGGTGCCGACGCCCGCTGACAGGCGCCGGCACATTCCGGCGTAACGGCTACTGCACCGCCGTCGGCCGGCGCGACAGGCTCATCGCCTGCGCGACGTCCGTGAGCGGACGCAGCCGGTAGGTGTACGTGTAGTCCCGGTCGGCCGGCAGCTTGTACGCGTCGTGCGTCTGCGCGCCCCAGCTGTCGTCGCCGCCGATGCCCATCTGCCGGTGGTTGACCCGCAGGACCACCCCGTCACGCGGCGTGAGTTGATAGTCGTGACGGACGCCCACGGACAGGTCCTCCGGCGTGAAGTGCGAGGCGTTGACCTCCAGGAGCCCGTCGCCGCTGACGAGCAGGCCGCGCCCGTGCCGGTCGGTGAGCGCCGCCCATCGGACGTCGGTCTTGTTCCCGTTCTCCTGCGGCCGCAGGTACGGGGACCACTGCCCGGCGACGGTCCCTGACCAACGCCCCACGTCCGTACCGTCGTTGCGGTCCCAGTGATTCTCCTCGGGGCCGCGTCCGTAATAGTGGAACTGCTCCAGGGCCGCGGGCAGGTGCAGGATCGTGCCGATCTCGGGGATGTACGGGAGGGTCGCCGCGCCCGGACTCAGAGTGTTGTCCACCTTGATCTCGCCGTTGCCGAAGACGGTGCAGATCGTGGTGTACGCCGAGGCGGTGGTGGTCGGCAGTGCGCCCTTGACCGTGATCTCGACCGCGCGCCCGCCGAGTTCGCGCACGGTCACATCGGTCACCTTGCGCCGCGCTCCCGCGTCCCGCCAGGTCTGGTTGCGGGTGTGCTGGCCGCTGCCGTGGTCGTTGTCGGTGGGGGCACGCCAGAAGTTGGGGACCGGACCGGAGTCGAGGAGTTTCGTGCCGGCCGCCTCGTACGAGGTGATGAGTCCGGTCGACTTGTCGATGACGACCTCGAAACCGCGGCCGGTGACGGTGACGCCGGTGTCACCGCTCCGGTACGACAGCTCAGGCACCTCTCCGAGCGGCACCGGCTCGACCCCCGGGCTGTTCGCGTCGAGGCTCAGTTGGATGCGCGCCACCTCGAAGCCCGCGTCGGCCCACGGCGTGCGTTCCTTCGTCGCGAAGGACAGCTGGAGGAAGTACTCGGCCCCCGGTGCGGGGTTCCGGGGCAGTTCGACGGGCAGCGTGATGCGCTTGCCGGTCATCGGTGCCACGTCGAGCTGTGCGCGGCTGAGCCTGCCGCGCCGTACCGTCTCACCGTCGAGCGAAAGCTCCCACCTCCCTTCGTACACACGGAGATTGGTGAAGAGGTTTTCGTTGGTGAGGGTGACCTCGCCGGGCGCCGCGCCCTTGGTGCGGGCGGCACTGATCGTCTGGTAGATCCGTTTGACCTCGGCCGACTTCCCGGTGTGGCGGCGGTCGGGCAGGACGATGCCATCACCGCTGAACGCACCGTCGTTGGGGTTGTCGCCCCAGTCGCCGCCGTACGCGTGGAAGGTCTTCGTCCGGGCCTTCTTCTCCTCGTACGCGACCGACTTCGCGTCGAACCAGAAACGCACGCCGTCGTCGCCAGGACCGCGCCCGTCGTCGGCGAGCTCGGCGGCCTTCAGGGCGCGCGCGTACACCCGGGCCCGGCGGATCGTCCCGCTGAACTCCCTTGTCGGGTTCTCCACTTCACCGGCGAGCGAGAGAGGCGCGGTGTTGCTGCTGGGCCTGCGGTCGGTGGCCTTCGTGGCCTTGGCCTCGCCGTCCACGTACAGGGTCAGCGTCCCCGCGTCCACATCGAGGACGCCCGCGACGTGGTGTTCCTTTCCTGTCCAGCCGTCGTCCGGCGTGGTCCAGGAGACGGCGACCCACTGGCCGTTCGCGTAGATGTAGAACTCCAGGCCCTTGTCGGACTGCTTCAGCGCGTACTGGGTGTCGCCCTTCGCCAGGATCGGCTGGTGGAAGCCGCGGACGTGCGGGGTCATCCAGGCCTCAAGGGTGAGCGATCCGGTCAGGTCGAGCCGGTCGTCGCGCGCGAAGACGGTCGCGCCGCTCACTCCCTGCTCACGGCCGAACGAGCCCGAGGGGTTGATGACTTCGCCCTTCAGCGCGGCGGGCCCGGACTCGGTGAGCAGCTTGCGCGTGGGTGTCGGCCAGGTGAGTGCCTGGTCGACGAAGTCCCATATCCAGCCGCCCTGCAGGACGTCGTACCGGCGGATGACGTCCCAGTACTCCTTGAAGTTGCCGGTCGAGTTCCCCATCGAGTGGGCGTACTCGATCATGACGTAGGGCCGGGTGTCGGAGGTGTCCTTCGCCCGCGCCTCCACCCGGCTCGGCGACTCGTACATCTTGGAACGGATGTCGCTGGTGGCGGGGGAATCGTCGCCCTCGTACTGGATGACGCGGGTCGGGTCGTACGAGCGGATCCAGTCGTGCATGGCACGGAAGGAGGAGCCGGAGCCGGCCTCGTTGCCCAGCGACCAGATGACGACGGAGGCATGGTTCTTGTCGCGGTGGACCATGTTCCGCGCACGGTCCACGCACGCCGTCGTCCAGTCGGCGCGGCTGGCGGGGTACTGGTCACGGACGCCGTGCGTCTCCAGGTTGGTCTCGCCGACGAGATAGAGACCGTATTCGTCGGCCAGCTCCAGCCAGAGCGGGTTGTTCGGATAGTGCGAGGTGCGGACCGAGTTGATGTTCAGCCGCTTGATGAGGGTGATGTCTTCGACCAGGTCGGCGCGGCTGAGTGCCGATCCGCGGTCCGGGTGCATCTCGTGTCGGTTGGTGCCGCGGAAGGTGACCGGCTGCCCGTTGATGCACATCAGCCCGTCCTTGATCGCGAACTCGCGCAGACCGATCCGGTGCGAGAGCGTCTCCACGACCTTGCCGGAGGGGTCGCGGAGCTGCAGGACAGCGGTGTAGAGGTACGGGTCCTCGGCGGACCACAGGCGCGGTGAGGGAACGGCCTTTGCGCCCTTGGCAGTTGCCTCACCGTCGGCCGGTGTCGCGCGCTGGGCCAGTGGCCGGGCCCACACCGTGTGGCCGTCGGCGTCGTACAGCTGCGTCTCGACCGTGTAGGCCGCCGCATCGGATCCGCCCGTGTAGTCCCGTACGTGCGCGGTGACCGACAGCTCGGCGCTGGTGTATCCGTCCCCGAGCGGGGTGTCGAGCTTGAAGTCGCGCAGGTGGACCCCGGGCGTCGAGTACAGATACACCGACCGGAAGATGCCGCTGAGGCGGATCATGTCCTGGTCCTGGAGCCAGTCGCCGTCGGAGTAGCGGTAGACCTCGACGGCGATCTGGTTGGTGCCGTCCTTCAGGTACGGGGTGATGTCGTACTCGGCGGGGGTGTACGAGTCCTCGTGGTAGCCGGCCAACTGGCCGTTGATCCACACGTAGTGGGCGGCCTTGACGCCCTCGAAGTGCAGGATGGTGCGCCGGTCCGCCCAGCCCTTCGCCACGGTGAAGGTGCGCCGGTACTGACCGACGGGGTTGTAGCGGGTCGGTGCGGCGGGCGGCTGGGCGTCCTCGCCGAGGCCGTTGGGGCCCCACCACGGGTAGGTGATGTTGATGTAGATCGGGTAGTCGTGACCGTGCAGCTGCCAGGCCGACGGGACCGGGGTGGTCTCCCAGCCGGAGTCGTCGAGGTCGGTGCGGTAGAAGTCGTCCTGCTTGTCCGCGGGCCGATCGACGTACGCGAACTTCCAGTTGCCGTCGAGGCTCTGACGCCACGGGGACGTGGTGCGGTCGGCGGCGAGCGCCTGCTTGAGGTTCGCGTACGGCATGAGAGTGGCGTGCGGCGGTTCGGTGCCGAGCCGGAAGACGTCGATGTGGCCGTTCCACTCGTCACCTCCGGCCGATACGGAACTGTCGCCGTCGGCGGCGAACGCGCGGACGCCCGGTATCGCGCCGGACAGTGCGAGCCCGCCGAGCACGGCGGCACTCGCTTCGAGGAGACGGCGGCGGCTTACGTGACGGTGGTGGGGGGCCGGGGTGGTGTGGCAAAACACACCTGTTGAGGCCCATCCACCCTAGAGAGGGAACACAATCGCCACAATGATGACGTCAGATTTTGTGGCTTTCTGAGAGCGGGCCGCAGCCGGCAAGGCCACGAGGCGGTGCCGGACCGCCCCGGATCCCCGCGCGGGCGTTCAGG
>NZ_JAFLRJ010000292.1 GCF_017315755.1 Streptomyces beijiangensis
GACCCCGGCCCCGGCCCGGGCCCCCGTCTCTTCGGCCCCATGACGGACCACACCCTCGCCGTCCTGGACGACCCGGGCCGCATCGCCCCCGAGGACCGCAAGGACTTCTTCCGCCGGGCGTCGGGGCACTACCGCGCCCATGTGCCCGAGGGGTACGACCCCCCGCCGCACCACCGACCCCTGGCCGCGGGCTCGTTCGCGGCCCACCAGCTGCTCGGCGCCGCGGCGGACCGCCGCTCCCGGGCCGGGTCCGCCGTCGTTACGTACAAGAAGCGCATCCGCGCCCGGGTCATGCGGACGGCCTACCGCGCCGACCTCCGCACCAGCCGGCTCGATCCCGGTCTGGCGGTCTTCGGCGCCTACTGGAACCGCGGCGTCTCCTGCAATCCGGCCGCGATCGCGGCCAAGGCGCGCGAGCTGATGCCCGGCATCCGGCCGGTATGGGCGGTCAGCAGCCGGCACGCGGACCGCGTCCCGCCCGGCACGGAGTACGTCATCGAGGGCTCCCGTGCCTACTGGCGGGCGATGGCGAGGGCGACGTACCTCATCAACAACTCCAGCTTCCCCGGCGGCTTCACCAAACGGCCCGGACAGCTCTACCTCCAGACCCACCACGGCACGCCGCTCAAGACCATGGGCCTGGACCAGCGCCGCTACCCCGCCTGCGCCGACGGCACGGACTTCGCGAAGATCCTCGCCCACACCGACCAGTGGGACTTCAGCCTCTCCTCGAACCCGCACTCCACGGAGGTCTGGGACCGGGTCTACCCCTCGCCCTCGTACGCGCACCTGAACCTCGGATACCCGCGCAACGACGTCTACTTCACGACGACCCCCACCGAGATCACGGCGCTCCGCGCCTCGCTAGGCCTCGCCCCGGGCCAGACGGCGCTCCTCTACGCGCCCACGCACCGCGACTACGAGAAGGGCTTCGTCCCGCGCCTCGACCTGGAGCGCGTGTCGCGTGAACTGCCCGACGATTACGTCCTGTTGGTCCGCGCGCACTACTTCTACGGCAGTCCGGCCGGTGTCACCGGAGCCCGCGTGATCGACGTGAGCTCCCACCCCTCCACCGAAGAACTGGCCCTCGCGTCCGATGCGTTGATCACCGACTACTCGTCGCTGATGTTCGACTACGCCTGCCTGGACCGCCCGATCATCACCTACGCCCCCGACTGGCCGGCCTACCGCGCCTCCCGGGGAACCTACTTCGACCTCCTCTCCGGAGAGCCGGGCGAGACCCCGGGCGCCATCGCCACCACCGAGGACGGACTCATCGGCCTGCTGCGCTCCGCGTCCTGGGACACGGACGCCACGGCCAAGCTCCGCGAGGCGTTCCGGGCACGCTTCTGTCCGTACGACGACGGGGGCGCGGCGGAGCGGGTGGTGCGGCGGTTCTTCATGACCTCTTGACGGCGCGCAGCACCCGGCCCAGCGGGCGGCGCACCTGCGCGGGTATGCGTGCCGCCCAGCGGCGGCGCCGCACGGAGTCCATACGCTGATAGAACTCACCGATGTCCAGGGCGAGTTGGCCGCCCGCGGTCCAGTACGGTATCGCCGCCGTCCCGCCCGCCCTCGTGGTGCCGGCCGCCGTCGGCGCGCTCGGCGGGCCGCCCGTGATCCGCGCGCTGCGGCCGATCCCGAGCAGCTGGAAGGAGGCCTGGATGTCGTACACCCCGCGCTCCAGCGGCCCACCGCCCGCCGCGACCAGCGGATCGATCTCCAGATTCCCGGTGACCACGACCTGCTTGCGGCCAGGACCCGCGTCCTCGACCACCACCCGCAGCCCCTTCGGGTCGGGGAACCAGCCCGTGGGGCGCTGACGGTCCTTGAGCAGCAGCCGCCCGAACGCCCCGCGCAGCGGATCGCCGACGTCCCACTCGTCCAATCCAGGTACGCCGTCGAGCAGCGCGGGGTCGAGCAGCAGCCGCCCGTCCCGCTCCACCAGCGTCACCGGACTGCCGTCCGCGTGGCGCAGTGCGAGCCGCAGGGGCGCGCTCAGCACCCCGTCGCGCCAGCGCAGCCGCCCCACCTCGGCCAGCGGGCGTATCTCCTTGGTCCGCTCGGCGAGCGCCATCAGCGCGTCGAGGCGCCCCTCCTCCAGGAGCTGTGCGCGCAGCCGGGCCAGGGGGGCGAGCCCTTCGGCCACCCCGGGCGCGAACTCGTCGGCGACCAGCTCGCGGATCGTCTCGTACCGCTCCTGCACCCAGGGCGCACCGCTCAGCACCCGCGCCTCGCTGACATGCGTGAGAAGCTCCACCCGGTAGGTGCGCCGCAGCATCTTGTCGCGCTGCTCGCCCGGCCCGGTGCCGGCCTTCACCGCGTGAATGACCTTCCGCAGGTCCTCGAAATAGCTGAGCCCTATCCGCGCGCTGCTGTTGTTCCCGCGGTCCTCGCGGCGCATCCAGTAGTAGCAGGGGTAATCGGCGAGTACGGAGACGCGCTCGGCAGCGACATAGGCGCGGGCCATGAAGAGCTGGTCCTCCAGCCGTACCCGGCCCTCGGGGAACTCGATGCCGTTGTCCAGCAGAAAGGACCGCCGGAACATTTTGTGCGGGGTGAGGGACTCCATCAGCGGATGGTCGTCGGCCGTGCACACTTCGACATTCTCGGCGAAGACGCTGCTGGGCGCCTGCATGGTTCCCGCGACCTTGCCGAGCACGACATCGGCGCGGTTGCGCTCGCCGAGTGCGCAGAGCCGCTCCAGTGCCTCCATGCCCAGGGAGTCGTCCTGGTCGACGAATTGAACATAGGCGCCCCGACTGAGCCGTACCCCCACATTGCGCGGCTTTCCGGGCCAACCGGAGTTCTCCTGGTGGTGGACGCGCACATGCGGGTGGGCCGCGGCGAGCTTGTCCAGCTTTTCGCCCGAATCGTCCGTGGACCCGTCGTTGACATAGATGACTTCGTACTGGTCTGTTCCGATGCTCTGTCGCAGCAGGGAATCGGCCGAGG
Source organism: Streptomyces beijiangensis (assembly GCF_017315755.1). Classification (GTDB taxonomy): domain Bacteria; phylum Actinomycetota; class Actinomycetes; order Streptomycetales; family Streptomycetaceae; genus Streptomyces; species Streptomyces beijiangensis. Next base: position 2,956 of record NZ_JAFLRJ010000292.1, read on the forward strand.
ACTCTATGTATTCACCCGCGTTGTATACGGGAACGACAATGCTGGCCCGCAGCGCGCTCTGATCCGAACTTCCCTGAACCATCGTGCAGTTCCCCCACTCTGAATATCACCGACTCGGCGGGCCGGTGGCATGTGGGGGAGCGCTGCCGGCCTGGCAACCGGAGGGATGTGGGGAAACCTCAGGTGCTGTTCCGGGAAAGGTACGGCAAAGTCCGGTCAAAGGCAGCTGAGTTCATGAACTTCACAGGTGAGCGCGGGCCGCGCTCTATCCGGAGATCTGCACCCTGCTGTGATCGCCGAGGATCAGCCGGTGCGCGGCCGGGATGCTCGGCGCGGGCGTGATCTCGACGTCCCGGCCGATCAGGGACGCCTCGATGCGCCGTACGCCATTGAGCGACGAGCCGCTGAGCACGATCGAGTACTCGATCTCGGTGTCGGTGACCCGGCAGTTCTCGGCGATCGACGTGGAGGGTCCGATGTAGGAGTTCTCGACGGTCGTACGCGGCCCGATGATCGCGGGCCCCACGATGCGCGAGCCCCGGACGACGGCGCCCGCACCGATCCGGACCCGGCCGATGATCTCGGTCGCCTCGTCGACGCTGCCCTCGTCACTGGGGTCGAGCAGTTCCAGCACGGACCGGTTCACCTCCAGCATGTCGGCGACGTTTCCGGTGTCCTTCCAGTAACCGGAGATGACCGTCGAACTCACCATGCGCTGCTGGTCGATGAGCCACTGCAGCGCATGCGTGATCTCCAGCTCGCCGCGCGCAGAGGGCTCGATGGACCGTACGGCCTCATGCACGGCCTGGGTGAAGAGATACACCCCGACCAGGGCCAGATCGCTCTTGGGGTTCTCCGGCTTCTCCTCCAGGGAGGCCACCCTGCCCGAATCGTCGAGCTCCGCCACGCCGAAGGCGCGCGGGTCGGGGACCCGGGTGAGCAGGATCTGCGCGTCGGGGCGGGTGGCGCGGAAGGAGTCCACCAGGGAGGTGATCCCGCCGACGATGAAGTTGTCGCCGAGGTACATCACGAAGTCGTCCTCGCCGAGGAACTCCCGTGCGATCAGTACCGCATGGGCGAGACCGAGCGGGGACAGCTGGGGGATGTACGTCACCTCCAGGCCGAAGCGGGAGCCGTCGCCGACCGCGGCCTCGATCTCCGGGGCGGTGTCGCCGACGACGATGCCCACCTCGCGGATCCCGGCCTCGGCGATCGCCTCGAGACCGTAGAAGAGCACGGGCTTGTTGGCGACCGGTACGAGCTGCTTGGCCGAGGTGTGGGTGATCGGCCGCAGCCGGGTGCCCGCACCGCCGGAGAGTACGAGTGCTTTCACTGGTACGACCCGTCATCAATGCGCGAATGGGTTGTGCGGAGGCCGCACAAGGGACAGGTAGTGAACGAGAGTTGAGGCACCGGATTACGGGCTGGTGTGCGCCGTATGGGTGATTCACCTGAAGTGATGTGTGCAGAGATCCGCAGGAGAGGGAACTCGCGTGCGGCAATAGTGTTTTCATCACTCCAGATCGGCGGCCCCGATGATTGCTACGTTCGGCGGCCATGAGGCTGCTGAACTCTCGGAAGGCCTGGGACGCGCATCGCGGCGGGGCCGTTGTCGCCCTCGTCGCGGCGATAGGACTCGTCGGGAAGATGACGCTCGCCGCCACCACGGGCGGACCGGCCGATGTCCGGTTCTTCCGGGGATTCGCACGGGCCATCGACCAGGTCGGGCCGGTGCGCATCTATGAACATCCCATGCCCCGTCTTCCCGTGTTCAATCATCCGCCGCTCGCCGGGTGGATGCTGCTCGGACTGAGTGAACTCTCGGGCCGGGTAGCCGATTTCGGCACACTCATTCGCTTTCCCGCCTGTCTCGCCGATTTCGTGTCCAGCATTCTGGTGTTCGAGATCGTGCGCAGGCGGCGTTCGGTGCGTTTGGCCGTGGTGTGCGCCGTCGGGGTCACGCTCTCTCCCGTACTGATTCCCACCTCGGGATTTCACGGGAACACCGATTCGGTAGCAGTGATGTTCGCACTGTTCGCCGCACATCTGCTCGCGGACCGGAAGAGCCCACTGGCCGCCGGGGTTTTCGCCGCTCTTTCCATCAGCGTCAAATTCGTGCCCGTCGTGGCCCTCCCCGCACTGGTGATTGCCGCGTACCGCGGTGGACGCCGGCCGTTCCTGCGATTCTGCGCGGGTTTCGGGGCGGTGTTCCTTCTGGTCTGGGGTCCGGTCCTGGTCACCGCACCTCTGGCGCTCAAGGACAAGGTCCTGGACTACGAGGGCGGCCCGTTCCGCCTCTGGGGACTCGTCCGATTCGCCGTCTGGCTCGGTGCCTCCGAGCCGGTGATCGGCTTCCTGCGCGGCGACGGGCACTTCGTGGTCGTGCTGGTCTGTGTGGCGGCCGGAGTATGGCTCGCCTGGCGCCGGCCCGCCGAACTGCCCGCCGTCACCGGCCTGACCCTGGGCCTCCTCCTGCTGCTCAGCACCGCGTCCGGTGTGCAGTACCTGGCCTGGCCCGTCGCCGGACTCTTCGTCGTCGGCCTCTGGGAGGGGCTGGGTTACAGCCTCTTCGTCGGCGCCCTCGCCTCCTGGCTCTACACGGTCCACCGGGCGGTCACGTGGAACTCCGTCGAGCTCGTCGTCGGCGCCGTCGGCTGGCTGATCCTCGCGCTCGGTATCGCGTCGGGGATCCGCAAGGTGCTCGGAGTGCAGCCGCTCCGCACCGGCTTCCCTCGTTTCTCCCGATTCCCCCGCCAAGCATTCGAACCCCAAGAGACCGTGGAGACACGCACGTGAAGGAAAGCACCAGCTCCAGCCCCGTCCCCGGTCCCAGGATCGGGATCATGGTGGTGGCGTACAACGCCGAGACCACGCTGGAGAAGACGCTCGACCGCATTCCGGAGGATTTCCGGTCGCGCATCGCCGAGATCCTGATCCTGGACGACGCGAGTCACGACGACACATTCACCGCCGGGTGCCGCTGGTCGCAGGCGGAGGGAATGCCGCGGACCGTGGTGATGCGGCACACGAAGAACCTCGGATACGGGGGGAACCAGAAGGCCGGTTACGCACTGGCCGCCGAGCGCGGCCTGGACATCGTGGTGCTGCTGCACGGCGACGGCCAGTACGCCCCCGAGTCGCTGCCCGAGATGGTGGCGCCCATCGAACGCGGCGAATGCGAGGCGGTGTTCGGCTCGCGCATGATGAAGCGCGGGGGCGCGCTGCACGGCGGAATGCCGGTCTACAAATGGCTCGGCAACCGCGTTCTCACCCGCGTCGAGAACTTCCTCCTCGGCTCGGAACTCACCGAATTCCACTCCGGGTACCGCGCCTACAGCGTGGCGGCACTGAAGCAGCTGCCGATCGACCGGAACACGGACGCCTTCGACTTCGACACCCAGATCATCGTCCAGCTGATCAACGCCGGAATGCGGATCAAGGAGATCCCCATTCCCACGTACTACGGCGACGAGATCTGTTACGTCAACGGAATGAAGTACGCCAAGGACGTCATCAAGGACGTCCTCGAATACCGGCTGGCCGTCAAGGGATTCGGCACCTGCTCCTGGATCCCCAAGCCCGACGGGTACGCCTTCAAGGAGGGCGACGGCTCCTCGCACTCCGTCATCCTCGACCGGATGCGCACGCTGCCGCCCGGCCGGGTCCTCGACCTCGGCTGCTCGGGCGGGCTGTTCGCCGAACGGCTCGAAATGCTCGGCCACAAGGTGACCGGCGTGGACTACATCGAGGTGGAAGGCGTACGCGAGCGCTGCTCCGAGTTCTTCCTCGCCAACCTGGAGGAGGGCCTGCCCGAGGACATCGGCGTCGACTACGACTATGTGGTCGCCGGCGATGTGATCGAGCACCTCTCGCGGCCCGAGCGGGTACTCGCCGGGGTCGCCGACGTCCTGGCGCCGGGCGGCAAAGTCCTGCTGTCCGTACCGAACTTCAGCCACTGGTACTCGCGGCTGCGGGTGGCCTTCGGGGTCTTCGACTACGACCGGCGCGGCATCCTCGACGAGACGCATCTGCGGTTCTTCACCCGGGCCAGCCTGCGCCGTACGGTCAAGTCCGCCGGTTACGACGTCCTCGACATCACGTCGACCGGGGCGCCCTTCTGGTCCGTGCTCGGCGGCGGCCCCGTGGCGGGGACGCTGGGCGCGCTGTCCAGGCTGCTGACCCGCATCAGGCCGACGCTGTTCGGCTATCAGCACGTCGCACTGCTCACCCCGCATGCGGCCCGGACGATCATCGCTGGAGAGCACGTCGATGTCCAAGACATTCTCAACCGCCAGTTCGACCCCACAGACCGAACCGGCGCCGCAGACCGAACCGACCGCGTGGGCGTCTGAGGTCCTCCATGACGACCCCGACCCCCGAAAATCCGATGGGAGGCGGACGTTGACTCTGCCGAGTCTCGTACTGCTGCTGTTCGCCGTGTTCTCGTCGGCGGCGGGCCAGATCATGCTCAAGCACGGAATGCGCGTCGCGGCCAGGACCGCCGACCACACCGGGGGATCACTCGCGATCCGTGCGGCGACCACACCCTGGGTGGTCCTGGGGCTCGCGGTCTTCGGCGTCTCCGCCGTCGCGTGGATGTCGACGCTGGCGCAGGTCCCGCTGAGCATCGCCTACCCGTTCAACGCGCTGGGGTACCTGCTGATCGTGCTGGCCAGCTCCACCGTCCTGCACGAGCACACTTCGGTGTGGACCTGGGCGGGCTCGCTCCTGGTGGTGGTCGGGCTGGTCACGGTCTTCGCGGGCCAGTCGGGCTGAGGCCCAGGAGCGTTCCCCATGGACATGGACATGGACATGGACATGGACATGGACATGGTCATAGACGTAGACGTAGAGGAAGTAGAACGGTGCGTCCCACCATCACCGCATCACGTGCGGCCCTGCTGATCGCCCTGCTGGCCTGCGCGGGCAAGCTCTGGCTGGCGTCGCACACCTTCGGAACCGGGGATGTGCGGACCTTCCAGGGCTTCGCCCATGCGGTCCACCGGCTCGGCGTGGCGGATGTGTACGCGCACCCGTTCTACGGGCGGATGCTCTACAACCACCCGCCCGTCACCGGTACCTGGCTCTCCCTGGCCGGTGCGGCGGGCCACGCAGGCATCCCGTTCCCGCTGTTCATCCGGATCCCGGCGATCGCCGCCGATGTGGGCACGGCCCTGCTGGTGTACGCGATGGTGGACCGCAGGGCCGGTGTCCGCAAGGCGGTCGCCGCATCGGTCATGGTCAGTGCCAGCCCGGTGCTCTTCATGGTCTCGGGTTACCACGGCAACACCGATCCGGTCTTCGTCTTCTTCACCCTGCTCGCCGTTTACCTGCTCGCCGATCTGCGCAGGCCGGGCCCGGCCGGGATCGCCTTCGCGCTCGCACTCGGCGTCAAGATCGTCCCCGTCGTCGTACTGCCCGCGCTGCTCGTGGTGGCGCTCCTCCAGGGGCGCAGGAAACTGCTGCGCTTCGTCCTGGGTCTTGGGGGAGTGTCCCTCGTCATCTGGGGGCCCGCCGCCTGGTACCAGTGGTCCGGGCTGCGCCACAACGTCTTCGGCTACGCGGGCGGCACCGCCGACTGGTGGGGTCTGTCCGGGCTGGTGACCGCACTGGCCGGACACCCGGGCGACGTACTGCAACTCCTGCAGGGGCCGGGGCGGTTCGCCGTGGTCGCCCTCAGCGCCGGCGCCGGCGCCCTCCTGGCGTACCGCTCTCCCGACCGGCTTCCCGGGATCGCGGGCCTGACGCTGGCGCTCTTCCTCTGTCTGAGCACGGCCAGCGCGACGCAGTACCTGGCCTGGGCCGCCGCCGGTCTCTTCCTCGTGGAGTTCTGGACCGCGACGCTCTACGGCATCACCGCCGGGATCTGCCTCGTCATCAGCTACACCCAGCGCTGCGGCGACCCCTGGTGCATCATCGGCCGCACCGAGAGCGTCAGGCTCGCGTTCCCGGTCTGGTGGGAGCTGACCGCCTGGCTCTGCCTGACCTTCGCCGTGGCCGTCGGCCTGAGGCTGATGGCGGCCGGTGCGCCGGGCATCCGCCAGGCGGCGCCGACGCGCCCGGTGTTGTACGTACAGAAGCGCTCACGCAACGCGCCGCACATGGCGGAGGCGGCCCCGGGAACGTCTCCGGGGCCGCCTCCGCCGAGCAGCGGGCGCGGGGCGGGATCAGAAGCCGCGCAGTGAGGTCAGCTCGCGCCGTACCGCGTTGAGGGTGGAGCGGCGGCCGCGGCGCCGCGAGAGCGCGGACCAGAAGCCGGCGCCGAGCAGGGACGAGGGGTCGACCGCCTGGATGCGCTCCAGCAGGGCCTCGGGGACCTTCTGCGGATCCGGGGTGATCCACTCCTCCATGATCGCGTCGTACCGGTCCTTCAGTACGGTGCTCGCCGGGTCCGCGCCGATGACCATCAGCAGACCGGTCGGCTGGGTGTCGATCTGGACGGCGATCAGGTCCGGGCGGTGCTGGGCGAGCACCGGGATGACCTTGTAGACGTCGCCGGTCCACGGACCGCGCTGGTCGACGCGGTCGCGTACGGCCTCCGCGTTGTTGCGGGGGAGCATGTCGTCGAAGACGAGGACGCTCGACCAGCCGCTGTGGCGCTCGGCGTTGATGAAGTCGCGCAGCGCGTACTCGAAGATGTGCATCCCGTCGATGAACGCCAGGTCCACCTGGTTGGCGCCGGTGTACGCACCGAACAGCGGACGCCCGCGGCGGGCGTTGCGGAGCGGATTGCGCCCGCTCATCAGATGGCCCAGGGGCTGCTTCTGGGCGAAGAAGTCGTCGCTCGTCCGGGTCACCAGCTGCAGGTCGCAGTGGAGCGGCACCCGGATCTTGGGGGCGGGGTCGACCCCGACGCTCGCCGCCCGCGACAGGGCGAGGCTCCGGCCGTCGTTGATGCCGATCTCGAGATAGGTGTGCGGCTTCAGGACGGAGTGCAGTCCCTGGAGGAATTCATGGCGGTGCATACGGGGCTCTTTCATGTGGAGGGAGGGCGTCCTCCGGCTAACGAACAGGGGATTGCGGAGTTGCGTCGGCGTGAACCGGCGCCTGCTCGACCACTCGTACGTGAGCCGGAGTTGGCCGGTGCTGTGCGGCCTGCACGGCGGTGCGGAAACGCGTGAGGGAATCCGGTTCGTCGGGGCCGAGGAGATAGTGCTTGAGTTCCGTACGGGCCGGACGCATACCGTCCGTCGCCAGGCCCGCCGCGATCAGCACCACGTCGTCGAGGCCCTCCGCACCGGGAGGCAGGACGAACGCGCCGCGCGCGGCCGTGCAGCGGCGCCGGAACTCCTGCTCGCCCAGCTCGGCGCCGTCCACGATCGCGTACGGCTTGCCGCTCGCCAGGAAGTCGGTGACCACGCTGGAGATGTCCGAGACCAGGAGATCGCACTGGTTGAAGCAGGAGTAGAGGTGCGGGCCGTCCGCGGAGATCACCACATGCCCGGTGGGGCCGTGCGACTGCCAGTACAACTTGTCCTGTTCGAGCCGGAGTTCCCGGAGCGTCGCGGCCCGCTCGGCGGTGAGCCGGCTGTCGCGGGAGCGCTCCGCGTCGTCCGCGTCCTTGCGCACCCGCGGTTGAGCGTCCTGCTGGTCGGCCTCGGTACCGGCGCGCCCGGTGCCGGTGCCTTCGGCAGGCCTGTGAGCGGAGTTGGCCTTCCTGAGCATTTCCACGATGCGCTCATGGGCCGCGGTGGCCTTCGGGTCGCGGGCTCCCGTGTAGGGGTGCGGCTTGTAGAGGATCCGTACGTCCGCCGGGGCATTGAGCAGCTGCTCGACGATGCGTTCGCCCGAGGCGATGAGAGAGGTCGCGCCGGGGCTCGGCTGCCAGTTCTCCCAGGTGGGTGCGTACAGGACAGTCAGCGGTCCGGCATGCCGAGGCCCTGACTCCCGCTCGATTCCCGCCAGTTGTGGCCGTCCGACCTCGACGACTGCCTCGTCGCGCACACCCACCGCTGCCGCCGCCCACCGGTCGCGTCCGGCGCGGCCCGCCGTCCACACCTCGTCGTACACCTTGGCGTACGGGTTCACCGAGGCGAGCTTGTCGCTGTCGCCGTGGCCGACGAACACATGCGTGGCCTGCGGCATGCGCAGCATGTGGATGTTCGGGCCCACGTTCGCGCTGTAGAGGACGGTCCGTACGGAGGAGAAGTCCAGGTTCATCACATGGTCGGCATGGGGCAGGCACAGCACCGGAAGGTGGGTGGGCGCCAGGTCGTCCAGGATGTGGCGCTCGCGCAGCAGCACGAGCGGCCTGTCCCCGGCCTCGGCCAGCGTGTCCAGCCACATGTTCACCTGGTACGCGGAGTTGCGCATCCCGCAGAAGTAGAGGACCACCGTGGGGCGGTAGTCCTTGAGCCAGCCGTCGATGTGGTTCACGACCGCGCCCGCCGCCGGCATACGCCGGTCGGCGCGCAGGACGCGGGCGAGCACCGCGTCGTACACGAGCACGGCGAGGAGGGCGGCCCCGCATCCCGCCACACCGGGCACGGTGCTCGCCGTGAGGAGCGCGGTCAGCACTCCGGCGATGGCGAGTGCGTCCGCGTGCATCACCTTGTTGAAGGCGAGGTTCAGTGCGCGAGGTGACGGGGCATCGGTGATGTGGAGCGCGGACAGGTCGATGTTCCGTGTGCTCAGAGGGAGTTGGCGTACCTGACGGATGCGTGCGAGGAGCAGGCTGTGCGGCATCTGCAGGACGTAGAAGAGGGCGAAGGCGAGGGCGGCCACCGGCAGCAGCCGCAGCTCGCCGGGGGCGGCGCTCCGGTAGACGAGCACCAGCGTCAGGAACTGCCGGCTCAGGAAGCGGACGGTGACGCCGAAACGGGCGCTCTGCAGGACGCGTTGCAGCCGTGTGCTGCGGCTGGTGATGCGCCAGTCACTGACGTACGAGACCGAGGCGGCGGCGGTGAAGAGCCAGGGGGCGCCGGCCGTCGCGGCGGCGAGGAGCAGCGGTGCGCTGATGAGGAAGAGCGGTGTGGCGACGGGCGCTTCGGCGAGCAGGGCGCGGACCTTGCGCCCGAGCAGGCGGAGTGTGCGGAGAGCGCGGTGTGGCATGGCGGGCATCTCTCAGCCGAGGGTGTTCGAGGGGATGAAGCCGGCGCCGGCAGGTGTCGTGCGCGGGAAGTGCTGAGGTGCGGGCGCCGGGCGGCGCAGCTCCGGCTCCACGGACGCGGGCAGGCCGGCCGTCTCGCCCAGGAAGAGGTGGCGCACCACGCGCTCGGCCGCGCGCCCGTCGTCGTACGTGCAGAAGCGCGCGCGGAACGCCGCCCGCAGCTGCGCGGAGCGCGAGCCGCGCCAGTGGTCGGTGGTGAAGATGTCGATCAGCTCGTCCTCGGTACGGGCGAGCGCGCCGGGCGGGCAGGCGCGGATGTCGAAGTAGGTGCCGCGTGAGGCCTCGTAGGCCTCCCAGTCGTCGATGTGCAGGACGATCGGGCGGTCGAGGGACGCGTAGTCGAACATCAGCGAGGAATAGTCGGTGATCAGCGCGTCCGAGGCGAGGCAGAGGTCCTCGACCGAGGGGTGGGCGGAGACGTCGATGACGCGGGGGAGCGGGGAGGCGGAGAGGGGCGCGTCGTACGAGTAGTGGGCGCGCGTGAGAATCACGCAGCGCGGGCCGAGCGCACGGGCCAGCCGCTCCAGGTCCAGGGTGTGGCGCTGGCCGGCGAGGTAGTCGCGGTGGGTGGGTGCGTACAGGAGCGCGGTGAAGCCCTCGGGGATCGAGAGGGACTCGCGGATGCGGGCCACGTCCAGTGAAGTGGCGCTCTGGAAGCGGTCGTTGCGCGGGTAGCCGTACTCCAGCGTGGTGTAGCGCGAGGGGTACGTGCGCTCCCAGACCAGGGTGGAGTGGCGGTTGGCCGAGAGCGTGTAGTCCCACTTGTCGGTGTTGGCGAGCAGCTGGTGGAAGTCCATGCCGTGGGAGGCCGCCGGGTGGTTCTGGAGGTCCAGGCCCATCGACTTGAGCGGGGTGCCGTGGTGGGTCTGGAGGAAGGTCTGGCCGGGGCGCTTGACCAGGCGGCGGTCGAAGTTGACGTTGTTCACGAGGTACGCGGAGCGGGCGAGCGCCGTCCAGTAGCCGAAGGTGCCGGGGGTGAGGCGGCGGGTGGCGAGCGGGACCGTGTGGCGGTGCGCCGGGGCGGTGATCCAGGCGGTGCGGATATGCGGGGCGAGCTCGCGGACCTTGGCCTCGACGGCGGCCGGGTTGCAGGCGTAACCGCCGTTCCAGTACGCGGCGAAGACGGCGGTGTTCCTGCGCACGGGCAGGCGCAGTTGGGTGCGGTAGTGGAGCTGGAGGAGGGCGGCCCGGACGGTGCGGTGGGCCTTCGAGGCCAGGCGGTGCGCCCGGCGGCGTACGGAGATGGCCTTGAAGAGGGCGCCGTAGGTGCGGTGCGCGCCCAGCCTGACCATGGTGTGGCGGGCCCGGGTGGTGACGGGCGGCGTCGCGCCGGGGGCGCGGTGGCGGGCGTAGTGGGCGCGGGCGCGGCGGAAGAACTCGGCTCGGGTGCCGCGCGGGAGGCGGTCGCGCTTGGTGAAGACCGTCGTGAAGTGGTCGACCATCCGGCGGAAGATCACCGGGCGCCAGCTCGCAAGCTCGGGGCGGGAGTCGATGAACGCGAAGACCCGGTCGTACTGGTCGAAGAGGTCGAAGTGCTTGCGGCTGGTGGTGGAGAGGATGTTGCCGAGGCGGCGCTGGCGGTAGTGGACGCAGACCCGGTCGAGGGTGGTGAGGGACCCGGCGGCCATCAGCGCCGGGTAGGTCCAGGGTGTGTCCTCGTAGTAGCCGGGCGGGAAGGTCAGGCCCTGCTGCTCGATGAACTCGCGCCGGTACGCCTTGTTCCAGACCACCATCAGGACCTTCAGCAGACCGGGGCGGTCGGCGAGGCGGAAGGTGTCGGGGCCCTCCTCGGTGAGCTGGGCCGCGCGTTCGTTGCGTACGGTCTCGCCCGACCAGTACGTGCGTGCGTAGTCGTAGAGCAGGACGTCGGGGCCGCCCGTCTCCTTGAGGCGGTCGGTGATCGCCTGGAGCGCGCCGGGGGTGAGGGTGTCGTCGCTGTCCAGGAAGAGGACGTAGTCGCCGGTGGCGCGGGCGAGTGCCGCGTTGCGGGCGAGGCCGAGGCCCTGGTTCTCCGGGAGGTGTACGGCGGTCACCCGGCGGTCGCGGGCCGCGTACTCGTCGATGATCGCGCCGCATGCGTCGGGCGAGCAGTCGTCCACCGCGATGAGCTCGAAGTCTTCGAAGGTCTGGGTCAGTACCGAGTCCAGGCATTCCTGGAGGTAGGCCTGGACCTTGTACGCGGGGACGATCACGCTGAACCGGGGCATGGCCCTGGAACGGCCCGAGGCGCGGGCTGGTTACGTCGGATACGGCATTCGGGGGAGCCGTGTGTTGACGTGTTGAACAGGCCCGGTCCGGTCCGCGAGGGTGAACCGGGCCTGTTCCGGGCCTATTTGACCGCGCCCGCCATGACACCGGAGACGAACTGCCGCTGGAAGGCGAAGAAGACGGCGAGCGGGATCACCATCGAGACGAAGGCGCCGGGCGCCAGGACGTCGATGTTGTTGCCGAACTGACGGACCTGCTGCTGGAGCGCGACGGTGATGGGCGGGTGCTTGGAGTCGGCGAAGATCAGCGCGACCAGCATGTCGTTCCAGACCCAGAGGAACTGGAAGATGCCGAGCGAGGCGATCGCGGGACCCCCGAGCGGCATGACGACCCGGGTGAAGAGCCGGATCTCGCCCGCGCCGTCCAGGCGTGCGGCCTCCAGGAGTTCGCGGGGGATCTCCGCGAAGAAGTTGCGGAGGAGGAAGATCGCGAACGGCAGGCCGAAGGCGACATGGAAGATGATCACGCCGATGGTGGTGCCGAAGATGCCGAGCTCGCCGAAGATCTTCGCCACCGGGACCAGGGCGACCTGGACGGGGACCACCAGAAGGCCGACGACGAGCAGGAACCACCAGTCCCTGCCAGGGAATTCCATCCAGGCGAAGGCGTAACCGGCGAGCGAGCCGATGATCACGACCAGCAGAGTCGCCGGGACCGTGATCAGGACGGTGGAGAGCAGCGAGTCGGTGATGACCTTGTTGTCGAGGAGGTTGGAGTAGTTGTCGAAGTTCATCTGGGACGGGGCCGAGAAGACCTTCCACCAGCCGCTCGCCGCGATGTCGGAGGGCGAGCGGAGGGAGGAGAAGAGCAGGCCGACCGTCGGCATCAGCCAGATCAGGGCCACGACGAGCAGCAGGACCCGGACGAAGCCGCCGCCGATGCGGGAGACGATCCTGGCCGGGAGGGACTGTTTCGCCTTCACCACCTGGAGTTCTGCGGTCATCGCCGGGCCTCCTTACGCATCCGCCGGATATTGACGACCATGATCGGGATCACCAGGAGGAGCAGGATGACGGCGATCGCGCTGCCGATGCCCAGGTCCGCGTCCGTACCGAAGGACGAGCGGTAGAGCTGCAGGGCGAGGACGTTGGCGTCGTCCTGGGAGGATCCCGGGGCGATGATGAAGATCAGGTCGAAGACCTTCAGGACGTTGATCATCAGCGTGATGGTGACCACGCCGAGCACCGGGCTCAGCAGCGGGACGGTGATACGGCGGAAGACCTGCCATTCGTTGGCGCCGTCCACCCGCGCCTGCTCCTGGAGCTCGCGGGGGATGCCGGCCAGACCGGCCGCGATCAGGACCATCGCGAAGCCCGTCCACATCCAGATGTAACTGCCCATGATGGCCGGGGTGACCACCTTCGGGCCGAGCCAGTCGACTCCGTTGTACGGCTCGTGGAAGTTGGAGCCGGGGAGCCGGAGCTGGGCGCCCGCCGCTTTCGCCGGGAGCGTGAAGGTGCCGTCGGCCGCCGCCTTCGCGGTCGCCACCACCTTGCCGTCCTTGACCGCCTCGATCTTCAGCCCCTTGAGGCCGAGTTCGGTGGGGTCGATCGCGTTGGGCTTTCCGCCACCGCCCTTGGTGAAGTCCAGCCAGGCGGTGCCGGTGATCTTCCCGTCGGCCGCTTTCGGCTCGTGCGCGGGCTTGGCGGAGGTCGGCATCTTCGTCGGGAGTACGCCGACGAGCGGGAGCTGCACCGGAGTTCCCGCGCTCACCGGCTGCCTGGTGATGAAGGAGCCGCCGCCGGCTGCCTTGAGCGGGGCGACCGGCAGGGGGTGCGCGCCCGGGTAGCCCGCCGACTCGGCGAAGGTGTCGTGGACGCTCACCCATACGGCGTTGGCGACGCCGCGGTGCGGGTCCTGGTCGTACACCAGCCGGAAGATGATCCCCGAGGCGAGCATCGAGATGGCCATCGGCATGAAGACGACCAGCTTGAAGGCGGTGCCCCAGCGGATCCGTTCGGTGAGGACCGCGAAGATCAGGCCGACGCCGGTGGCGACGACCGGGGCGATCAGCCAGATGCCGTTGTTGATCACGGCGGTCTGGATGGTGTCGTCGGTGAAGACCGACGTGTAGTTGTCGAAGCCGGCGAAGCCGTTGCCGGACTTGTCGAAGAAGGACCGGTAGACGGAGTACCCGATCGGGTAGACCACGAGCGCGCCGAGCAGCACCAGCGCGGGCAGCAGGAAGCCGATCGCGAGGGTTCTGCGTGTGCCTGTCACGCTCTTGCGGCCAGGCGCGTTCTTACGGGAATTCCCGGCGGGGGGCGCCTGGTTCAGCGCGCCGCCCGCCGCAGCGTCCGACGTCATCGCGTCGTCAGCTCTTGTATGCCTTGGCCGCGTCCGACTCCAGCTTCGCCTGCGTCCCCGCGATGTCCTTCGGGTTCTTCAGGAAGTCCTGGAGGTCCTTCCACTCGCCCTTGCCCGGCGTACCGCCGAAGGACTGCGGGGCCTGGTCGGACATGTCGAAGCGGATGTCGTCGCCAGCGGCGATCAGCGCCTTGGCGATCGTGCGCTGGATGTCATTGGGGTACGCCGCCGGGTCGAGACCCTTGTTCGGGGAGATGAAGCCGCCGGACTCGGCCGCGACCTTGGCCGCGTCCGTGGAGGCCAGCCAGGTCAGCAGCGCCTGGGCGCCCTTGGAGTCCTTCAGTACGACAGCGGCGTCGCCGCCCGTCACCACGGGGGACTTGGCGCCCACGGCCGGGAACGGGAAGACCTTGGCGTCGGTGCCGACCTTGGCCTTCGTCTGGCCGATGTTGACCTGGACGAAGTCGCCCTCGAAGACCATGGCGCCCTTGGGGTTGTCACCGCCGGTGAAGGTCTGGGTGACGGAGGCGGGGAACTCGACCTGCAGCGCGCCGTCGGCGCCGCCCGCGATGAGGGAGGGCTTGCCGAAGAGCTGGCCGAGGGTGGTCAGCGCGTCCTTCACGGACGGGTCGGTCCACTTGATCTTGTGCGCCGCGAGCTGGTCGTACTTCTCCGGGCCCGCCTGGGAGAGGTAGATGTTCTCGAACCAGTCGGTCAGGGTCCAGCCGTCAGCGCCGCCGACCGAGACCGGGGTGACGCCGGATGCGGAGATGGTCTCGGCGGTCTTCAGGAAGTCCGGCCAGGTCTTGGGCTCGGAGGCGCCCGCGTTGGCGAAGACCTTGGTGTTGTACCAGACCAGGGACTTGTTGGCGGCCTTGTAGTACACCCCGTACTGGGTGCCCTTGACCGCGCCGAGGTCCTGCCAGACCTTCGAGTAGTTCTTGGTCAGCTCGGCCTTGGCCTCGGGGCCCGCCGGCTTGAGCCAGCCCTTGGCGACCGCCTGGTTGACCGCGCCGACCTGGGGCATCATCGCCACGTCCGGCGGGGCGCCGCCCGCGATCTTCGTACCGAGGAAGTTGACGATCGGGTCCTGGGCGGGGACGAAGGTGACCTTCGCCCCGGTGCGCTTGGAGAACTCGTCGAGCACCTTGACGAAGTTCTTCTGCTCCGCGCCCGTCCAGACCGCCGCCACCGTGAGGTTCACGCCGTCCAGCTTGGGGAGCGTGACCCCGCTCGGCGTACTGGCCCCGGCACTCGGGGAGTTGGACCCCTTGGTGTCCGACTTCTTGTCGTCGCTGCCGCAGCCTGCCGCAAGGACGAGCGAACCCGCCGCCAGCACCGCCAGTGCGGCGTTCCGAGTGCGACGAGCTGTGCGAACCGTATGAGCTGTGTGAGCTGTGCCAGTCGTACGTATGGTGCGCATCTCTGCCCCGACCTCTCCCGTGCGCGTGAGGATCGGCGTAGCCGTGTCGCGCGTACCGGTTGGGGCACGACGGCGACGCCTCTGTCCCGTGCCGTAAGTCCTACGCCCGGCGCACTGGCCCCGCAATACTGCCTTCCGTGTCAACTCCAAGATCGTGATGGGCCTGTGACGTTACGTCAGCCGTCGCGACGGTCGCCGAGCGGCGGTATCGGGACCGCGTCCACCGACCGGGCGGCCCGGTCGAGCGCGCTGGCCAGCAGGGCCAGGTCCGTGGGCCCGTTGCCCAGCTCCCTGACGGGCCTGCGCGTCGGGGGATCGCCCATCCGCTCCCACTCCAGCGGTACGACGGTGGGGCGCGAGGTGGCCGTGCGCGGGATGCGGCCGGTGACACGCCCGCCCTGGAACGGCGTGACCCTGCCGTCGGGGTGGCCCAGACGGCCGCGCCCAGGGCTGGGGTCCTCCGGTCCCGGCGCGACAGGAGCGGGGTCCAGGACGACCCGGAGCCGGGCGATGTGGGCGAGCTCGGTGTCGGCGGTGCGGTCCGGGCGCGCCGAGGCGGCGATCAGATGTACGCCGAGCCGCTCGCCTTCCCTGGCCACGGCCTCCAGCGCGCGGACCACCGAGCCGGCGGCGGGGCGGCCGGGGCTGCCCAGTGCGGGGGCGACCAGCGCGTCGAAGTCGTCGACGAGCACGACGATCCGGGGGAGCGGCGAGGCGCCGTCCGCGGCCTGATCCGTCCGTACGACACGTCCGCGCAGCCGGAGCGTGCCCGAGTCCGCGGACTCTATGTCGCCGGGGCGCCCCTGGGGCCCGACCCTGGGGGCCGTGTCCGTCGGCCTGAACTGCTCGGCCGCCTCGGAGCGGGCCGCACCCTGTGCGGTACCGCCGACGCGCCTGCCGCCGGGGGTGCCCGGCGCGGTCCGCTGGCCGACCATGCGCTCGGAGACCTCGCGCTGGGTGTGCCATTCGGCGAAGCCGATGGAGCCCAGGAGCTCGGCGCGGCGCTTCAGTTCGGCGCCGAGCGACTGGGCGAACTCGCGCATACGGACCGGGTCCGACGCCACCAGGTGCGTGGAGGTGTGGGGGAGTTCCGTACAGGGGAACAGGCCGTCGCCACCCGAGCCGTCCACCAGGATCAGGGCGAGCCGGTCCGGGCGCGCGGCGGCGGCCAGGGAGGCGGCCGTCGCGCGGATCAGTTCCGTACGACCGCTGCCTGCCGGGCCCTCGATCAGCAGATGCGTACCCTCGGCGGCCAGGTCCACGGTGAGCGGGCCGCGCGGTCCCGCGCCGAGCACGGCCAGCGCGCGCGCCCCGGGCGCGGCGGAGCCGCCGCCGCTGCCGGGCGGTCCGCCACGGCCGGGCGGGCGGTGCAGTTCGTCCGAGCCCACCACCGGGTCCTTGCCGTCGGCCGCCGAGGCCCAACGGGCCATCAGGGACGCCGGGGTGGCCCTGGCGAGACCCAACTCGTCCAGCAGGCGGGCCGACCGGGGCAGTGCCGCGGCCTGGCGCGCGGACGGCTCGCCGCTGGTGTCGGCGCGCAGCGGCGCGAGCGCCCGCCCGAACCGCTCGGCCCAGGCGGCCGACACCGCGTCCAGCGCGGCGAGCGTGCCGTGCCCGGCGGGCTGCCCGCCCGCCGTGCGCAGCAGCCGCAGCGCGGTGGCCACGTCCCCGCTGAGCAGGGCGACGGCCCCGCACTCGCGGAAGGCGAGCGAGGCCGCACAGGCGCTCTCGTACGTCGCGTCGACCGGCGAGAGCGCGGAGGCCGCCGGGGTCTCGGCGAGACAGAGGAGATGGATCCCGGCGGCCGCGCCCGCGGCGGCGAGGCGTGCCGTGGTCTCGCGCAGTACGGAGGAGCCGGGGTCGCCGTCGACGACGACGACCGTGCGCGGCCCCTCGTAGTTCCGGGCGGCCTCGTCGATGCTCCGTGCGTCCGCCGAGGCCCAGGCCGTCCCCAACGGGCCGTAGTCCAGGCGCCGTACGAGCTCTTCCGTGCGCGCGGCGGCCTGCTCACGGTCGTAGGCGAGCAGCAGCCGGCAGTCCTGGCCGTGCGCGGGCCGCAGATGCGGCAGCCAGCCGAGCCAGCCCCAGTCGGCCTTGCGGTCCGCGAGGGACCGCCCCCGGTCCGTACTGATCAGGACGATCTCCAGATCGGCGGGGGAGTGCAGGGCCGCGAGCTGGGCCACGGCGGCCCTGGCGAGACCGGCAAGCCGCTCTCGCGGGCCCGCGAGACCGAGTGACCCTGCCTCGCGCAGGGACACCGTCACCGGTACGGAAGCCATCTCGGCCCTGTCGGCCGTCCCGAGCCGCACCACCAGAGCTTCCGGATGCCCGGGGCCGCGCTCCCACAGCCGGGTCCCCGGACCCAGTGCGGTCAGCAGCAGCGCGGCCGGATCGGGCCAGGACTCGGGGGCACGCACGGCAGGCCGGCCGTCGCCCGCGACCGGCGCGGCCTGGGCGGGCACCCGCTCCCGCACGGCCTCGCCGCGCCCGCCGGTGAACCGCCGGGCCCAACTCCCCAGCCCACCGCGCCTGCGCACGGTGTCGCCTTCGCCTTCGCACTCGAATTCGCCCTCGGCTTCGGCCTTGGAGTGCTCGTCGATGTCGTCGTCGCGCAGCGGCATACGCGTGCCGCGCGGAGGTGTCTCGCGACGGCCGCGGCCGTCACGTGGGTGGACGGTGACGGAACCAGAGCCGAAATCACCGACGGGCCGCCCCTGAATGACGTCGGACGAGCCGGTCGTCGCACCAAGAACGCCTGCGCCGCCTGCGCCGCCTGCGCCACCGGGATTTGTCCCGTACGCCGAATCCTCACCCCCCGGTCGGGAGTTCGCACCGCCGTCCACCGGATCCGCGCCCGGGTGCGTCACCCGCAGATGCCCCTCGCCGTCCGGTACGACCTCGGCCGCGCCCCGTGCGTCGCCCGACGCCGAGGCGAGCCGCAGCGCCGATTCGCCGATCCGCAGCAGCGCCCCCGGCGCCAGCCGCACCGGTCGGCCGCCGATCGCCACACCGTCCAGCGACGTGCCGTTGGTCGAGCCCAGGTCGCCGACCGTGACCCGTCCGTCCTCGCCGACCGTGATCGCGCAGTGCAGCCGGGAGACATCGGGGTCGTCCAGCGGAACGTCCGCGTCCGCCGAGCGCCCGATGCGGATCTGCCCGCCGTGCAGGAGATGCACCCCGCCCGCGTCAGGACCGGAGACCACATGGAGCTGGGCGGCGCCCTCGTCGGCGTGCGCGCCGTTCCCCAAGCTCTCAACTCCGTTCGACCAGGGGAGACCCCATTCGTCGTCCTCGGCAGGCACCTGGAGCGACAGCACGGCCCCGTCGACGAGCGGCGGCTCACCCAGAGCGCACCGCTGTACGTCGAGCCGCCGGTGCCCCGCGTACAGCACGACGGCGCCCGATCCACCCGCGTCGGGGCCCGCGGCGGCGGTGGCCAGGCCCGAGGCCACGGCTGCCAGCGCCGTCCCCGCGGGTGCGGTCACCAGCACGTCGCAGGAACGCATCTCGGTGGAGGGTCGGCCGCTTCGCGGCGCGAGGACGGTCAGCCGGATCTGCATAGCCGTCGGCGGTCCCTTCTGCGCGGGGTGCCCGGCAGGGAAGCCGCCCTGTGATCTCCCCCACCCGGCAGGTCGGCACAGAACGAGAGGCTCCCGACCCCACGACTCCGTGCTGTAGGGCATCCTCGCACCTGCCACTGACAACACGCCCGGGGGTGGCCGGAAAGTGATCTTGAACGGTCGGCTCTGGACGTAAAAGTGCCTGGTTGGGACGGGTTCGGCAACCATCTGGGCGCCGTCTGCGTCTCTCACTCGAACACAGCGGGAACACAGCCCTGCGCACATCCGGAACTTCCCCGGCCGGTGCTCCGTACGGCGGCACTAGAGTGGGCCGGAAACGCTGGAGCCGGGAAGCACGACGTGCACGACGTGTACGACCCCCGGGCCGGCGGCGCAGGGACCAGGACCCCGATCAGCAGGGAGCGCATGACGTGCGGCCGGTAGGCAGCAAGTACCTGCTCGAGGAACCGCTCGGACGCGGCGCCACGGGCACCGTCTGGCGAGCCCGCCAGCGCGAGACCGCGGGCGCCGAGGCGGCCGTGGCCGGCCAGCCCGGTGAGATGGTCGCGATCAAGGTCCTCAAGGAGGAGCTCGCGAACGACCCGGACATCGTGATGCGCTTTCTCAGAGAGCGCTCCGTTCTCCTGCGTCTCACGCACCCCAACATCGTGCGCACCCGCGACCTGGTCGTGGAAGGGGATCTCCTCGCTCTGGTCATGGACCTGATCGACGGCCCCGACCTGCACCACTACCTCCGCGACAACGGACCCTTCTCCCCGGTCGGCGCATCGCTCCTCACCGCGCAGATCGCCGACGCGCTCGCCGCGAGCCATGCGGACGGCGTGGTCCACCGCGACCTCAAGCCGGGCAATGTCATCCTCGCCGGCGACGGGCCGCGCATCATCGACTTCGGTGTCGCCCATGCCGTGGGCGCCGCCGACCCGATGACCCGTGCGGGCGCGTTGATCGGTACGTACGCCTATATGTCGCCGGAGCAGATCCGTGCCGAGCCCCTCACTCACGCCAGTGACATCTTCTCGCTCGGCTCGGTACTCGCGTTCACCTCGACGGGGCACAGCCCCTTCGAGGCGTCGGTCGTTCCGGCGATCGTCCACCGGGTCACCCAGGAAGCGCCACAACTCTCCGGGATGCACGGTGTGTTGTATGAGCTGACGGTCGCGTGTCTGGAGAAGAATCCGTACGCCCGACCGTCCGCGACCGATGTGCTCGAGCGGCTTTCGGTGACCGCTCCCAGCGCCCCTCCACCCAATGCGCTGCCTCGTCGCGCCCTGGTCCTGGGAGGGGTCGCTGCCGCCGCGACGGCTGTCGGAGGCCCCGCGTACATGCTCTGGCCGAGGCCGAAGTCCGCGTCCGCGTCCAAAGGCCACACGGGTTCTCCCGCATCCCCGGCTGCCCGGGACATCACCAAGCCGGTCATGCGCCTCACCGGCCACACCAGTACCGTGGGGTGCCTCGCTTTCAGCCCGGACGGAAGGACCCTCACCAGCGGCAGCTTCGACGGGACGCTGCGGCTCTGGGACCTCGTCAGCGGGCGCACGATCACCACGTACAAGGGCCATGCGCAGTGGGCCATGGCGGTCGCCTACAGCCCGGACGGCACGACCCTGTACAGCGGGAGTTTCGACCGGACGCTGCGCCGCTGGGACGTGCGGACCGGAGTGCCGAAGGGAATACTCGCCTCGTACCCAGGAAAGTTCGACAGCGTCAACTGCCTGGCGTTCAGCCCCGACGGCAGCATCCTCGCCGCGGGCGTCGGCAACACCGTAAGGCTGGTCGAACCGTCCACCGGCCGCACCACCGCCACCCTCACCGGGCACACCGGGAGCATGGGCTGGATCGCGTTCAGCCCGGACGGGAAGACACTCGCCAGTGTGGCCGCCGACACCAAGGCAGGCACCGTGCGGTACTGGGACGCCCGGACCGGCCGTCTCATCAGGACGTTCACGGCCGGCGGGACCAAGAACTACTCCACAGTGACGTTCAGCCCCGACGGCCGGACCCTCACCGGCGCCGGGCCCGGCCTGCGGCTGTGGGACGTGACCACCGGGCGGCTCACGGCGACCCTCACCGACCACCATGGGTATCTCACCACGGGCGTCTACCGTCCGGACGGGGCACTGATCGCGGGGGCCGGCGGCAATCGCGAGCCCGTGGCCAGTGAGACCACCGGCAAGACCATCAGCCTCTGGGACCCTTCCACGGGCCGCCTTTCCGCCACTGCCCTGACCGCCGTCATGCCGAAGTCGAATCTCACCGCCTCGGTGAATTCGCTGGTGTTCAGCCCGGACGGCACCACCCTGGCCGCCGCCGTGAACCTGGCAGGAGTGATCAAGGAGTCCGACACCTCGATCCAGCTCTGGAAGCTTCCCGGGGGCATGCCCATCAAACCCTCAACGGACGGTACCCATGGATGAGTTGACGCCGGCCGACCCGCAGTGGGTCGGCCCCTACCGGCTGGACGGCCGGCTGGGCGCGGGCGGCATGGGAAACGTCTATCTCGGTACGTCGCCCGGGGGCCGCAAGGTCGCGGTGAAGCTCATCCGCGCCGAGCTCGCGGACTCCCCATCGTTCCGGACCCGGTTCGCCCGGGAGGTGGCAGCGGCCCGGAAGGTCGGCGGATTCCATACGGCGCAGGTCGTCGACGCCGACCCCGAGGCGACAGAGCCGTGGCTGGTCACCGCGTACGTCCCAGGGCCCACGCTCCACCAGGCCGTCGCCGACGGCGGCCCGCTCAAGCCCGACGCCGTACTGCGGCTCGGCGCGGGGCTTGCCGAGGGGCTCGACGCCATCCACCAGTGCGGACTGATCCACCGCGACCTGAAGCCTGGCAACGTCATCATCGGCGAGGACGGGCCGCGCATCATCGACTTCGGCATCGCCCGTGCGGTGGACGCCAGTTCACTGACCGCGACCGGCACGATCATCGGCACGTACGCGTACATGTCGCCGGAGCAGATCCACGCCGACCGGGCCGGACCCGCCGGCGATGTCTTCTCGCTCGGATCCGTGCTGGCCTTCGCCGCTACCGGGCGCAGCCCGTTCGACGCGCCCACCATCCTGGAGGTCGTCCAGCGGATCCTGGACCAGGAACCCATGCTCGACAGCCTTGACGGCGAGCTCCATCAACTGCTGACCGCCTGCCTGGCCAAGGACCCCGCCGGGCGGCCCGATGTCGCGGGTCTGGCCGCCGCGTTCGCGGGGGCGCCAGTCGGCGGGGCCGCGGTCCGCCCGCCCGATCCGCGCCTGCCCGCACCGCAGCGGACGCTGCACCTGGGACCGGTGGACAGGGCCCCGGGTGCGGAGGCTGCCGTCCCGGAGAGCACGCCCTACGCGCATCCGGTGTACCGGCAGCCCGGTCCGCCGCCTCGGCCTCCATACGCACCGCGGCCCGAAACGGGCCGCGGCAGCGGCGGGGTGTCCCGGCGCGCGCTCCTCATCGGCGGGGCTGCTGCGGCGGCCGCTGCCACAGCGGTCGGGGTCCCGCTCCTCATGCGCCACCAGGGCGCCGACTCCGGTACGCCCGCGGGTCGTTCGACGAAGTCCGGTTCACCCGCGGCGGGCACATCCGGCTCGGATGCGGTCGCTCTTGTCGGCCCCCCGGAGGTCCAGGGGATCGCCTTCAGCCCGGACAGCAAGTCCTTGTTCGCCTCCGGCGGGGACGGCGCGATCTGGCGCTGGGACGTGGCCACCCGGCACGGCACCGCGACACGCATCGCCATCGCCGCGTACATGCAGCAGAACACGTTCACCACGGACGCCAAACTCCTCATGCGAGTTGAGGAGAACAAGGTCCGGCTGTGGAACGTGGCCACCGGCCGCACCGTCAAAACCTTCACCGGCATCACGTCGTACAAGCTCCAGGACGGCTTCATCGCCGGCGCGAGCCTCAGCCCGGACGGCAAAACCCTGGCCGCGAGTACAGGAAAGGGCCTGTACGTATGGGATGTGGCCTCCGGCGGGCTCATCACCATCCACAAGGATGCGAAGTACGGGCCCGTGCGGTACAGCCCGGACGGCAAACTACTGGTCTGCGGCCAGCCCCTGCAGCTACGGGAAATGCCATCGGGCCGCATCCTGGCCACCCTCGACGTCAACACCGCCTCCGAGGACGTGGCGTTCAGCCCCGACAGCCAGATCCTGGCCATCACTGAGCTCAACTACACGGTGCGTCTGTGGAACACCAGCTCCAAGCAGGACATCATCTCGCTCAAGGGCCACAAGAACACCATTCACAAGGTGGCGTTCCATCCCGACGGCCGGATGCTGGCCAGCGTCGACCAGGACGGGACCGCCCGCCTGTGGGACACGGTCACGGGGAAGACCACCGCGACTTTCACGGGCCCCAATTCCTTTGAGACGGTGGCCTTCAGCCCGGACGGAAAGAGACTGACGGCCGGCCTCATGAGCGGCTCCGACCCCTCGAGCATGGACACCGTACGGATGTGGCCCGTCCCGTAATACCCCGGGGCACAGCGCGGCGGCGTGCTCCTCCAGGAAGTTGGTGTTGCCGGGGCCCGGATCGCCGTGGCCCACGGCCAACGGGACGTCACCCAGCCCCCGCCAGGCGCTTCGGCATGCGCGGACAGCAGCCTCGGGCATCGCTGACAGATCCACGTCGCCGCCACCGCGCAGCCCCTCGGCGCTGACGCCCAACTCGCCGATCCCAGTTTCAGCCTGTCCAGATCAGAGAGGAGGCTCCAACCGAACGCACCCCACAACAACGCGCCACAACCGGACCATCGCCCGCATCGGCACTTGCCAGTTCCGCTACGCACGAGTACTTAACCATGTGCCCGGATTGACCCCCCGATGTGTGGGGGAAGGCTGTCCCGGTACCCGCCCCGCAGCGCACCCTGCCGCACGTACCCCACCCCACCCCAAGGTGGTCACTTGTGATCGGTCGCATACCCGTCCTGGACGTACACCCCCTCGTCGACTGCGGAAACCGGCCCGCGAAGGCGGTGAGCGGTGAGACCTTCCAGGTCACCGCGACCGTCTTCCGGGACGGGCACGACGCCGTGGCCGCCAATGTGGTGCTGCGAGATCCCGGCGGGCGTCCAGGGCCCTGGACGCCGATGCGGGAGCTGGCGCCGGGGACCGACCGGTGGGGCGCCGAGGTCACCCCCACCGCCGAGGGGATGTGGACGTATACGGTCGAAGGCTGGGGCGATCCGGTCGCGACCTGGCTCCACACCGCGCGGATCAAGATCCCGGCCGGGATCGACACGGCGCTCGTGCTCGCCGAGGGCGCGGAGTTGTACGAACGCGCAGCCGCCGGCGTTCCGAAGAAAAAGGGGCGGCGCGCGGCCGTGGAGGCCGCCGCGGACACCCTGCGCGACAGCTCCATGTCCGTCGCCGCCCGGCTCGCCGCCGTCCACGCCCCCGAGGTGGAGGAGGCGCTGCGCAGGCACCCGCTCCGTGAACCGGTCAGCTCCAGCGAGCCGTTGAACCTCCTGGTCGAGCGGCAACGGGCGCTCTACGGGTCCTGGTACGAGTTCTTCCCGCGCTCGGAGGGCGCCGTCGTCGAGGCGGGGAAGCCCCCGGTCAGCGGGAATTTCCGTACGGCGGCGAACCGACTGCCCGCCGTCGCCGAGATGGGCTTCGACGTCGTCTACCTCCCGCCGGTCCACCCGATCGGGACGACGTTCCGCAAGGGGCCCGACAACTCGCTCTCCGCCGGCCCGCACGACGTCGGTGTACCGTGGGCGATCGGATCGCCCGAGGGCGGTCACGACGCCATCCACCCCGATCTCGGCACCTTCGACGACTTCGATCAATTCGTCTCCAGAGCAGCCGAGTTGGGCATGGAGATCGCACTCGATTTCGCACTCCAGTGCTCGCCCGACCACCCGTGGGTGGAGAAGCATCCGGACTGGTTCCACCACCGCGCCGACGGTTCGATCGCCTACGCGGAGAATCCGCCGAAGAAGTACCAGGACATCTATCCGGTCGCGTTCGATCAGGACCTGGACGGCCTTGTCGCGGAGACCGTACGCATCCTGCGCCTGTGGGGGGAGCACGGGGTACGCATCTTCCGCGTGGACAACCCGCACACCAAACCGGTCGTCTTCTGGGAACGCGTCATCGCGGAGATCGGCCGCACCGACCCCGGCATCATTTTCCTGGCCGAGGCGTTCACCCGGCCCGCCATGATGCACACGCTCGGCCGGATCGGCTTTCAGCAGTCGTACACCTATTTCACCTGGCGGAACACGAAGGAGGAGCTGACCGAGTACCTGACCGAACTCTCCGGTGCCGCCGCCTCGTACATGCGCCCCAACTTCTTCGTGAACACCCCCGACATCCTGCACGGTTACCTCCAGAACGGCGGCCGCCCCGCCTTCGAGGTGCGGGCCGTGCTCGCCGCGACGCTGTCTCCTTCGTGGGGTGTCTACGCGGGATACGAGCTGTGCGAGAACGCTCCGGCGCGCGAGGGCAGCGAGGAGTACCTACACTCGGAGAAGTACCAACTCAAGCCCCGTGACTGGGCCTTGGCCGAGCGTGAGGGCCGGACCATCGCACCACTGATCACCACCCTGAACCGGATACGGCGGCGCCACCCCGCGCTCCAGCAGCTCCGCTCCATCCACTTCCACCACACCGACAACGATGCGGTGCTCGCCTTCTCGAAACAGTCGGGGTCGAACACCGTTCTGGTGGTCGCCAACCTCGATCCGCACCACACCCAGGAGGCCACGGTCTCGTTGGACATGCCGGAGCTCGGCTGTCAATGGCACGAGTCCGTTCCGGTGCGCGACGAGCTCACCGGCGAGACCTACCACTGGGGCAGGGCGAATTACGTGCGTCTGGAGCCGGGCGTCACGCCTGCGCACATCTGCGTCCTGCGACCGTCCCCGCCGATCGGAGGGTCACCCACAACATGATCGTAAACGAGCCCGTCCACGACACCTTCGAGGACACTCCGGCCAAGGACCGTGATCCCGACTGGTTCAAGCGTGCCGTCTTCTACGAGGTCCTGGTCCGTTCCTTCCAGGACTCCAACGGGGACGGCGTGGGTGACCTCAAGGGCATCACCGCCAAACTGGACTATCTCCAGTGGCTGGGCGTCGACTGCCTCTGGCTGCCGCCGTTCTTCAAGTCGCCGCTGCGCGACGGCGGTTACGACGTGTCGGACTACACGTCCGTACTGCCGGAGTTCGGCGACCTCGCCGACTTCGTCGAATTCGTGGACGCCGCGCACCAGCGCGGTATGCGCGTCATCATCGACTTCGTCATGAACCACACGAGCGATCAGCACGAGTGGTTCCAGGAGTCCAGAAAGGATCCGGAGGGGCCGTACGGCGACTACTACGTCTGGGCCGACGATGACAAAGCTTTCCAGGACGCGCGGATCATCTTCGTCGACACGGAGACCTCCAACTGGACCTTCGACCCGGTGCGCAAGCAGTACTACTGGCACCGCTTCTTCTCCCACCAGCCGGATCTCAACTACGAGAACCCGACGGTCCAGGAGGAGATCATCTCCGCCCTCCGCTTCTGGCTCGACCTGGGCATCGACGGCTTCCGCCTGGACGCGGTGCCGTACCTCTACCAGGTGGAGGGCACCAACTGCGAGAACCTCCCCGCCACCCACCAGTTCCTCAAGCGGGTACGGGCCGAGATCGACGCGAGTTATCCCGACACCGTGCTGCTCGCCGAGGCGAACCAGTGGCCGGAGGACGTCGTCGACTACTTCGGCGACTTCAAGAAGGGCGGGGACGAGTGCCACATGGCATTCCACTTCCCCGTGATGCCGCGCATCTTCATGGCCGTACGGAGGGAGTCGCGCTACCCCGTCTCGGAGATCCTCGCCAAGACCCCGGCCATCCCCTCCAGCGCCCAGTGGGGCATCTTCCTGCGCAACCACGACGAGCTGACGCTCGAAATGGTCACGGACGAAGAGCGTGACTACATGTACGCGGAGTACGCCAAGGATCCCCGGATGCGCGCCAACATCGGCATCCGGCGGCGCCTCGCGCCCCTTCTGGACAACGACCGCAACCAGATCGAGCTGTTCACGGCCCTGCTGCTGTCCCTCCCCGGCTCCCCGATCCTCTACTACGGGGACGAGATCGGCATGGGCGACAACATCTGGCTGGGCGACCGGGACGCGGTCCGCACCCCGATGCAGTGGACGCCCGACCGCAACGCGGGCTTCTCCTCCTGCGATCCGGGTCGGCTCTTCCTCCCTACGATCATGGACCCGGTCTACGGCTACCAGGTCACCAATGTCGAGGCGGCGATGGCCTCTCCGGCATCACTGCTGCACTGGACGCGGCGGATGATCGAGATCCGCAAGCAGAACCCGGCGTTCGGGCTCGGTTCGTACACCGAACTCCCGTCCTCCAACCCGGCCGTCCTCGCCTTCCTCCGCGAGGCGCCGTCGACCGAGGAGAACGGGGACGACCTGGTCCTGTGCGTGCACAACTTCTCGCGCTTCGCCCAGCCGACCGAGCTCGACCTCCAGGCCTTCACCGGCCGTATCCCCGTGGAGCTGATCGGCGGGGTGCGCTTCCCCGCCATCGGCGAGCTGCCGTATCTGCTGACGCTGGCGGGCCACGGTTTCTACTGGTTCCGGCTCCGTAAGGACGCTGTGCTGGGCTGAGTCGACTGGCCGTCACGAGCGGGGCGGTTTCCACCGCCCCGCCCTGGGCACTCTGAATCCCACCGCGGGAAGGGACGTGATGCGATCCATGTCCAACGCTGCATCCCTCTGGACAGCACCGATCTGGAACGACGCCCGCACCTCGTCCGTCCCACCTGACCCACCCGACCCTCTGATATCCCTGACCCCGCTGCTGAGGCAGTGGCTGCCCCGGCAGCGCTGGTTCGCGGGCAAGGGCCGCCCCGTCGAGGACTTCACCCTCGTCTCGGCGACCGGGCTCCTTCCGCCGGGCGGCTCCGCGGGCCTGCTCCATCTCCTCATACGCACCCCCGAACCGGGCGCCGACTGCTACCAGTTGCTCATCGGCCTGCGTGCCGCACTCCCCCCGCACCTCGCCTCGGCCCTCATCGGCCATGTCACCGAGGGCCCGCTGACCGGCCTCACCGCGTACGACGCACTCCTCGACCCACGCCTGGCCGGTCTCCTCCTGGAACGCCTGCGCACCCCCGGCACGCTGGGCGCCCTGCGCTTCGACCGCGACCCCGACGCCGCGCTTCCCGCGCCCGGACTCACCCCCCGACCGCTCGGTGCCGAGCAGTCCAACTCCTCACTGGTGTA
>NZ_JAFLRJ010000293.1 GCF_017315755.1 Streptomyces beijiangensis
TGCCGAAGTCGGTGAGGACGATGCGGCCGGTCGGGCCGAGGAGGACGTTGCCGGGCTTGATGTCGCGGTGCAGTACCCCCATCGCGTGCACCTCACGGAGCGCGGCGACCAGCCCCAGGCCGATCCTGGCCGCAGCACGCGGGCTCAGCGGCCCCTCGTCGATGAGGACCTGCTCCAGGGATCTGGAGGGGACGAGCTCCATCACGATCCAGAGCCGGTCGTTCTCCTGGACCACGTCATAGACCCTGACCACATTGGGGTGGTCGATACGGGCGGTCGCGCGGGCCTCGCGCAGGGTGCGTTCGCGGCGGATACGACTGTCCTCGGCGTCGAGATCGTCCATTCGCATTTCTTTTATCGCCACGCGCCGGTCGAGCATCTCGTCCGCCACCTGCCACACCCGGCCCATTCCTCCCTGGCCAATGATCTCGCCCAGCCGGTAACGCCCCGCGATCAATAACCCCTGCATCCCACCGCTCACATTTCCCGGCATTCCCGTCCTCCCCTCCAACACCAGCTGTGATCAGCACAGAAGCATGAACTTGCCACCATGACAGCATAGTTGGGTGAGATCTTGTGGTACCCCTTCACATACTGATGCATCATGCGCGGTTGAGGGGGATGGGGAAATGCAAGGAAAGCGCTATGGGTCGATGATTGCCGCAATTGCTGCGGCTGTTCTATTCATGCCGTTCAGTGCGCACGCGGACGATACGACACCGGGGAGCAGCCAGGGCGGAAAGCCCGGGACGGACGTACCGGCCGGGGTCAAACTGACGACCGAACTGCCCAAGCAGATCAAGGTGGACAACAAGGCCGGGACGACCAGCGGCCTGACGGCGAAGGTCTCCAACACCGGGACGAAGGACAGCGGTGCGATCACGCTGTCGGTGCTCGGGCTGGGCGGGATGAAGATCACGAAGGTCGAGGGCTGCGTCCCGGTCCCGTCCGGAATGCTACCCAAGGGCGTCAACAACGGGTTCGCCTGCGTCATCGACAACCTGGCGGCGGGGAAGAGCAAGTCGTACCCGGTCTCGGCGACGTACGACCTGAAGCAGAAGGGCCAGATCTGCCTGCCGGTGACCGAGGGGACCGGCAAGAAGGTCCTGTGGCAGCAGGGGCCGATCTCGTTCGGGACGACGAAGCCGACCCCGAACGCTCCGGACACTCCGCTGCTGCTCGGCACGGACAATGTGCCGGCAGTGCCCGGTTCGGGCAGCGGTCTGCCCAAGACCGGACCTGGTGACCTGACCCTGCCTGCCGGGCTCGCGGGCGCGGGCCTGCTGGTCGCGGGGGGCCTGGGGTTCTGGTGGACGAGCCGGAACCGCAGGGCGGCGCACCACTGATCCGCTGATCCGTCCGTACGCGAAGAGGACCCGCACCCCTTGCCAGGGTGCGGGTCCTCTTCGGTTGGCGCCACCCGGTCGGGTCGCGGTGTCAGCCGCGGCGGCCGACGAGCTTCCAGGCGGCCGGCAGCGCGCCCATCGCCAGCGCCGCCTTGAGGGCGTCGCCGATCAGGAACGGGGTCAGACCGGCCGCGACGGCGGCGGTCAGGGACATCCCGGTGGAGAGTGCCAGGTAGGGGACGCCGACGGCGTAGACGATCGCCGAGCCGAGGACCATCGTGCCCGCGGTGCGCAGCACCGAGCGGTCGCCGCCGCGGCGGGCGAGGGCGCCGATCACGGTGGCGGCGAGCAGCATGCCGAGGATGTAGCCGAAGGTGGCGCCGCCCGCACCGGAGGTGCCGTTCTGGAACCAGGGCATGCCCGCCATGCCGACCAGCGCGTACAGCGCGAGGGCCAGGAAGCCGCGGCGGGCGCCGAGGGCCGCGCCGGTGAGCAGTACCGCGAAGGTCTGGCCGGTGACCGGGACCGGGGAGCCGGGGATCGGGACGGCTATCTGCGCCGCGATGCCGGTGAGCGCGGCGCCGCCCACGACGAGCGCCGCGTCGACGGCGTAGCGCGTCCTGGAGGCGGGCAGCAGCAGGTCGGCGAGGACCGCTCCGGGGCGGGTGGTGGCAGCAGTACTCATCGGGACTCCGTCTTATGTGAATTGCGGCGCGGCAGCAGGCAGGTGGGAACACGGTGACGTTAACCCACGGGTCTGCGCGTGATCACCATCTGCGCTCCACAAAGCGGGGGTTGGGACCTTGGTGGGATTCGCACAAAGAACAGGAAGTACACATCAATAGGAGTGACGCTGGTCACTGGAGGTCCGAGGGGGTGTACCGCTTTTGCGGAACGGGGCAGTCCGTAGGGAGACTGTAGGTTCCTGCCAAATCATCCGAGAGTGACGAGCACCATGCCCGACGTGCCTCCCGCCGGCTTTTCCGCCGAGCCCCTCTCCCACGGGCTCAAGCAGCGCCATCTGACCATGCTCGGCCTCGGCGGGGTGATCGGTGCCGGGCTCTTCGTGGGTTCGGGTGCGGGGATCGCGGTCGCCGGGCCCGGCATCGTGATCTCGTATCTGATCGCGGGCACCCTGGCGATGCTCGTGATGCGGATGCTCGGCGAGATGTCGGCGGCGATGCCCGCGTCCGGGTCCTTCTCGGTGCACGCCGAGCGGGCGATGGGGCGGTGGGCGGGGTTCACGGCCGGCTGGCTGTACTGGTTCCTGCTGGTCGTCGTGCTCGCCGTGGAGGCGACGGCGGCGGCGCAGATCGCCAACAAGTGGGCGCCCGGGGTTCCTCAGTGGAGCTGGGTGCTGATCTTCATGGTGGTCTTCACCCTGGCCAACCTCGCGGCCGTGAAGAACTTCGGTGAGTTCGAGTTCTGGTTCGCGGCGCTGAAGGTCGGCGCGATCGTCCTCTTCCTGATCCTGGGGACCCTCGCCATCTTCGGCGTTCTCCCGGCTTCATCCAATTTTTCCGGGGATCCGGTGGGCCTGACGAACCTCACCGGCCAGGGCGGCTTCCTCCCCCACGGCTGGCACGGCGTCATCTCCGGCGTTCTCGCCGTCGTCTTCGCCTTCGGCGGCCTGGAGGTCGTCACGATCGCCGCCGCCGAGACCGACGACCCGGCGCGCGCGGTCAGCCGTGCGGTGCGCAGCGCGGTCTTCCGGATCCTCTTCTTCTACGTCGGCTCGATGCTGGTCATCGTGACCGTCCTGCCGTGGACGGCGCAGCAGGCGGGGCTTTCGCCGTACGTCACCGTGCTCAACGCGATCGGCATTCCGTCGGCCGGGACGATCATGGACATCGTCATCTTCGTGGCGCTGCTCTCGGCCCTGAACGCCAATCTCTACGGCTCCTCGCGCATGATCTTCTCGCTGGCCGAGCGCGGCGAGGCGCCGCGCGGACTGCTCAGGGTGTCGGGTGGTGTTCCGCGCCGGGCCGTCCTCGCGTCCGTCGCCTTCGGATTCGTGTCCGTACTGCTCAATCTGGAGTGGCCCGACTCCGTCTTCCTCTACATGCTCAACGCGGTGGGTGCGGTGCTCCTCTTCGTCTGGGGCATGATCGCCGCCTCCCAGCTGCGGCTGCGGCGCAAGATCGAGCGGGAGACCCCCGAACTGCTGCAGCTGAGGATGTGGGCGTTCCCGTGGCTGACGTGGGCGACGCTGGCCGGGCTCGTGGTCGTGTTCGTGCTGATGCTGACGGACCGTGGCGCGCGGCCGCAGCTGCTCTGGTCGCTGGGGGCGACGGCCGCGGTGCTCGCGGTCGCGGGCGTACGGGAGCTGCGCGATCACCGTAGGTGAAGCAGCTGTCCGCATAGCGGACGTTCGCTTCCTGTCAGCGGGGCCCGACTTCAGACTGTGGGACCGTTCCCCGTCTCACGTACTGAACAGGCACGACCATGACTCGGACAACCGCGCCCGAAAAGGCGAAGACCGATACACCCCAGGAGACCCCGGAGGAATCGTCGGGCTCCCGGCTGACGAACGGTCTCAAGCAGCGCCACCTCTCGATGATCGCCCTCGGCGGCGTCATCGGCGCCGGCCTCTTCGTAGGGTCAGGTGCGGGCATCGCCGCGGCGGGACCGGCCATCGTGCTGCTCTTCGCGGGCGCCGGTGCGGTCGTCATGCTGATCATGCGGATGCTCGGCGAGATGTCCGCGGCCCGTCCCGCCACCGGGTCCTTCTCGGTGCACGCGGAGAAGGAGATCGGCGGCTGGGCCGGGATCACCTCGGGCTGGATGTACTGGGTCATGCTCTGCCTCGGCGTCGCCGCCGAAGCCACACTGGCCGGCGACATCATGCACGGCTGGGCCGGCTTCGTCCCGGCGTACGGCTGGGTCGCGATCTTCATGGTCTTCTTCTGTCTGACCAACCTCGCCGCGGTGAAGAACTTCGGTGAGTTCGAGTTCGTCTTCTCCGGCATCAAGGTCCTGGCGATCTCGGCCTTCCTGGTCATCGGCGTCCTCGGGATCTGCGGCGTCTTCGGCGACGCGCCGGGCGACGCGTACCTCACCGGCGACGGCGGTTTCTTCCCGACCGGCCCGTCCGGGCTGATCGCCGGACTGCTGACCGCGGTCTTCGCGTACGGCGGCCTGGAGACGGTCACCATCGCCGCGGCCGAGTCCGACCACCCGCGCGAGAACGTGGCGCGTGCCGTGCGCACCGCCGTGTGGCGCATCGCGATCTTCTACGTCGGTTCGATGGCGCTGATCGTCACGCTCGTCCCGTGGGACGACCCGAACGTGGCCAAGAACGGCCCGTACGTCACCGTGCTGCAGGACCTGGAGATCCCCGCGGCCGACACGATCATGAAGGTCGTCATCCTGGTCGCGCTGCTCTCCGCGATGAACGCCAACATCTACGGCGCCTCGCGGATGTCGTACTCGCTCGTCTCGCGTGGCCAGGGCCCCCGCTTCCTGGGCAAGGTGATCAAGGGCGTCCCGATGCCCGCGGTGATCGCCTCCTGCGTCTTCGGCTTCGCCGCCATCGGCGCCAAGGTCATCTGGGAGGACACCGTCTTCACCTGGCTGATGAACACGACGGGCTGCGCCATCCTGGTCGTCTGGGCCTTCATCTGCTTCACCCAGCTGAAGATGCGCCGCCGCCTGGAGCGCGAGTCGCCGGAGCTGCTGACCGTGAAGATGTGGGGCTTCCCGTATCTGACCTGGGCGGCGCTCATCGCGATCGTCGGCGTCTTCGTGGCGATGGCGACGACGTCCGGCGGCCGCGACCAGCTCGTCGTCTCGGCGATCATGGTCGCCGCCCTGGCCGGCTCCGGCTACGCCAAGCAGCGTCGCGACGCGGCGAAGGACGCGGTCGGCGCCTGATTCCGTACGTACGGACGCACCACGACACTCCCTGGGCCACCTCGGTCCGGGGAGTGTTTTTTAATGCTGCTAGCCTGCACTTGCACATGAGTTGCAATAACTAGCAGGTAGCAGCAGTCGGAGGGCTCGGCCATGGCGACGTACACACTTCCTGAACTTCCGTACGACTACGCGGCACTCGAACCGGTCATCAACCCGGCCATCATCGAGCTGCACCACGACAAGCACCACGCGGCGTACGTCAAGGGCGCGAACGACACCCTGGAGCAGCTCGCCGAGGCACGTGAAAAGGACCAGTGGGGGTCGGTCAACGGCCTGCAGAAGAGCCTGGCGTTCCATCTCTCCGGGCACATCCTGCACTCCATCTACTGGCACAACATGACCGGTGACGGCGGCGGCGAGCCTCTGGACAAGGACGGCGTGGGCGAGCTCGCCGACGCGATCGCCGAGTCCTTCGGCTCCTTCGATAAGTTCAGGGCCCAGCTGACCAAGGCATCGGCGACGACGCAGGGTTCGGGCTGGGGCGTCCTCGCGTACGAGCCGCTGAGCGGCCGGCTGATCGTCGAGCAGGTCTACGACCACCAGGGCAACGTCGGCCAGGGGTCGACCCCGATCCTGGTCTTCGACGCCTGGGAGCACGCCTTTTACCTTCAGTACAAGAACCAGAAGGTGGACTTCATCGAGGCGATGTGGCGCGTCGTCAACTGGCAGGACGTGGCGAAGCGTTTCGCCGCGGCCAAGGAGCGCGCGAACGTACTGCTTCTCGCGCCCTGAGGTACTGAGAACGTCCTGCTCGTGATCGTCTTCTCAACTGTTGCGTGCAGGCGGATGGAACGGGTGGCCCCCGCGAGGACATGACTCGCGGGGGCTGTCTGTTTTTCCGCTGCCGCGCCCCCGGCCGTCATAGACTCCCGCTCCCGGTGAACCGAGGGAGACGTCGTGGCAAACCCCAGGATTCTGCCGTGCAGTACGTGCAAGAGGCGAGAGCCGCACCGCTGGCTGACCACCGCCGAGAAGCAGGTGCTCAGGGAGGCGACCGGCCGGAAGTACGTGGACGACTTCCTGGTCTGCGTCGCCCCGGACTGCGGGAACCTGCGCACCGGGTTCAACCAGAACCCCTTCGACAAGCCGCGGAAGCTGCCGGAGCCCCGGTGAGCCGACGTAGAACACCCTGCCCGTGCACCCGGTCGGTCGGGCGTACGGGCAGGGTGGCATGGGGGGCGTCAGACCGACCGTAGACCAGGTTCGGCGAAGGTGCCCGGTCAGTCGAAGATGGGGCCCTGGGTGCGGGTGCGCTTGATCTCGTAGAAGCCGGGGATGGAGGCCACGAGCAGTGTGCCGTCCCACAGCCTGGCGGCCTCGTCGCCCTTGGGCGCGGGGGTGACGACCGGGCCGAAGAAGGCGATCTGCTCGCCGTCCGCGCCCGGGACCGCGATGACCGGGGTGCCGACCTCCTGGCCGACCTTGTCGATGCCTTCCTTGTGGGAGGCACGCACCTCGGCGTCGTAGGTGTCCTTGTCCGCGTACTCGATCAGGTCGGCGGGCAGGCCCACATCGGCCAGGGCGCCGGCGATCGCTTCGAGGGTGGCGCCCTCTTCCTTGTTGTGGATACGGGTGCCCAGAGCGGTGTAGAGCTTGCCCACGACCTCGTCGCCGTGCAGCTCACGGGCCGCGGTCACCACACGGACCGGACGCCAGCCCTTGGGGCCGAGCAGCTCGCGGTAACGCTCGGGAAGCTCGTCGAGCTTGGGCTCGTTGAGGACGGCGAGGCTCATGACGTGCCAGCGCACCTCGACCGGACGGACCTTCTCCACTTCCAGCATCCAGCGGGAAGTCATCCACGCCCAGGGACAGAGCGGGTCGAACCAGAAGTCGACGGGGGTCTTGCTCTCAGACATGTCTCTCCTTGTGGCACGGGGCGGTCTCGTCGTCGCAACGCCCACGGGCGGCCTGGGATTCCCGTGGACGGGGGATTCCCGCGTGTCGGCCGTCGGAGGCACATGGGAGTATTCGAACCACGGAACGTATACACGAAGGAGTGCCCGTGCCCGGTGAGAACCTGTCCCGTGACGAAGCCCGGGAGCGGGCAGAACTGCTGTCCGTCGACGGGTACGAGGTCGTGCTCGACCTGCGGTCCGCCGTCGGGGACGGCCCGGCGCAGGGGCCGCGGACCTTCCGGTCGGTGACGACGATCCGCTTCCGGTCCGCGCGGGCGGGGGCGGCTTCCTTCGCCGACCTGGTCGCGCCGTCCGTGACCGCGGTGACGCTGAACGGTCAGGCGCTGGACCCGGCCACCGTCTTCGACGGGGTGCGGATCGCGCTGGACGGGCTGCAGACCGAGAACGTGCTGGTCGTGGACGCGCAGTGCGCGTACAGCCGGACCGGTGAGGGCATGCACCGCTTCGTCGACCCGGAGGACGACGAGGTCTATCTGTACACGCAGTACGAACCGGCCGACGCGCGGCGGGTGTTCGCCAACTTCGAGCAGCCCGACCTGAAGGCGCCGTACCGCTTCGAGGTGACCGCGCCCGACGGGTGGACGGTCTGGAGCAACGGGGCCGGCGAGCAGGGGGCCGACGGGGCCTGGGCCTTCGCGGAGACCAAGCCGATCTCCACGTACATCACCTGCGTGGTCGCCGGTCCGTACCACTATGTGACCGATATCTACCGGCGCACGTTCGAGGACGGTACGGAGCTGGAGATCCCGCTGGGGGCCATGTGCCGCAAGGGGCTCGCCAAGCACTTCGACTCCGACGACATCTTCCTGCTGACGAAGCAGGGGCTCGACTTCTTCCACGAGAACTTCGACTACCCGTACCCCTTCGGCAAGTACGACCAGGCCTTCGTGCCGGAGTACAACCTCGGGGCGATGGAGAACCCGGGGATGGTGACCTTCCGCGAGGAGTACATCTACCGCGGGAAGGTGACCTCGGCGTCGTACGAGCGGCGCGCCAACGTCATCCTGCACGAGATGGCGCACATGTGGTTCGGCGACCTCGTGACCATGGTGTGGTGGGACGACCTGTGGCTCAAGGAGTCCTTCGCGGACTTCATGGGGACCTTCTCGATGGTGGGCGCGACCCGGTTCGAGAACGGGTGGATCACCTTCGCCAACAACCGCAAGGCGTGGGCCTACCGGGCCGACCAGCTGCCGTCCACGCACCCGATCACGGCCGACATCCGTGACCTGGAGGACGCCAAGCTGAACTTCGACGGGATCACGTACGCCAAGGGCGCGAGCGTGCTGAAGCAGCTCGCCGCGTACGTCGGGCAGGACGCCTTCCTGGAGGGCGCGCGGCGCTACTTCAAGCGGCACGAGTACGGCAACACGCGCCTCGGCGATCTGCTGACCGTCCTGGAGGAGACCAGTGGGCGCGACCTGGCGACCTGGTCGCAGTCGTGGCTGCAGACGGCGGGCGTCAACTCCCTTACACCGGTGGTCACTCATGACGCGGCGGGACGGGTGACCGAGCTGGCCGTGGTGCAGGAGGCGGCCGCGTCGCACCCCGAACTGCGGCCGCACCGCGTCGCGGTGGGCCTGTACCGGCGCGAGGCCGGTTCCGGGGAGCTGGTGCGGTACGCACGGGCCGAGGTGGACGTCGCCGGGGCGCGTACGGTCGTGGCCGAGCTGGCCGGGGCCGAGAAGCCCGATCTGGTGCTGGTGAACGACGACGATCTCACGTACTGCAAGATCCGCTTCGACGAGGGGTCGCTGGAGACGCTGCGGAACCACCTCGGCGAGATCACCGACCCCCTCGCCCGTGCGCTGTGCTGGTCGGCGCTGTGGAACCTGACGCGCGACGCGCTGATGCCGGCGCGGGACTTCGTGGGGCTCGTCCTGCGGTTCGCCGGGCGCGAGACCGACATCGGCGTACTGCAGATGCTGCACGCCTGGACGCAGTCGGCGCTCACGCACTATGCGGCACCCGCATGGCGCGAGGAGGGCGGGCGCGCGCTGGCGGAAGGCGCGCTGCGGGAGCTGCGGCTCGCGGAGCCGGGAAGCCAGCACCAGCTGACGTGGGCGCGGTTCTTCGCGTCGGTGGCGGCGAGCGATGCCGACTTCCAGCTGCTGCAGGGGCTGTTGGAAGGGGCGGCGAAGATCGACGGCCTCGATGTCGACCAGGAGATGCGATGGGCGTTCCTGTCGCCGCTCGCCTCGCACGGCCTTGCGGACGAGGGCGTCATCGCGGCCGAACTGGCGCGGGACGACACGGCGTCGGGCAAGCGCCACCAGGTGCGCTGCCTGGCCTCGCGGCCCTCGGAGGCGGTGAAGGCGCAGGCGTGGGCGGCGGTCGTCGAGTCCGACGCACTGTCGAACGCGCTGGTGGAGGCCACCATTTCGGGCTTCGAGCAGGCGTCGCAGCGGGAGTTGATCGCGCCGTACGGGGCGAAGTACTTCGACGCGATCGAGCGGGTGTGGTCGGAGCGGTCGATCCAGATCGGGATGATCGTGGTCAAGGGGCTCTTCCCTGGGCTGCAGGACGACCGGGCGACGCTGGACGCGACGGACGCGTGGCTGTCGGCGCACGAGGGCGCGGCTCCGGCCTTGCGCCGGTTGGTACTTGAGGCGCGGGACGACTTGGCGCGGACGCTGCGGGGTCAGCAGTGCGACGAGGCCGCAGCGGGCTGATCCCTGCTCCATGGGGCTTCGCCCCTGACCCCCCGTACGCGACCTTCGGCCGCGTGTCCTCAATCGCCGGACGGGCTTGAGATGCCAACCCGTCCGGCGATTGAGGACACGCGGCCGGAGGTCGCGTACGGGGGGCAGGGGGC
>NZ_JAFLRJ010000294.1 GCF_017315755.1 Streptomyces beijiangensis
CGGTGCGCCCGGCCGCGGCCGCGGCACCCGGCGTCTCGCACACCGTGTGGAGCGTGGCCTCCACCGCCCCGGTCGGCGCGCTCTTCCAGGGCTCCACGGCCGACGGCAATCACGTCTGCACGGCGAGCGTGGTGAGCAGCAAGGGGCGCGATCTGCTGGTGACGGCGGCGCACTGCCTGGACGGCGGGACCGACGGTCTCGTCTTCGTCCCCGGCTACCACGACGGCGAGGAGCCGTACGGCGAGTGGAAGGTCACCGAGGCGGTCACAGGGCCGCGGTGGACCGAGGACACGGACGAGGACGCGGACGTGGCCTTCGCGGTCGTCGGGTCCTCGGACGGCGAGCGGATCCAGGACGTGGTCGGCGCGTACACCCTGGGTGTCGCCGGGGTCCCGGGCAGCGCGGTGACCGTGACGGGGTATCCGTCCGACTCCGACACGCCGATCACCTGCACCAACAGGGCGGGTACGTACACCGACAGCCAGTGGGTCATCGCCTGTCCCGGATACAGCGGGGGGACCAGCGGGAGCCCGTGGGTCACCGCGGACGGGACGGTCATCGGGGCGATCGGCGGGTACCAGCGGGGCGGCGACACGGACGACGTCTCGTACAGCGTGCGCTTCGACGCCGGGACCGAGGCGCTCTTCCAGCTGGCCGATCGCTGACCTGCGGTGGTACGCGGACGACTGAAGCCCCACCAGCGGTGCCGGTGGGGCTTCAGGTGTCTGTGCGCCGTCAGGGACTCGAACCCCGGACCCGCTGATTAAGAGTCAGCTGCTCTAACCAACTGAGCTAACGGCGCCTGGTGACCTGGAGAACTTTACCGGACGGCGAGCCGTGCTCCGCACCTCGCCGTGC
Organism: Streptomyces beijiangensis; assembly: GCF_017315755.1. Taxonomy (GTDB): domain Bacteria; phylum Actinomycetota; class Actinomycetes; order Streptomycetales; family Streptomycetaceae; genus Streptomyces; species Streptomyces beijiangensis. The sequence goes on from NZ_JAFLRJ010000294.1 coordinate 859, forward strand.
GTTCGAAGGTTCGATTTATGGTGGTTTCATCCTTTCCATCCGTCAAAGTGCGATATGCGACGACAGTTGAGAAGCTGACGCTCGTGAAGTTACGTCACGAGATAGTTCGTCATTTCGGGCATAACGGGTATGTCGACAATGCGGAGGGGAAACGCATGATGTTGCCGGTCTTCGAGGAGTACGAGCCCACCGCCGACTGTGGCTGCGAGGGGTGCGCCCATCAGCGCCGCGCCCTGCGCCACGGAGATCACCCCTCGGCGCACGGCGCCCGCCGTGCCCTGGTCCTGGTCACCGCGGCCGGTGTCGCACTCGGCGGGTCGGGCGCCGCAGAGGCGGCCGCCCGGACCTTCAGGCCCGCGGCCCTGAGCGCGGACCAGCCCGCGGGTCAGGCCGCCGCACCCCGCGCCGCCGGCAGGCTGCCCGCCACCAACCGGACCGACATCATCAGCAGGGCGCAGCGCTGGGTGGGCTCGCAGGTCCCGTACAGCATGGACAAGTACTGGTCGGACGGGTACCGCCAGGACTGCTCGGGCTTCGTATCGATGGCCTGGAACCTGGACGGCAGCGAGTGGACGGGAAGCCTCGCCGAGTACGGCAGCCGTATAGCCGCGGACGATCTGCAGCCCGGCGACATCCTGCTCTTCCACAATCCCGCCAACCCGACCAAGGGCTCGCACGTGACGATCTTCGGAGGCTGGGCGGACGACACGCACACCTCCTACGTCGCGTACGAGGAGACCCCGCCGCACGCCCGCCGGCAGGTCACGCCGTACGCGTACTGGAGCAACTCCAGCCGCTATGTGGCCTACCGCTACAAGGGGCTGATCGGGGGGAGTCCCGGTGGCGGTCCCGGAACCTCGACCCGCTTCCCGGGGACGAAGTACTTCGGCCCAGGCACCCGCAACGCCTATGTCACCCAGCTGGGCAAGATGCTCGTCAAGCGCGGCGCGTCCCGCTACTACCAGCAGGGTCCCGGGCCGAGCTGGGGCAACGCCGACCGGCTCGCCACCCAGGCCTTCCAGCGGGCGCAGGGATGGAAGGGCTCGGCGGCGGACGGGCTGCCGGGGCCCTCGACCTGGGGGCTTCTCGTCGGTGGCGGCGGCAAGAGCATCCCGAAGGCGGGGCAGGGCGGGAGCGGCGGCAGCCCGGCAACCGCCGCTTTCCCCGGCAAGGGCTCCTTCCGGCCCGGACAGTCCAGTGCGTCGGTCGAGAAGCTCGGCAGGCAGCTGGTGAAGAAAGGCTTCGGCACGTACTACACCTCGGGTCCGGGACCGCGCTGGACCGAGGCGGACCGGCGCAATGTCGAGGCGTTCCAGCGCGCGCAGGGCTGGCGCGGCGGAGCGGCAGACGGTTACCCCGGCCCCGAGACCTGGCGGCGGTTGTTCGCATGACGGAGGCAACGATGGAACCCCAAGAGTCAGCACGGAGGACTTCGGTCATCCTCAACGAGTCGACGACCGAGATCCCGGTCCATCTGCTCTTCCGCGACGAGCCCGAGCCGGGCGCCGCGGGCATGGCGGGCGTGAAGCCGAAGGCAGCGCGTCGTCCTGCTCCGGTCGTACGCAATCCGGCCAGGCCCGCGCCGCCCTCCGACCCCCGGCTCGCGGAGCGCCCCGGACCCGCGCTGTCCGGCTGGGTCGCGGTCGGCACGGGCCTCGCGGCGCTCGCCGGGATCACGGCGGCGCTGTGGCGGGCGGGGGTGATCGGGGATCCGGTGACCGCGCGGCTCGGTCTGGAGTCGTATCCGTACAGCGGTCTCGGGATCGGTCAGGCCGCCGCGCTCGCCGTCCTGGTGACCGTCCTGCTCTTCGCCTTCGGCGGTCTCGGACGGGGCCGGGCCGGGTACGCGTGGGTGCTGACGCTCTTCGGCGACTACCGCGGGAGCGTACGGCGGAGCGGCCTGGTGTGGCTGAGCCCGCTGCTGCTGCGGCAGCGGGTCGACGTACGGCTGCGGCACTGGCGCAGCGAGCCGATGCCCGCGGTGGACGCGCAGGGCACGGCGCTGCAGGTGGTGGTCCTGGTGGTGTGGCGGATCAGGGACACGGCGCGGGCGTCGCTCGCGGTCGCCGACCACCAGGCGTATCTGCGCGAGCAGGTCGAGGCGGCGACGGCGCGCGTCCTCTCGCAGCTGCCGGCGGACGCCTTCCACGCGGAGGCCGACGCGCCGACGCTGCGCAACGCGGAGGCGGTCGGCGGCGCGCTGACCCGGCTGCTGAAGGCGGAGGCGGCGCCGGTGGGGATCGACGTGTACTCGGCGCAGCCGACGCGGATCGAGTACGCGCCCGAGGTGGCTGCCGCGATGCAGCGGCGGCGGGTCGCCGCGATCGACGCCAGGCACCGGGACAGCGTGCTGACCTCGGTCGTCGACGCGGTGGACGAGACGGTGACGCGGCTGACGGCGCGCGGACTCGTCGATCTGGACGACTACGAGCGCAAAGCTCTCGTCAAGGATCTGACGGTGGCGTTCTACACGGGGCGCAACGGGGCTTCTTCGTAACTTCCAAACTTCCCATATTGGTATGGACGCGCTTTTGATGTGGACACAGCCAAGGTGTGTCCATACATTGGGACTTGGTCTAGACCGCACGTGCAGTAGAACTCCCCCACGTTCTCTGAGGAGCGGTATGCGAAAGAAGCTAGGTGTCGCCGTGGTCGGCCTTGCCGTCACCGGTGCATCCCTGCTCGCGACGTCCAGTGCGAGCAGTCACGGCTACACCGATCAGCCCATCAGCCGTCAGAAGCTCTGCGCCAACGGCACCGTGACCAACTGCGGCGCCATCCAGTACGAACCCCAGAGCGTCGAAGCCCCCAAGGGCTTCCCCGGCTCCGGGCCCGCCGACGGATCGATATGTTCCGGCGCGCACGCCAATTTCTCCGCACTCGACGGGGCCAAGACCCCGGGCGGCGGTGCCTGGCCCACCACCCAGCTGACCGGCGGACAGGGGTACACCTTCCGCTGGCAGTTCACCGCGAGGCACTCGACGACCGACTTCAGGTACTACATCACCAAGAACGGCTGGGACGACACCAAGCCGCTGACCAGGGCGGCGCTCGATCCGCAGCCGTTCATGACCGTCCCTTACGGGGGTGCGCAGCCCCCGGCCACGCTCTCCCAGCAGGGCACCATCCCCACCCAGAAGACGGGTCACCATGTGATCCTCGCCGTCTGGAACATCGCCGACACGACGAACGCCTTCTACTCCTGCGCGGACGTTAAGTTCTGACGGTACGTCAATTACCGTACGGCCCCATGGAATCCATGGGGAGCGCAGGCACCGTCGCGGAACTCGTAGAGCGCCAATGGGGCGACGACAGGGTGGGGCTGCGGGCGGACAGCCTCACCCTGAGCCATCACGAGGTCGCGGCGGGCGCGGCGGCGCGGGCCGCCCTCCTGGTGGACCTGCTGCCGCGCGGCGCTCAGCCGCAGGGGAAATTCGGGGGTGTTGTCGAGCAGCACCCCGAGATGCGGCTGAGCGCCGCGCGGCAGC
>NZ_JAFLRJ010000295.1 GCF_017315755.1 Streptomyces beijiangensis
GGCAGGGCCCCTCCGGCGACCCGACCCTGACCGTCCGCCGGGCCCTGCCCCGCCCCGGCTCCGCGCCCGCACCGGCGCCGCCCCGCGGACCCCGTATCCCGCGCCGAGCCCTCGTCACCGCCGCCCTGGCCGCCGTGGCCGCGGTCACCGTCGTCGCGGTCCTCATGAACCAGAGCCCTTCGGGCAACCCCTCCGGCCAGGGCAGCACCAGCTCCGCCCCCACGGTCGCAGGCACCTCCCGGCCGCCGAGCACCTCGGCTCCGGCCTCGGCCTCCGGCTCCCCTTCCCTGGCGCCCGGCGCCCGCGAGGAGGCCGGGTTCGTCTGGACGCCCCCGGCGGGCTGGCAGCGCAGCGACAAGGAACCGCCCCGGATCTACTACACCTCGCCGGACAAATGGCAGGAGGTCTCCGCCACCTTCTTCCCCCGGGAGAGCGGCGACCTCCTCACCAGGTGGAACAAGATCGAGCAGTCCCCGCAGCGGGTCACCGACTACCGCAAGGTCCGTCTGGAGCGCACCACCTACAAGGGACAGCCGGCGATCATCTGGGAGTACACCTTCGACATGAACGGATCCCCCGCCAACGCCCGGGTGCTCGGCTTCGACGCGGCGGGCAGGTCGTACAAGATCGAGCTCTGGTACTTCCCTGTCGTGAAGGCCCAGTCCCTGCGCACCTTCGACCGGCTGACCGCGTCCTTCATCCCGCTCTGACATCCCGCTCCGACACCCCACGGGTGCCCCGGCCGGGCGCTGGGGCCACCCTCCGTGCCACACTCGTGCCATGCGCGTGTACCTCGGCTCCGATCATGCCGGTTTCGAACTCAAGAACCACCTCGTCGAGTGGCTCAAGGCCCATGGCCACGAGCCCGTGGACTGCGGTCCGCACATCTACGACGCGGTGGACGACTACCCGCCGTTCTGCCTCCGTGCCGCCGAGAAGACGGCCGCGGACAGCGACAGCCTCGGCATCGTGATCGGCGGATCCGGCAACGGCGAGCAGATCGCCGCCAACAAGGTCAAGGGCGTACGGGCGATCCTCGCCTGGAGCGAGCAGACCGCGGCGCTCGGCCGTGAGCACAACGACGCCAACGTCATCTCGGTCGGCGGCCGGATGCACACCCCGGAAGAGATGACGAAGTTCATCGAGATCTTCCTGACCACGCCGTACACCGGCGAGGAGCGCCACCAGCGCCGCATCGACATGCTCTCGGCGTACGAGCAGACCCACGTCCTGCCGCCCGTCCCGGCCCACCACCCGCAGCAGGACTGACTCTTACGTGCCCGAGGGTCACACGATCCACCGACTGGCCGCCGACCACTTCGAGAGGTTCGGCGGCCGTCCTGTGCGCGCGTCCAGCCCGCAGGGAAAGTTCTCCGACGGCGCCGCGCTGATCGACAACCACCCCATGACGTCCACCGAGGCGCACGGCAAACATCTCTTCCTGGGCTTCGACGGACCCACCTGGGTCCACATCCACCTGGGCCTCTTCGGCAAGCTCGGCTTCGGTACGACACCCGTGCCGCCGCCCACCGACACGGTCCGCCTGCGCCTCACCGGCGAGGACGCGTACGCGGATCTGCGCGGCCCCACCACCTGTGCCCTGATCACGGACGCGGAGAAGCAGGCGATACACGACCGCCTGGGCCCGGACCCGCTGCGTACCGCCGACGACCCCGACCGCGCCTGGCACCGCATCTCCCGCTCGCGCACCACGATCGCAGCCCTCCTCATGGACCAGAAGATCGTCGCGGGCGTCGGCAACGTCTACCGGGCGGAGGTCCTCTTCCGGCACGGCATCGACCCGTACCGCCTCGGCAAGGACCTCACCCACGCCGAGTGGGACGCGATCTGGACTGACCTGGCGGCGCTGATGCGCGAGGGCGTACGGAACAACCGCATCGACACGGTCCGCCCCGAGCACACGCCCGAGGCGATGGGCCGCGAGCCGCGCAAGGACGACCACGGCGGCGAGGTCTACGTCTACCGCCGAGCGACGATGCCCTGCCTGCTCTGCGACACAGAGATCCGCACGACCCCCCTGGCATCCCGCAACCTCTTCTGGTGCCCCACCTGCCAGCCAAATTCAAGCCCGCCCGGCGCTTGAGGGCATCTGTAACCCGCGCCAGAACC
>NZ_JAFLRJ010000296.1 GCF_017315755.1 Streptomyces beijiangensis
TCAAAGCGGATCAAGCCCAGGGGGCTGCACGAGGTCGCTGAGACGGCCCAACTCTGTGTGAGCGAGCTCGTTGCCAACGTCATCACTCACGTTGGGGCTGGCACTCCGACGACGCTGGCTCTCGCGATGAGCGGTACCTACCTTCGGATCGAGGTGCACGATCCGGATGCCCGCGCACTGCCCACGCTCCTCGACCCGATGACGGACTCTGAGTCCGGCCGAGGCATGGCTCTCGTTGATGCGGTCGTAGACCGCTGGGGGGTACAGCTCCGAGGCGACGGCAAAGTCACCTGGTGCGAGCTGGCCACGGGCCTGTCCTCACCGCATGGGCACGGGGGTGGGCCTGGGGTCACACGGGCCGAGGCGATGCTCGGCATGTACGGGGCCCTGCGTCTACCCATCCGCCCCATCTCGGGCCATACGCAACTCAACGTCGCCATGGCGGAAGAAGCCGCCGTCGTGGTGATCGCCGATGTCCTGCATTGGCTCCGCGCTCATGGATGCGATCCGGACGAAGCGCTCGATCGGGCGCAGCTGCGGTTCGAGGTTGAGGGAGCCGGTTCCGCTAACTAGCTTGCAGAACTGGACAGTTGTGGCACGGAGGGATTCCGGGAACTCCTCCGGCGGCTGGCTGCTGGTCTGGGTCTTGAATCTCGGTGAAACTGCCGTCTGCGTTGCGGTAGACGATCCCGACGTTGCTCCTGAAGAGGAGCTGTCTGATGTCTTCATCGGGAAGCTCAGGCGCCAACACCATGCAGCGCAGTGGCATGCCACCCTCAGTGGAGTTCAGATATCGACTGATATCGATCAGCTGGATCAACGCATCTTTATAGGCCGTGCGTGATGTGCTGCCAGTGGGTTCGTAGATGGTGTGCTTTGTCCTGTTATAGAGCGTGGCCTGTATGGTCTCCTCCACCCCCCTGGCGTGACCCTCTAGCCGACCAAAATCCTGTTCATGTGCACTGAGGTCATTTTCGAACTCTTCCGTCAGTGCCGTCTGGTTGCGCCAAATTGAATTGGCAGCCGAAGTGCTGCGTTGCTCAGCATCTATCGGGACCGTGGGTTCCGATATTCTTCTTCGCCCTCTGGCGGGAATGAAGCTAATCGCAGTCTTTTTGGCCGCCGGGAGAATGTCAGAGGCAGTCTGATCGTATTCGTCGAGGGGGCGCAGTCGGAATACGATGACGTCGCGCATATTGTGATATTCGTCGGGCGCTTGCCTCACGATGTATCCGCGTTTTTTGTCGAGTTCAAAGGCGCCGATGTAACGATGCGTTCGAATGCCGGATCCAGAGACTTTCCCGTGCCCAATGAACAAGTGGAGGGTTCGTTTCATCTCGGCATGTTGAAGGACTGCCCTGTTGCCGTTTCCGGAGGTCCCGGTGAACGTGTGATCACCGTGAGTTCCGGCTCCGGTGTACTCAAATATGGGTCCGATTCGGTCTTCGTAACGAAGCCACCCATCGCGATACCCGTACTTTTCCCCCGACTTGATATCGGAATAGAGAACAACGGTCTTCATCTCTTTTGATGGGGTAATGCCACCTTGCGGACTTCCGCCCAGCTCTTGTCGTATTTGGGCGCGCGTCCTGATGTCACCAGGCTTGAACGAGAGGGGTTGAGTTGCCATGGCTCCAGGCTAGTAGGCGCCGCAATCGCTGTGGTGAAGTTCCGTGATCAGGAGGCACTTTGGCGTGAAGGCTGACCAGATCAGCTGTTGTAAGGGGATGATGAGGGTATGGATCAGGGAACTGCTGGGGTAATCGCCGGAATTGTCGGGGCGGGCGGCGCGCTGATCGGCACGGCGGTCGGAGCCATGGCTAGCATCCGCGGGGCGCGTATCGGTGGGGCGAAGGCAGTCGAAGCGGCGCTGACGCAGGTGGAGCGGCAAGCAGACGTAGAGCAACACCGTTGGGTTCAGGGGCAACGCCAGCAGGCCTGCATGAAGTTTCTGGACGCCCACTCGGCGGCAGAGGATGCGCTGAACCGTGCCGCTCTGGCGATCCAGGGAGGCGAGCGGTTCCCGGATGCCGCGCGTGATGCCTTCTCGAACCACGTCCGTGCCATGCAAGCGTGCACGAGCCAGCTCGCCCTCTGGGGCCCTGAAGAGGTGGTGAGCTCTGCACAGAACCTTCGAATCGAGACATCCCAAGCAGCCAAGGCGCTTGTGGAAGCCGAGCGTGATGCGAGCTGGACACAGGATGACTTCAGAAGGAGGTGGGCACATTGGCTACAGGCGAGTGGAACCGCCCTCGACTTTCGCACCAACTTCCTTCAGGTCGCGGGCCGTGTCCTTCGTGACCCGCATATTGACGCACTGGGAGGTGCCGCTAGGAATACAGGTGACCCCTCCTAAACGCAGGGTTTTTAGCTAGCTGAGATCGCCGAGTACGTCCAGACGTCAGCGGGAACCTCATGCTCCAACACCCACTCGATAGCCATGGGCTTGGAGCCTGTGTGGGTGTCGTATCGGACAGGGCCGAGCAATATCCACGGCTCAGATCCGCCGATGTCGGTGTTCTTGTAGCGGCGGACAAAGAGCATGACGTGGCTATCGAGTTGGACATGCTCGCGGTAGCGACGGCCCGTTGGTGAGTCTTCGGCCGTTGCGTTCTGCGACTCCCAGTGGAACCGGGTCGGGCTCATCGCGTAGTCCTTGTACCGGATCGTGGGGGAGAAGTCCTTGTCGTCCTTCTCCAAGGTGATGAGAAGCGCGTCCGTATTGAACTCCTTGGCGTCGACCACCCCTTGGGCGAACGACCCAGGCATCTGACCGCCGAACTTGGCTACGCCGAGTGCCGCCAGGATCTCCGAGCGGTTGTACGAGCTGTGGATCTTCATGGGGAGCTCGCGATGCGGGCCCTCCAGCGCGATGGGGAAGTGGTCCGCGTGAGCCAGGCAGTGATCCAGGACCTGGTGGAGCTCTTCACGGACTGCCTTCTGCTCGCGAAGTGCGTCGAGCCCTTCCTGGTACGAGGTGTAGCCGCCCGCCTTGTCCCAGAAGTTGAAGAACAGCATGCGGGCGTAACCCTGCTCGATGGGGCTCAAGGAGTCGTACTCCGGCGCGTCATCCGAGATAAGGCGCTGGTACGTCTCGATGCGGTCGCGGTCGTCTACGTGGAGGAAGGAAGCCATCCGCTTGAGCAGGGGCAACTCTCCATCGGGAGCGGTTTCGTTGAGGAGCTTGCTGCGACGCAGCAGGGTCGTCCACGAGTTGCCGTTTCCACCCCGATAGATCTCCTTGATCTCGCGCCCGCTCTCCTCCAGGTAAGAGGAGAGGCGAGTGTCGGAGTACGCGGAGACCTCGCGGGCAAGGGCCGCGGCGTTCACATTGAGCTGATCCTTGATGTTCTGGATGATGGCCTTCTTGGCCTTCGTCTCCAGGATGATCTGGCAGCCCGAAGGCAGGAGCGGGAAGCCGTGCTCCAGGTTGTCCAAGAGTCGCTTGCGTGTGAGGTTCGTCAGGGCGCGGAACTGGTTCTCGAAGCGGAATTCCTTGCGGTGCTGACCGATGAAGTCGAGGACTGTCAGAACGGGCTTGTCCTCTGTGCGCCGTAGGCCGCGGCCGAGCTGCTGCAGGAAGACCGTGGAGCTGGCTGTCGGTCGCAGCAAGAGCAAGGTGTCGACGTCAGGGATGTCGAGGCCTTCGTTGAACAGGTCGACTGAGAAGATGATCTGGAGCTTCCCAGACCTTAGGTCGGCCAGGGCCTGCCGCCTCTCGTCCTTGTGGCTCTCCCCCGAGAGGGCAATAGCGTTGAGGCCAGTAGCACGGAAGTATCGAGCCATGAAGTGCGCGTGGGAGACCGATACGCAGAAGCCAAGCGCGCGCATGGATCCGGGNNCGTCGCGGTCAGGCCGAGCAGCTCACCCGGGGTGAAGTGCTCGATGATCTTCCTATAGGTGGGTGACGTTCCATGGTGAAACTCATCGATGACGATGACGTCGAAGTGATCCGGAGCAAGACGTTCCAACGTCCGGGAGTTGAGGGACTGGACGCTGGCAAAGACGTGCGACCAATCCTCAGGGATTTCTCCGGCGTACAGCAGCTCGCCGAAGTTCGCATCGTTCAGTACGTGCTGGTACTTAGCCCGGGACTGGTCCAGGATCTCCTTGCGGTGGGCCACGAAGAGCAGTTTGAGGTCATGACCGGCCATACGGCGCAGCTGCTTGTAGTCGAGTGCGGCCATGACGGTCTTGCCTGTACCTGTGGCGGCGACCAGAAGGTTCCGGTGGCGATCGCGCGTCGTGCGCTCGACTTGGAGTCGCTCCAACATGTCCTTCTGGAACGGATGCGGGGTGATGTCGAAGCCAGCGAAAGTCAGGTTGGCTCCGCTGCCGTTCTGCATGCGCCCGCCGGCTTGAGCGAGCGCGCTCTCCAGGCGTGACCCGTCTTCGTCTGGACGGTAGGTCTCGAAAGCTGGGTCGCTCCAGTACGAGTCGAAGGTGGCCTCAAATTTCCGTAGAACCTCGGGAGTTGCTACGGACGACACACGGACATTCCACTCAAGGCCATCGAGGAGAGCGGCCTTGGAGAGGTTGGAGCTGCCCACGTACGCCGTGTCGTACTTGCTGTTCCGACGAAAGAGCCAAGCCTTGGCGTGGAGCCGGGTGGATCGCAGCTCGTAGTTGACCTTGACCTCGGCTCCGAAGTCCCTCACCAGGCGGTCCAGGGCCGCACGTTCGGTCGCCCCGATGTAGGTGGTGGTGATGACGCGAATCGGAATGTTGCGAGCGCGAGCGGCCTTGAGCGACTCCTCCAAGACACGGATGCCATGCCACTTCACGAAGGCGCAGAGCAGATCGATGCGGTCGGCGGTGGCAATCTCGGCGCGCAACTCGTAACCGAGGTTGGCATCTTCAGGGGAGTTTGTAATGAGGGCCGACTCAGAGAGGGGGGTCGCTGGGCGGATCGCGTACACGCCCTGTGCTTCCTCCTCGGCAATCGCCATGAGTTGGCGAGGCCCGGCTGCGACGAGATCTACCCACTCCCGGGCGCCTTCGAGCGTGGTCATCGACTCCAGGATGTGGTTGGCCGCATGCACGCGCTCGCCTTCAGGGAGGTGAAGGAGCACATTCCGTACGGTCTCTGAGACATGCCGTGCCAGGACATGCGGCGTCGACTCGACTCCGACCACCTGGTCGATGGAGCGCCAGCCATCCTCGTCGAGCTCCTTCAGACGGTCTTCGAGGCGCAGGGTGATCAGTTGCTCATAGAGCCCCGCATCCGGCCTGCCCGAGCTCGAAACGCCACTCATGCCGTTGTCCTTTCCGCACCGTTTCCCCAAGAGATAACAGGTGGCACGTGTATTTACGGTGAGATCGCGAGATCCGAACGGGGCGGATGTGGAATCGTCCCTGAGTGCGGTCGTGGGGATCATCGTGCCGGGATCGTCGCCTTCACCTCGTTCCGTGCGGACTCGGCCCTTCCCGGTCAGGGGCTCGGCATCAGCCTGGGTACGGCCCGGCGGGTGCGGCGCGAGGCGCGGTGTGAAGTGCTTGGCGGTCTGCGGAACTTCTGCGGCTCCCCTATCGTCTACAGTCTTGTAGACGGTGGGGGAGTTGTGGCGCGTGGCGCCGAAAAGGCGGGAGTGGAGATGGGGCAGCACGGCGGCGGGGCGACGGTCCGGTCGGTGCGGACCGGGCGGGAGGCTGTCGCTGCGGCCGCCTGGAGCAAGGTGCCGGAGGTCACGGTTCTGTTCTGGGTGGTGAAGGTGCTCACCACCGGCATGGGCGAGACGGCGTCGGACTATCTGGGGCGCACGCTCGGGCCCGTACCGGCGGGCGCGATCGGCCTGTTGGGGCTGGTGGTGCTGCTGGCGCTGCAGTTCCGTACGAGCCGGTACGAGGCGTGGACGTACTGGGCGGCGATCGTCATGGTGAGCGTCTTCGGCACGATGGCCGCCGACGTCGTGCACGTCATCGCGGGCGTCCCGTACATGGTCTCGACGATCGCTTTCGCCGTCATCCTGGCGGGCGTTCTGATGGCCTGGTACGCGTCGGAGGGCACCCTCTCCATCCACAGCATCCGCACCCGGCGCCGCGAGACCTTCTACTGGGCGACGGTGCTCGCCACCTTCGCGCTGGGCACGGCGGTCGGCGACCTCACGGCCGGGACCCTGCACCTGGGGTACTTCTCCTCCGGGGTGCTCTTCGCCGCGCTCATAGCGGTACCGGCGCTGGCGGGAAGCTTCGGTCTGAACCCGGTGGTGGCCTTCTGGTGGGCGTACGTACTGACCCGGCCGCTCGGCGCCTCGTTCGCCGACTGGGCGGGGGTGTCCACGGAGCGCGGCGGGCTCGGGTGGGGGACGGGGCCGGTCAGCCTGGCGCTGCTCGTGCCGATCGTCGTGGGCGTGGGATTCCTGGCCAGGAGGCAGCGGGCCGCGCTGTGACGTCACATCCCGAGGGGCTGTTCCGTAAACACCTCACGATCACCCCCGAGGGCCGCGTGCTCCAGGCC
>NZ_JAFLRJ010000297.1 GCF_017315755.1 Streptomyces beijiangensis
CCCCGCCCCCGTCCCCGCTTCCGCCCGCCGGCACCTCGATCTCCCCGTACACAAGATCGACGACGAGCTCGATCAGCTCGTCCTTGTTGGCCACATGCGTATAGAGCGAGGTGGCGCCGGCATTCAGCCGCGTCCCCAGCTTCCGCATGCTCAGCGCCTCGATCCCGGCGTCGTCGAGCAGCGCCAGCGCCTCCGTGACGATCTGGTCCCTGCTCAGCGCGGGCTGCTCGCGCACGCGCCGCTGCGGACGAGTCCAGACGGACGGGACCTGCTTCTTCTCCGCTGACATGCGGCCTCCTCTGCGTCTCACCCCCACCCTAGCCCGGCTTCGCACAACGTACGGCCTTGCGCACACTGTTCGGTGACCGTACGGTGTGCGGAGAAGCGAACGACGTACGACACCCCTTCGGGAAAGGCCCAGCCATGGAACCGACGACAGCCCCCGCGCCGCGCAACCCGCGCCGCTGGCTCATCCTGATCGTGCTCTGCCTCAGCACCCTGGTACTCGTCATCGACAACATGGTCCTGACGGTCTCGGTCCCCCCGATCGCCTCGGACCTCAAGGCGGACGCCCAGGACATCCAGTGGATCATCGAGTCGTACATGCTGGTCTTCGCCGGCCTCCTTCTCACCGCCGGTTCGATCTCCGACCGCTTCGGCCGCCGCCGCACGATGGTCGTGGGCCTGGTGATCTTCGGAGCGGCCTCACTGCTCGCAGCGATGGCCACCAGCCCGGCCGAACTGATCGCGGGCCGCGTGGCGATGGGGATCGGCGGAGCCCTGATCATGCCGAGCACGCTCTCGATCCTCATCACGGTCTTCGACGACGAGGAGCGCCGCAAGGCGATCGCGGCCTGGAGCGCGGTGGCGATGGTCGGCCTGGTCGGCGGCCCGGTGTTCGGCGGCGTACTGCTCAATCACTTCTGGTGGGGCGCGGTCTTCATCATCAACATCCCGATCGCCGTGGTCGCGATCATCGCCGCACTCATCCTCATGCCGGAGTCCAAGGGCCCCTGGACCAAGGCGGATCCACTGGGCATGGCGCTGTCGATGGTCGGCATGACGGCGCTGGTCTACACGATCATCGAGTACCCGGCGAAGGGCCTGACCTCCCTCACCACCCAACTCTCCCTCGGCACGGCCCTGGTGACCCTCACGGCCTTCATCGTCTGGGAGCTGCGTACGGAATCGCCCATGATCCCGCTCGCCCTCTTCCGCAACCGCGACTTCACCGGCGCGAGCTTCTCGCTGGTCCTCTTCACCTTCGCCAACGGCGGCCTGATGCTGGTCCTGACGCAGTACCTCCAGTACGTACTGGGCTACTCCCCCACCAAGACGGCGCTCGCCTTCGCCCCTCTGGCCGTCGCCTCGCTCCTCTTCAACGGCCTCGGCGCCACGCTCGGCAACAAGCTCGGCAACCGCCCGATGACCGCGGTCGGCATGGCGGTCATCGCCACCGGCTTCGCAGCCCTGGCCTTCCTCCCCTCCGATGCCTCCTTCCTGATGCTCTCCGTGGTGATGGTCGTGATCGGGATGGGCGGCGGCCTGGCGATGCCCGCCGCGACGGCAGCACTGATGGGCGCGGTCCCGGCCGAGCACGCCGGGGTCGGCTCGGCCCTCAACGACACGGTGCAGCAGGCGGGCGCGGCGCTGGGCGTGGCGATCCTGGGCACGGTCCTCTCCTCCACCTTCACGGACGCGATGCCGTCGAACGCCCCTGATTCTGCGAAGCAGTCGATCACCGCGGCGCTGACGGACCCGGCGGTGAGGACGGCGGCCCGCGAGGCCTTCACGACGGCGATGTCGACGACATTCCTGGCATCGGCGGCGGCGGTCCTGGTGGCGGCAGCCCTGTCGGTCATCCTGATCCGCGACAGGAAGCCGGCGACGGAGGAGCCGGCCGAGACGGCAACCCCCGAACTGGCCACGATCGCCTGACCACCCACCCCAACGCCAAAGCTCCCGCCAGTACGGACCGCACCCGGGCCCGTACTGGCGGGAGCTTCGCGCATGCCCCTTCACGACAACCGGCCTGGTCTCCATGCAGCGCCTTGCACCGACAATCCGGCCCCTCCTAGGTTGATCTGATGAGACTCTTCGACAAGCTGACCGGAACCAAGCGCCCCGCCGACGGCGTCCCCTCGCGATCCGCAGCCGAGGTCCACACGGCCTTGCTGGGCCCCAATCGCCCCGATGTCCCCTACGTCGTCAGGGACGGCCGCCAGGAGGGCGCCGACCTGGTGGCCGAATGGCGCATGCTGGAGCCGGCGTGGCAGATGTTCTTCTCCCGGACCCAGGTGAGCCGCGTGTTCCAGGTCCGTATGCGCCTGGTCCCGGAGAAGAACGAAGTCCGTTCCCTCGACCAGGAGTACGAGGTCAGGTGGGTCAACGGCGTCGCCGCGCTCTCCATCACCGCCGAGGCCTAACGCGGCCAGGTGAAGACGGTCTCCAAGGACTGGACGCTCGGCAGAGACGACGACGGCGGTCTCGAAGCGACCGAGACCTTCAGCTTCGACACTGCGGACCTGAAGAACTCGCTGCAGGACATCATCCTGAGCGGGGGCTGGACCTGGCGCGGAGTCGTCACCGGCAAGCTGTGACCCTGGCGGGCTACTACCGCCGGGAGCCTCGCGCATCAGTAGTGCCGTCTACCTGGAGGTCGGCAATCCGCTGGCGAGAGGCTCACTGTCCTTGCACTTGGCCGCATCTTTGAATACATAGCGAGACATCTCAGCAATAAAGGCGGCGTAATCCTTGGAGAGATCTCGCGGCTCGCTCACCACCTGGCCATTCTTAATTATGGATGTCGTGGCCCAAACATTGACCTTCCGATCACCAAGGAAGGGAGTATTATTCGTGTCAGGGCGGCATCGAAATGTCATAAATGCTTGATCGGGGGCCACATAGCCAACGCCCGAGCCCAGTGTGACCAGCTTTGCAGCAGGGTAAAGTCTCATCTTGCTTTCGACACTCTTACGCAGATCGAAAGGTTTAGAGATATCAACATGGACGTCGAATCTACGTTCATCCACCTGCACAGTGCACTCTGCATGTCCAGGGTCTCGCGAGTTACCACTGGCCAGCAAGATGTCCCGAATCTCCTCCCCCTCCGCCTCGAACATTTGGACAACCCTCTTCGGCTTGGTCACGATATTTTGAATGAACCGCGTGGATACCGAAGTATTGCACAGAGAAGCGGAAATAGCTGGCGCAGGGACGCGCGAATCTTCACGACCTTCCGCCCACCAGTACACTCCAGCCCCAGATAGCAAAATGACGAAAGTAATTACAACGACTCGACGGTGCGGAAATTTAACCATGCCTGGCGCCCTCTACCGCAGAACCGACAGTAAACGCGTTCTTAGCCGAAGTTCCTGCCGCGGTCTTCAGATCCTCCACCATATCTGAGTTGTAATTCCCATTCTGTGCAGCACGATCCGCGGCAACTCTAGCTGCAATTTCTGCCGCCTTTTGCCCATTGACATACTCCTTGCCTGCCGAGTAAGTCGCCTCGTCAGCGTTATCCTGCTGGGCACTCTTCAAGACACTCTCCTGAACGTCGTCGACCAATGGCCCTACAATGGGAATTGGAATCGATTCGGTGACACTGGAGATTCCACGCCCTACCCATTTACCAACCATATCGGCGTTGGAATTGAAATCATCCGCTTCAGCCGTCTTGGCCCCATACACAGCTTCGGCTCTCGACTGACTCATAATCCCTGCCATTTCGGAACCAGGGTGCACCGCAGCCCCTACCTGAACCGCAGCATCGTCCGGGTGCCCGCGCACTGCACCATCCACGAGCACGCTAGTGTATGCCTGCTGCGAAGCAGTGATTGCCTGATATGCATCTGGATCCTGACCCACAGCAGAAAGGAAATTGACCGCTTCTGCCCGATCGATCCCAGATTCCCCGCCAACCGGCACACCGTGGACCGGAAGGCCTCCCTGCTCGGACAAGGACCGCTGGAAATCGCCCATATAATTCGCCGTGATATTACCCAGGCTGTCACTGAGAGGGGCAAGTGAGGCGTCCTTACCGCCGAGCAACTTCCCACCACCTTCACCGCCAGTGTTTCCTACGATCGAGTTAACAAGGTTGGCCTGCTCAGCAGTATGTTTGGGCATCGTGTCACCCTCATAGTCATATGGCTGGCCACTAGTGGCCGACTCCATCGCATGACCGAGGTTATTTACTCCACTGGGATTCTTGGCATCTCCGGTGAAATCGGCACCCTGGGGCCACTTCCGATCTTTCATCAGGTAATCCAGATGATCGACGTCCTTACCGTCAACGGAGGTACTCGATCCAAGGAACTCTGTCGAAGCATCTGGATTGTGGCCGAGAGCGTCCATGAAACCAGCCATGGGATCGATCGCTCCCATATGCGGGGACCCGAGGAACCGGTTGCTGCTGGATGACCAAAAATCGCCCGGACCACCTCCCGTAGCGCCCGAATGGGTCTTCTCCTCAGTAATGAGAGCGTCTCCGTAGTCCTGCAGGAAGCCTTTGTCCCATTTGCCGTTGCCCATCAGGCTGCTGGTGACCTGATAGCCGGAGAATCCGTATGACCGTTGGGTCGGGTTTGCGTTGAACTCGTGATTACCGAGACCGAGCAGATCCTTCTGGAACTTGGTGATTCCAGGATCCGGACGCTTGTCGTCCGAGGTGGTGGCCGTCCCGATCGTCGTGCCGAGGTCCCGTTGGAACTCCTTCAGTTCCGAAATCTCAGTCTTCGAAAGCTGAGTTCCCGCAGGCGGGTTGAGGAGTTCGTTGTACTTCTCGAGCGTCCCCTTGGCGCCCACGCTCTTGGCGAAGTCGCGCGAGAACTCGGGGTCGTTCTTGTTGACCTTGAGGAGCGTCCTGAGCTTGTCGAATTCCGCGTCGCTGAGCCGCCCATCCTTCTTCATAAGCGCGGCGGCCTGATCGACCTCAACATCGTCGAGGGTCGTGTAGCCCTTGGTATTGAAGCCGTGGTTGTCTCCGCCGTTGGCATCACGGTTGAGGGCCGTGTTGCACGCCTCGTCCGCAGCCGTCACCTGCATCAGAATTTCGTTGAGCCTGCCGACGACAGCGTCCTGAGCGTCCTTGCGCTCACTCGCGAACCCCGGTGCGGCGGAGGCCGTAGGGCTGTCCCACCGCGCGTCCTCGTCGGTGACCGTCCCCGTGTCCGAGACCGTGAAGCTGTCTTTGCGCGCCCCCTCAACAGCATCGTGCAGCTGCTTCTGGAACCTGCTGAACTCGGTATGCGCATCGGCGAGCAGCGCGCCTATTCGCCGAGCCTCGCCGGCCGCGGCCTGGTACTGCTCCTTGGCCTGCTGCATGGTCCGCTGCGCAGCATCGGCGGCCTCCCCCTCCCACGATCCCTTGAGGAGGTTGATGACTCTGTTGGTGAACTGCTCCTCCAGGCCTTGGTACTTGGCGGGGAGTAGTGCCCACGAACGAGCAGCAGCGTCGAGCTTTACGAGGTTGGCGTCGTTCAGGTAACCGAAAGAGACCATGCGAAGTATCAGTCCTTGAGAAGTCGGAGGCAGGAGCGGCGCAGGTCAGCCGAAGTCGCTGACGGCATGGTGGTAGTACTCGCTCTTCTCCTGCTGCTCGCGATCCGTGTAGTTCCCGCGGGTCTCATGGAGCTTCTCGCTGATGGTCTGCAACAAAGTCTTGAGGTTGATGACCTGATCGCCCCAACGCACATCCATCGTGACCAATCCCCCAGCGGACACCCATCCGCCGTCGCCCATGGAGCCGCCACCGTGCTTGTTGAGACCCGAACTTGCCGCAAGGGTGTCGTCATCGGCGGTGTTGTCGACGCTGTCGGTACTCCCGCGCAGCTCGACCAGGTTGTTGCTGGCCTGGTTCAGCGTGGCTGTATCGACTTTGGTGGTGCCACTGCCGCCTGCTGCTTCGCGCATAGCGCTGCCTCTCCCCCGTTGGCACTGCTGGCGGAACCAAGCGCCCCACCCGAATCGCTTCGAACGTATCAGCGACCCCACAGGTATCACAACAACCTGTGACCCACTGATCACAGTCGCGATAATGCGAACAGCATTCCCCTTGCAGCAATGCATCCGTGAGGGCCGATTGGCAGTGCATTACCTACCGACAGTTCACTCCACGACATTGCACAGTGAGGAGCGCTGGCTCCGCTTCCGTTCTCGCGGCCGAGAGATTCTCGCCAGGTCAGTTAGCGAGCCGCGGAGCGGCTTCGCAGTAGCCGCCATTGCGTTGAGGTCAGGTTGCGGTGCCGAGTCCGGGTACCTCAGCCCGGACATAGCCCTTCCAGCCATCCCAAAACGTCCCGCGATCGACGCCGAGGTACTTCTGGAAATTTCCCTCTTCCTTGGTGGGAGAGCTGTACTCCGCCGCCACGAACTCGAAGGCAGCCTTATCGCCATACTTTTTGACCATGTACTGGAGCGCCAGGCGGCTGAGTGCGTAATTGATGTTCCGCTCCTTGGAATCCGAGGAGTAGAACTCACTGTCATCATTGGGTGGTTCCGAACCGAGGCCGAAATGGTAACCCTCCAGCGCCCGATTGAGGTACCTCGCCCTCGTGGCGTTGTCACGCAACTCCATGTAGGACGCAAATCCCTCAGCAACCCAAGTTGCCGGGGATACAACGAGCGAGCGGGTGTAAGTGGCGGCCATGGCATGCGCGATCTCATGCCGGCTGATCTCGGTCACTCCTTGGCGCCAGGCAGTAGAAGTGAAGTGGCTCAACGAACTGTCCATCACAATGCGCGACCCACCGGTCAACCCCGTTACCGCACCCCCGACATTGGCCTTGAACCCAGGCAATGCCAAGTTGGCTCCGGCCTCCAGTGAATCGTGACGGGCAGTCATGCCTGTATACAACTTGTCGTACGCCTTACGGTCGGACTCGAGCACGACCAGAGCGCCTTTACTCGTCCTGTCGCCGACGGGGTGTGCACGATTCCACGCTGCGGCATCATCTTCAGCTCCTCGCGCGATATATGGAGCAAAACGGTCCATATCCGCCTTATGTTCCGCGTCCGCAATGACCACGACATTGCCCTTGCGCGCGACAGACATGTTGGCGTACATGTCCCATGGAGCCGGGAAGTAGGTCTCCGACAAAGTACGAACGGGCTCGGCAGATCCTCCGAAATTTGTAATGACTTCTGAATCATCCGAGCGTGTCGCGAAGACGAATTTGTACTGCTCGTAAACAGGGGCGACATCCACGCCTTGCACCTGGTGTACGAACGCGACGTTTCCCTGATATGGCGTACCGATCTCCTCGTACCGAGCCACCTGGAACGGAATCTTCACCAGGTTCCGGTAGAGGATCCGGGCCCGCCGCTTGGTCTCCGCTCCCTGGAAGCACTCCAGATATGCCACCTCGTTCTGCTCCTTGAGCGCCGTGCCTAGGTTGTCGTACACCCTCTGCGGCGAGATGGCGTACTCCTCGGCGGCCGTCATGTCGTGCGCCTGCGAGGTATAGAGCCGGTAGGCGACGAACCCGCCCCCGGCGACGACCAACGCAAGACACGTCACAAGGATGGTGAGGGCGACAAGCTTCCCCGTCGATCGCCGCGGCGGTGGC
The DNA here is from genome assembly GCF_017315755.1 of Streptomyces beijiangensis. Lineage (GTDB taxonomy): Bacteria > Actinomycetota > Actinomycetes > Streptomycetales > Streptomycetaceae > Streptomyces > Streptomyces beijiangensis. Next base: position 7,572 of record NZ_JAFLRJ010000297.1, read on the forward strand.
GGAGGGGCATCGGGGAACAGCGGAACGCGGACATAGCCGCCGGACGGAGGCTGTTGAGGGTAACCACCCTGCTGCTGCGGATAGCCGTATCCGGCTCCGTGCGGTTGCTGTTGTTGCGGTGGCGGCTGGTACGGCTGCTGCGGTTGGTTCTGCCACTCCGTCGGCGGGCGCTCCACCAGTTCCCCTTCGAAAGCATCGGGCACGATTCCACGTCACCGTCGCCGCGCCATCAGAACCATCGTCCCGGGATCGCGCGTCGCCATACGCCAATTCAGCAGTCCGCCTACTGCTGGTACGGGTTGCCTCCACCGGAAGGCGGCTGATTCGGCGGGGCAGTGGGAGGCATGGGCTGCTGGTAGGCACCGGGGTCGCCGTATCGCTGCGGCGGCTGATTCGGCTGCGAAGTGGGATAACTCCCGGGCCCAGGGAACTGGTTCGCGGCGGGGTCTCGGCGACTTCCCCTCTTGCTGCGCACCACGAAGAGCGCGATGCCTCCCCCTACGAGGAGAACCACAAGGGCGCCCACAACAACCCCGATGATCGTGGAAGAGCTGCTACCGCTGTCGTCCGACTTGTCGGCGGAAGAGGCGGGCGGAGTGCTTTCCGCCTTGCCCGTTCCAGTTCCTGCCCCGCTGCTGGCGGGGTCGGCAGCGGGCATCGTGAGGGGGCCGTTCTTGGGGCCGGCCGGGATGTTCTCCGTGAGGGCGGCGAGGGGCTGGATGTAGCCGTAGCCGTACTTCTCGTCGGGGAGCTTGGCGGTGGCCCTGACTTCCTTGGGGAGGCCGGCCGTCTTTGTCAGGCGGTTGACGATTTGGCCTGCGGTGAGGTCCGGGAACTTCTCACGAAGGAGGGCACAGGCGGCGGAGACGTAGGCGGTGGAGTCGGAGGTGCCGGTGCCCATGCGGTAGCCGTCGGAATCGGTTCCGGTGGAGACAATATTGACGCCAGGAGCAGTCAGCAGGGTCTGCGGGCCGTAGTTGGACTTCTCCCAGATCCTGGCCGTGTTCTTGATCGCACCTACAGCGACCACTCCTGGATCGAGGGCCGGGTATCCGAGAGCGCCAGCGCCGGTCTTACCGTTATTTCCCATTCCCGCGACGACGATCACGTTGTGGCCCAAGGCGTACTGAATTGCTTCGCGCTCGGAGTCCACGTCCACGTTGCTCGTATACAGGGAAATATTAATGACCTTGGCACCGTGATCAACTGCGTATCTGATCGACGACGCGAAACCACTGCTGCCCCCGTCATCCCGGATTGGAAGGATCTTCGCATCGGGCGCCAGACCCTTGACCCCATCAGCTCCGCCCGCTCCATGCCCATGTCCTGCAATAACACCCGCCATACCAGTGCCATGGTCCGCATCCTCCCCCGCTTCTGGGGAAGCGTCAGAGTCACCATCAATAAAGTCCTTACCCTTAAGGACATTGCCGACGAGGTCTGGATGGGAAGCCAGGACACCGTTATCGATAACGGCAACCGTCACTCCCTTGCCGGTGGCAACTTTCCAGATCTTCTCGGCGCCCAAGGCCCCGAGTACCCACTGGTCCTTCCGCACTTGATCTGCCGAAGCGGTCGTCGCCGTAGAGAAGAGCAGCGCCCCCGCTGCCGCCGCACTGCCCACAATGCGCAGCGTCTGCTTGAGCGCCATGCCATGTTCCCTTTCGTTCCGCTGAATGGGGCTCACAGCGCGAAACCGCGAGCCCCACACCACTGCCGTCTTCGCCGTGCCCGGCGAATGCCTAGTCGATCACCCGAGGAGCGACGTCCTGGTCGGGCGACACCCAGGTTTCCTCGTCCTCGACGAGGTAGTCCGGGCGGTCGCTGCCGTCCTTCTTCTTGTCGCGCTTCTTGCCCGCCGCGCCACCAGCGCCACCCATACCCGCGGACTTGCGGCCTTCTGCGGTGCCACCACGGCTGCCGTGCAGTCCGGATCCCGCCTTGCCGCCAGCGCCAGTCGTGCCTTCGGCTTCGCCGATGACTCCGCCCTTAGTGCGGGCGAGAGGACCTCGACCCCCGACTCCGGTGCCGCCCTTCTTGCCCGCACCGGATCCCAGGCCTCCTGCGCCGCCCATTCCAGTACGTCCCGCGCCGGCCTCGGAACCCATGCCGCTCATCGAACCGCGACGCCCGATGCCTGCACCAGCGCCCCCCACGCCTGGGAAGCCCGCTCCCGCACCAGTGATGCCGTTCGCTCCGCCAAGGCTGGAACCGCTTCCTCCACCGAGGCCGCCAGTGCCAGTCCCGAACGTGGCACCAGCGCCCGTACCGCGAGGGTTGGTGGTGGTGATGCTGTCCACACCTGTGCCGATCCCGGAGGGGGCAGTCGACTTGGACGAGGACCCTGTGCTCGAGCCGCCAATGCGGTTGGGGTTGCTGGGAGCCGGAGCGACCGTTGACCGGTTCGCGGTGCTGGATGAGCCGCCGCTGGATGGCGTCCGACCAACGAGCTTGGGGCCAGAGTCAGTTGGCATCACGATGATCGGGACAGGTGGGGTGCCACCCGGAGCACCGGGATAGTCCGTCCCATCGTCAACGACCGTTTTCCACGTCCCCATAGCCTTCGTCTGCGAAGAGTAGGCAGTCGCCAGCTGCTCCATCTTCACGGCCATCCTCAGCTGAGCTTCCTTGCCCGCAGAAAGATCGCCCGCGTTCTTGTCCAACGCGTCCTGCGTGGACACACCAGCCTTCAAGTCATCCTTCAGACCAGTGTCTGAGCGACTGCCGCCGTCCTTGATGGCATTGACGATGCTGTTGCCCGTACTCGGCTTCTGCATCGCCTCGACCTCAGGCTTGATGGTCTGGAGCACATTCGCAGCGCTGGTCATCGCCGTAGACGTCTGCTGCGCAAACTGCCCACCGTTCTCAAGCTTCTTGGCGATGACGTCCGCCTGCTTCTTGAACTGGTCGGCCGAGTCGCCCTCCCAGTGCTGGAGCACCTCGGTCACCGCCGCCATGAAGGCGTGCCGCGCTCCCCCGTCACCACCCTCGCCGACCAGCTTGTTGTTGACCTCGGTCCAGCCCCGGGCGACGTTGTGCACTTCCTCCGGCTTGGCGTTACGCACCATGGCCTTCATGTGGTCCATGTCCACATCGGTGAAGTGTTGCGTGGGCTTCCCGGCGTAGCACATCGATGCGGGTACGTACGTGTACTCGGTCTTGCCGGTGCTGCTGTCCGCAGTCATTACGCATCCCCACCCTGCATCGCGGCCGTCACATCCGCGTCCTGGTCCTGGTACGCCCCGTGCGTCTTCTTCGTCTTCGTACCGAAGTCGTCCATCAGCTTGTGGATGTGCTCAACGATGTTCTCGAGATGGCCCTTCATGTCCTCATGGGCGACATGCAGCGCTTTCGCATCGAGGAAGTCATCGCTTCCCAGCGCCCCCGCAGGCAGGAACGTCTTGTACTTCGAGTCCGACTTCGCGCCGCTCACGTCCTCGATGATCCCGTTGAGCTTCGTGACCACGCTGTCCAGCGCGCTCAGATCGACTCTGTACTCTCCGCTCGCCATCGCGAGTCAGCCCCTCTCCCCGTTCACCGATGCAACGCCGCAGCCACTCAGTCACTCAACGTAGCCATCCCGGCTAATCTTTTGAACAACTCTATCGGCCGCCTCCGACAAGGCCCAGGGGCTCCCGCGTATCCCCAGTCACAGCTGCGTCACAGCCCCTCCGCCTGGACTCCAGCCCTCCGGCGCTGCGAAGGTGCTGCAAATCGGTCGAGAAGCGCTTGGACCAGGCACCTAGTGCGCACGCTTCGCGATCGCTCCCGCTCTACCTCCTCCTCGATGCACCGGTGAGCTGTAGCGGACGGATCATCCAGATCAGTCAATCCCCGAAGGGGACTGACGGCCCTGGGGTGGGGTAACCCTGGCCGGTTCGTGGGCCAGGCCCACGCCCTACGCCCCAGAACCTGCAGTTGACCAAGTGCCGGGCCCGCCTGGACTGGATGGAGAACACCGCGCTGGACCCGAGGCCTAGCAGGACGACCACCTGCTACAGGTGCGAGGGGCGCGTTCGTCCCGGTCAGGACGGCGTCAGGGTGGAAGCGCCGTCGTTGGACCAGTAGGCGTCGCGGATGTTCGCCGAGTTGGGTCCCGGGGCGGGGTCGACAGATCCGGTGCCCTTCGCTGTCGGCGCGGGTACCTCCGACAGCCGCGCCTCGGGTGTTTTCACGATGAGGGTGAACTGCGTGCCGCTTCCCGTCCCGAAACTCAGCTGGAAGCCGTCCTTCGTCGCGGCCTCGACCTCAGGGTGCCCGTGGCTGCTGCGGTACGTGATGGTGTACCCCTGCTTCTTCCAGCCGGCCTCGACCATGGCGGCCAGTGCACCACCACGCTCCTCGGAGACGATCGTCCTGACGGCAGCCCGACGCGTCACGGTCCCCGTCGCGTCGGGACCTGCCTTCGCACCGTGCGCCAGCCCTCCTGAGCTCACGGAGAACGACCACTTCACGCCCGGCTTTACGGCGTTCAGCGTCGTGAGAGTGATGTCGTCCGCCCGTGCTGCGGCGGCCTTCAGGTCCATGCCTTTTTCGTCGGAGGCATCGGACGACGCCCCACACCCTGCGAGGGCGGTCGCCGCCACCAGAGCTGCGAGAGTCCGTGCAGCCTTCATCAGTACGCCTGCCGGGGGTCGGAGGTGGCGGACGACCAGTAGTCGTCGCGGATGTTCGGGCGCGGGGGCCGATTGCCGTAACTCGTGCCACTGTCCGTGACAGTGGGATCGGGGAATTTCGCCAGCTGAGCTTCCGGCGACTCGACCTCCAAGTAGAACTGCCCTCCGCCCCTTACATCGAAGCCCAGCCTGAAGTTCTCCGGTGTGGTCGCATAGATCGCGGGAAACGTGTTGGCCAGGTCGACCTTCGTAACGGAGTAGCCCAACTTCTTCCAGTTGCGCTCGACTTGCTTAATGAGACTGACCTGCTGCTCCTTGGAGACAATCGTCATGATCGCGGCCCAACGGGACACATTGTCCGTTGCCCCGGGGTCAGAAGGCAGCTCGGCAGCCTGTGGGTTCTGATCCACGAGATTCGCCCAATGCACGGCGGGTTTGATGGCGTTGAGCGTTGCACCGGTGATGACGTCTGCCTTCAGGGCGGCTTCCTTCTGATCCATGGAGGGCTCCCTCTGCTCCTTTGATCCGGGCATCAGCCGTGACGCCCCGCATCCTGTCAAGGTGACGACCACCGCCAGGGCGACAAGAATTCGTGCAGCCTTCATCGCGGTTCCTCCCTACTCACGGTCGACCCCTGTCCGGCCACGATCTTGCCGATGTTTTTGGCCGACTCAGGGTCCTTGACCGGGTCGAAGTAATTGGAATGAGCCGCGGTTCCGTTCGGGATGACGGTCGGACCGTCGGCGACGGCAAAGCGTGTGCCTCCGAACGACGCTTCGGCCGGGTCTGTGCCGAACCAGCCGTTGTCGCCACCATCGACGGCATGACCGACGACTGCCCCGCCAATGGCTCCGATCGGACCGCCAAGAAGTCCGCCGGCAACGGCACCACCGGTTTCTGCCTTGGACGGCGCGTGCGTGACGGGGTCGTTCTCCGCCGCCCCCACGTATACGTGATCTCCACTGAGGCCGAGGTCGGATGCCTTGTCCGCTCCGGTTCCCGGGCTGCCGACCAAGATGATGTCGTCGACGCCGGGGATTCCGCCGTCCTGTTGTGCCGCCTGGCCCACGGTGAGGGAGCCATAGGAGTGGCCGATAGCGGTGACATGCGGGTCGGCGTTCTCGTTCGTCGCCGAGATGCCGGCCATGAAATCGTTGTAGGCGGTCCCGCCCTTTCGGGCATCGCCCTCCGCCGCGACGTCACCGATGCCCGAACCTGTCTGAGGAGCGTCGTAACCGAGCCAGACGATGGATGCGGAGCTGGGGTCGTGGCTCTGCGCCCCGAGAGCGGTGTTTCGCGCCCTCTTCAGGTCGCCGCCGGCGAATCCCGCGTTCAGGCTTGTGCCGAGGCCAGGCACGTACGCCGACACATTTCGTGAGGTGTCCGGGTTCCCGTAGCTGACGATGGCCCGCCCATTGCCCTCCGTCCCAACGCCGAGGAGATACATGGGCGGATCGCTTCTCGCGTCCAGCTGTGCCTGGATGGACTGCAGGCCCTTGAGCTTCGCCTGTGCGCCATCGCTGTCGTCTTCTTCCAACTGGCCCATCGCAGCGCGGATGTTGGTCCGATTCGCCTCGTCGCGAACATCGGACGGGATGCCGTTGCGGTTGCCGATCTCCTCCGGGTGCAGCGCCAGTTCCTGCTCGCGCTCCTCCTCCGACAGCCCGTCCCACCACTTCTTCGTCTCGGCGGGAGTGCTGTGGTCGCCCGGCACGCCCGTGCCCAACGCGTCATCCACCAGCCCGGCGGTGCGGCCTGCGTCCCGGTCCGCGTCCGCCCATGCCGCGTCGGTCACCGCGACCTCGTCGGTGGTGTCCAGGTCTCGTAGCAGGTCGGCGTACTGCGCGTCGACTTCACGGGCCGTGGACACCGCTGCCGCGATGCGGTCCGCGATGTCTTTCGCGTACGGGTAGTTGGGATTCTCCTGGCCCCGCAGTACGTCCGAGACCTGGCCGGAGATGTCGAAAACGCCTCCGCCCGCATCCGCCACACCCTCCGGGCCCACCGCGCCCTCCCCTCCGGTCTGCGAGGGCGCTTCGGGGTACGACACCGATCCGTCGCCGAGAATCGTGAACCCCCGCGCCTGCGCCTCGTCCAGCGCCCGGCACACCTCGGCGTGCGGGGCGGCGAGTTCCGCGGCGAGTGCCTCCAACGCGGAGGCCACGAGGCCGCACTCCTGGTGGATGTACGAGAAGTCCTCGCAGAGGCGCTGGATCTGTGCCACCGCGACCTCCGCGTCCTCCCCCTTCTGGGTCGCCTGCAAGGGCGTCACCATCTCGCCCCTGCTGCGCTCGGCCGCCGAGTGCGCGCGGTGACTGGCTTCGCGCCATCCGACGGCCGGTACCAGGAACAGCTGGTCCGGGTTCAGCTCGGCCAGTTCGTTCCAGCGGAGCGTGCTGTCACTGGTCAGCCTGGGGGAAAAGGTCCCCGTCATCCGAAGTCCCCCGTCACATCAGACGCAGGTGCCCCGGACACGACCGAGCGGGCAATGGGATCGGCCGCTGCCGGCTGCGTGCTGAACCCGTTCCCCACGACCGAACCGGCGAGGGGATCAGCCGCCGTGGGCCGAGTGCTGATCGTGTCCGCCAGAAGCGAACCGGCGATGGGATCGGCGGGAGTCAGCAGGCCGCTCAACGAGTCGGCCGTCCGGCTCTCGTTCGCCTCATGTGCCCCCGCCGTAATGCGCAGATTGGTGGCGACTCTCCGGCACTCGGCCTGCGCGGTCTCGATGCGGGCCTGCCACTGCGGCAGGATCCGCTTCAGCCTCACCATGCTGTCGAGGCCCACTCCTGCATCGGCGCCACTAACGCCCTGATGTGCTTCCTTCAGACTCGCGAGCGCCTGGCGCATGCTCGTATCGAGGTCGTCGGCGACTTCGGCCGCCTTCTTTACCGGGCCCGAACTGAACTCTAATGAAGCCGAGTTGCCTGCCATACGTCCCCCGTATCGCAAATCAGTGATCGATAACGACGAACACTATAGGGGGCGTTGAGACACGCGCCTGAGTACTCGTACTCACACCCGCATGCTCATTCACGCCGGTTCGCCGACATCGAGCGGTATCGAGTTCGGCACCAAGTCCACTGCCCCCGAATGACGCTCACGAGCAGGATCGATTCACTGCCTCGCGCCCCGGTTCGAGCTGCATCCCCGCCACCCGTGAGCGGAAGTGCGGACTCCGTGGAGCCCTGACATCTATTCGGTGCAGGACAGAACAGGCTCAGCGCGAGACGCATACGCGCCATATGCTGATCGGCCCAGAGGGGCCACGCCCACTCCTGAATCCCCGTTCCCCTGTTTCTCTGATCACCTGGATTGGAACCAACCATGCCCAAGTCACCTCTGTCCAGGGCAACATGGGCCCTCACGGTCATCGCCGCAGGCGCGCTGCTCGTCGGCTGCTCGGGTTCGGTCAGCGTAGGAAGCTCCGACCCGAAGCTGTCCAAGGCGAAGCTGGCTGACACTGTCGCCGCAAAACTCGCGTCCACGACGGGCCAGCCGAAGCCGGACATCACCTGCCCTGAGGACCTCGTCGGGAAGGTCGGGACGACGACCCGCTGCAAGCTGACGGCGTCCGACGGCAGCACCTTGGGCGTGACGGTCAAGGTGTCCTCCGTCGACGGAAAACAGATCAACTTCGACATCAAGGCCGACGAAACACCCACCCCGGCCCAGAGCTGACAGCTGGTACGGGCGGCGTACGGCGCAGTCGACGTGGCATGGCGCGCCCGGTCACCGCCCTCATGCTCGGACCGCGTCGGACCCGCCCCGGCCGTCGAGGCGGGTCCGACGCGGTCCGA